>NZ_JACJRY010000037.1:0-60471 GCF_014697485.1 Anabaena sp. FACHB-83 | reverse complement strand
GTGACTGTAATTGTTCTAAGTCTTTGATAGTCAGAGACATAAGCCATAACTCGCTTTATCAGCAATCTCTTTCTATCATAGGCGTGTTCGCACTTACTCCCCCACTAGATACCACCGCATCATCTCTGCCAACGCCACAGCCTCACCATTCGACGCATACACAGTTCCCCCTGACATTGGAATCACAATCTTCTGCCGGCTTGCCCACTCGAAGGGAGCGATGCGCCAACTTCTGCAACGAACGCACCAGACTTGACCTCCATCTGATCAATCTTTAAGGTTTAAGCGTCCTTTCAATCCGACGGTCAGGGATGAGGCACATAATTGCAACCAGAACATACAATGCACCACCAAACCACGGTTTTACAAAAGTAAGGGGAATTGCCACCCCATAAATCAACACCGATATTTTGCCCTTAAAATCTCGCCCAACCGCCTTGGACAGCATTGAGTCTCGACCATGATGAGAAATTAAGGTACGACTCAGAATCAAATAAGCGATCGCCGACATTAAAAGAACTACACCATTTAACTTAATCCAGCCTTGGCTGACAGTTTTTCCTATCGCTCAACTATGATTAGGATTTGCTAAACTTCAATCCATTGTTTATGGTCTTACTTCCCCACTTTTTATATTCCTGACTCACCCTGATTTTGTATTTTCCTCTGCTTAGAGTGACAAATGAGGGTTATTCCAACGATAATTATTTACTTCAACCTATTTAATTTGGCACAGCGACAAATAAAAAGTCACTGTCAAAAAACAGACTTAACGGGACAAATCAGAACTCTGCTGCTGATATTCCATTGCTTTTGGGTAGTCTCCCAAAAACTCGTAAGCATTACCGAGATTTCTTAGGGCTTTACTCTCACCAATACGGTCTTTGATTTCCCGCGCGATCGCTAAACTCTGCTGCTGGTATTCTATGGCTTTTGGGTAGTCTCCCAAAGACTGATAAGCAGTACCGAGATTTCCTAGTGCATTACCCTCACCAATACGGTCTTTGATTTCCCGCGCGATCACTAATCTCTGCTGCTGGTATTCAACTGCTTTTGCGTAGTCTCCTAAAAAATTGTAAGTAAGACCAAGATTTCCTAGTGCATTACCCTCACCCAAGCGGTCTTTAATTTCCCGCGCGATCGCTAAACTCTGCTGCTGGTATTCAATTGCTTTTGGGTAATCTCCTAGATAATAGTAAGTAAGACCAAGATTTCCTAATGCTTTACCCTCACCATTACGATTTTTGATTTCCCGCGCGATCACTAATCTCTGCTGCTGGTATTCAATTGCTTTTGGGTAATCTCCTAGATAATAGTAAGTAAGACCAAGATTTCCTAGTGCATTACCCTCACCCAAGCGGTCTTTAATTTCCCGCGCGATTACTAAACTCTGCTGTTGGTATTCAATTGCTTTTGGGTAGTCTCCCAAAGACTGGTAAACAATACTGAGATTTCCTAGTGCATTACCTTCATTCAAACGATCTTTGATTTCTCGCGCGATCACTAAACTCTGCTGTTGGTATTCAATTGCTTTTGGGTAGTCTCCTAAAGAATAGTAAGCATTACCGAGATTGATTAGTGACTGTCCCTCACCCTTACGATCTTTGATTTCTCGCGCAATCACTAAACTCTGCTGTTGGTATTCAATGGCTTTGGAGTAATCTCCTAGATAATAGTAAGTAAGACCAAGATTTCCTAGTGCTTTACCCTCATTCAAACGATCTTTTATTTCTTGCGCGATTGCTAACACTTGTTGTGTATACCCAATTGATTTTGGGTAGTCTCCTAGAGCATTGTAAGTATTACCGAGATTTCCTAGTGCTTTACCCTCACCCAAGCGGTCTTTAATTTCCCGCGCGATGACTAAACTCTGCTGCTGGTATTCAATTGCTTTTGGGTAGTCTCCTAAAGAATCATAAGTAACACCGAGACTCCCTAGTGCTGCAACCTCACCCTTACGGTCTTTGATTTCACGGGCAATAGCTAAACTCTGCCGTTGGTATTCAATTGCTTTTGGGTATTTTCCTAAAGAATCATAAGTAACACCGAGACTCCATAGTGCTGCAACCTCACCCTTACGGTCTTTGATTTCTCGCGCGATGACTAAACTCTGCTGTTGGTATTCAATTGCTTTTGGGTAATCTCCTAGATAATAGTAAGTAAGACCAAGATTTCCTAGTGCATTACCCTCAGCCTTACGGTCTTTGATTTCCCGCGCGATGACTAAACTCTGCTGCTGGTATTCAATGGCTTTTGGGTATTTTCCTAAAGAATTATAAGTAACACCGAGACTTCCTAGTGCTGCAACCTCACTCTTACGGTCTTTAATTTCTTGATAAATAATTAATGCTTGTTGCCAAGACTGTAATGCTGCTTCAAATTGACTGATTTGATACTGCTGATTACCTTGGTTAAACAGTTTATCTGCTTGAGCTTTACGTGGGTCTGGGGTTGTTGCTACGGCAACTGAATTAAGGTTGAGGAGAAAATCTAGTTCGGGTAAATTTAAGTTAACGCTGAGAATCACACCCAGTAGGGCAATGAGGGCATATTTGCGGTGTTTGGGATACATCTGTGTGAGTCGTAGGCGGGGTTGAGGTTTATTTTAATACCCTGATACATCGCCAAAATTAGTGTGAGATTAAAATTTTATTGCCTCAACCCACGATCAGTAAACCCAAAAGTTTTCCCAAAAGGGCTACTGGAGCAATAGCAGTGATCGCAGACGGTCACAATGACAATGGGTTAAAAAATATATGGAAAACCTTAAAGTAACTTTAAGAACTTATTGTTTTACGTGATCGCACCTGGCACATTCTCCCAACTTCGCTTCACTGTGCGTTGAATCTCTGCATTGAGCCTGAACTGGGGTGTACAAGCAGGGCATCTCTATCAACCATTAAACTATAAGAAAGCGAAGAGTTACCCATACTAGAATCACCGGGGCAGAGATGGTGGAATGCAGCAGTCAAAACGTGGGGGTATGATGTCCGCAATCGCCTTGTTGCAGATGTTTTTTATGATGAAGGCACAGAATTTATCAAGTTCACCAACGGCAAAGAAATCACGGTAGAGACAGCTTGGCGTTGGGATTGGGAGCGAGTGCTGAGGTATGCGACTACCTGAAGTATGATCGCGCCAGCACTAAGGTTTCTTCCAACAATCGCCTCCGTACAAAACCTTCTGACTACCATCAGGCGCAAAACGGACACACCATCCTTGTGTTTTTGCTTGCCATTCGCGGTAGGCAGTAGCAACGACGAAGATGGTTAACGTGATTAACCCTGCCGTCAATAAAACTCGCTGCCAACGAAGATTTTTCATTAACTTCTGGTTTTCCTCTAGAGCAGTATTTTATCGATAACAATACTACTGATTGCTCCTACTTCAGCGTTCCCAAGCTTTCAGTTGAACCTTTCTCATTCATACTGCTACAGGCGATCGCACTCATCATCTGCTACTGATCAAAAACGGCTACTGTCAAAGAAAAGCGATTGTTTCTCCAGGTTGCTTTAGGGTTTTCCTTTGCAAAATTGTTGGCTCTTGCAGTGTGTATAAATGTAAACATAAAATTTTCCCATTTCATAAATCTCCGTTAAAATTAGCTAACGCTGAAATCTAAACTACATCACGGACACAGCAAGTTTTTAGCAAAGGTTTCGATTCTGCTTAAGTTTAACTACTATCGTTAACATGCTTGAGGCTGCTAGTATCATTCTGTGTTTGTACATTTGTAGTTTTGTATGCGCTTTTGGACTAGCAGTTATGCGGAGCAATAGATGACTCAACAGGAATGGTTAATTGATGAAGTTATTCCTCCCGATGCTGTAGCTATTGAGCAGATACAGCGTGAAATGAGATTTGAACAACAGAATAGGAGTAATAGTCGAGAATCTAGTAGCCAACCGCAAGCTGTGAATTTGGCTGTAAGATTGCAAGATATTATGATTTGGGATACAAAAAAATGGTTTGGTGATGCACAGATGCGCTTAGATGCCCTGGTCATTCACGGTAACGCAACAGCAGGTGAAGCAGCAAGCATTTATATGCCTCAAACCTTTCGTTTCCCAGGAATTAAAAGTCAGGATCGTTTGCCTACAGGTGAAAACGGGTTACTAATCTTCTATGGACAGGCTCTTCATTTCTTAGATATCTTCATCACAGTATCCCGCGATCGCCAAGACTCGGAAGACTTAGCAACCTTACTTTATAAGAACTTGCAATCGCCTGAAATTCAAGGTGCAATCGGAACACTCTTAGGACTAGCTGTAGCTGCACCACAGGTTAGCACTGTAACCACTGCGATTGGTGGGGCATCAATTTTAGGTAATTTAGCTTATCAAATCCTGAATAAAGTTACTGGCAATACTATAGGAGTATACCGTAATTCATGGTTGCAGTATAGAGATGGGTTTGGGATTGGGCGACATCCTCAAATGGGTTCTCATAAAGTCAAAGATTTATCTTTTTGGTATGAAATTATCCGTGAAGAACTTTAAATTAATAAAAGACATTCAGCTTGAGGAGCTATTTAAATAAATCTTTAAAAAATTACTATGAAATTAAAAGGCTTACAATTTAAACAATTAACAGATGCTTTAATTGATGCGTTTCCTGAGCAAGTAAGACTGGCAGAAGTAGTCAGATTTAGATTAGACAAGAATTTGAATGCCTATGCAATGGGGGATGATTTAAAAGCTATTGTTTTTAGATTGATTCAAGCAGCAGAAGCTGAGGGATGGGTTGATGAATTAATTGCAGGTGCGCGTGAGTCCAATCCTGGAAACCAAAAATTGTTTGTGATTGCACAGGAGCTAAAACTTGCTACTCCTATGCCAACAGAACTCACAGCAAGAGGGTCACTAGAAAAAATTATCAAAAAAACGAATAGTTTTCTTAATGTTAATACATGGCGAGAAAGTTTAGGTAAACTTGAGTCACAAGTTTGTCGTATTGAAATTACTAAAAAAAATAATGCTCGTTCTTTTGGTACAGGATTTTTGATTGCACCCAATGTTGTTATTACTAATTATCATGTTATAGAGCCTATAATATTAGAAAAAGCTACTCCTAACAATATAATTTTGCGTTTTGATTATAAACAAGTGGAAGGCAAAGTTATTAACCAGGGGACAAAATATTGTTTAGTACAAAATGATTGGTTGATTGATCAAAGTCCTTATCTTCCAGATGAAGAAACCCGATTACCGACACCCGATGAATTGGACTATGCCTTACTTCGAGTCGATGGAGTTCCAGGAAAAGAAGCTATTGGCACAAAACCAGAGCCAAGTTCCCCAGAAAGAGGATGGATTAAGTTCACTGATGAGGTATATGAATTTGTGCCTGATACCCCACTGTTTATACTGCAACACCCACAAGGTGAGCCATTAAAGCTGGGATTTGATACAGAAGCCATTATTGGTGTTAATGAAAATGGCACAATGGTTAAATACAGAACTAATACTGAACCTGGTTCTTCTGGTTCTCCTTGTTTTGATATTAACTGGCAATTAGTTGCACTACATCATAGTGGAGATCCGGCATACGAAAGCGCCAAATATAATGCGGGAACTCCTTTTAGTGCTATCTGCTCCCGTTTAGATAGGCAAGATTTATTACAGGGTTTATTAAGTGGTGAGGAAATATGGTGAAAATATTTCATAATCAAATTTATTTTTTGGTAATTTTGGAGTAGTCATTAATGGTTTTGCCTGGGAAAGCAATAGAAAAAATAAGGACAGCACTTAAATCTGCTTTTCCTAACCGGGATAAATTGGTGAGAATGCTTCGGATTCACCTCGATATAGAAGAATCTGATGTTCCAGATAATAGTGATTATAGTCAAGTCATTTTCGATTTAATAATAAGGCTTGAGCAAGAAGGATGGATCTCAGATTTAATTGAAGGAGCATTGAAAGAAGTCCCTGGAAATTCAGCATTGCAGAATCTACCAGAGATATTAATTCAAATAATTAATGAAAAATTAACGAGCAAAGATGATGATAGCTTAATAGAATTAGTGCAGAAATTAAATATTTGTTCTTTATATATTTTACTAATTAAATTGATTAATTTAGATGAAAAGTTTTTTAGACAAATAAAACAACTTTATTTAAAATCCTATTCTGAATTGGTATGGTATGAAGATTGGGAGGATACAATACCAAGTACTATCACAGAAATTTTGAGTAGCCTTAAAAAGAAATCTCAAAATAACGAGATAGAGTATATAGTAAATTTTGTATCTTGTTTATCAAAACTTTTGTTAGAGCAATAAAAAAATTCTAACCCTATTTTAGAACAGCTAAAAATTTGGTTGCAGCGTAACACGAATAACTGTTCAACCTTGTCAAATTCCATAGTAAATCCCAATACTGTCAGAAATGAACTAAATACTGTACCCACTCACTTACTTATCTTATTAAGTCCTAGTCAACAACATCAAAACCAATATTATTTCGTTTCAGCTTGGTTTATTCATGATGGGAGAAATGATGAATTTAATTACCAAACAGCAAAGGGCTATAAGCCATTAGAAATTCAAAATCAAGAGAAAGAAATATTTTCGCTTACAGAAATATCTATCTTAATAGATGATTATATTGAACAAGTTACTCCCTATCTCAATGATAACTCTGCTCAACCAACAATTGAAATTTTCTTACCTTATGGGCTATTAAATGAAGCAATTGATACTTGGAAAATTCAGAATGAAGATTTTCCAGTTTCTATTGGTAGTTTATATAAAGTTATTGTTCGTTCTAGTAATCGTTTAAATAAATATCGCTTCAGAAATGTTTGGGTACAAAAATGGAATACTTTAATTAGTTTAACTCAGGATAACTGCTTTCAGTGCTTTATCTCTGGAGAGTTTTCTTCTAGTACAGAACTTTTTTCAAAAATAAATCAAGATGATGTAGTTGCCTTAACACTAATTAAAGCAGTACCAACAGAGGACTATTTTAAAGCAATTAATACAACTGCACTTCCCCTTGCATTATGGTTCAGGCAGGAACTAAATGTGCCAAATTTTGAAGATGAAATGAAAGAATTACTAAAATGTTTGATAACTGAAATCCCAGAACGAGTTAGGCAGAGACGGTCATCTGATTTTTCTTGCGATCACGAGCAACGTATTGGACATCATCTCTCGTTACTATGGGAAAACCCTTATATAGTACCACCTTCCAAAAAAGAGTATACAACACCATGACCTCCTGGAAAATATTTCAAGGCAACCCTGAAAACCCTCATGATGGCATCGAAACCCTTCCTGAACCCCCTAGTTGGCGAACATTTAAAAAACAAGAACGAGGTTCTACTTATCGCTCTAGAAAAGAAGAAATAGAATTAGTCAATGCAGCACTTTATCTACGTCGTCCTTTGTTAGTAACAGGAAAACCAGGGACAGGTAAAACTTCTTTAGCTTATGCAGTAGCTAAGGAATTAAAATTAGGTGAAGTATTGCGGTGGAATATTACTACTCGCTCGACTTTACAACAAGGACTGTATAGCTATGATGCTATTGGACGTTTACAAGATGCTAAAGCAAACAATCAAGATAACTTAGCAGAAATTGGTAAATATATTCAATTAGGCCCGTTGGGAACAGCATTATTTCCTTCAGGCTTGAAGAAGCCCAGGGTATTATTAATTGATGAAATGGATAAAAGCGATATTGATTTACCTAATGATTTATTAAATATTTTTGAAGAAGGAGAATTTGATATTCCTGAATTAGCAAGAATAGCTAATTTAGAGAATCAAGATAGCAAAAATAAATTAAATGAAATTAATGTAAAAACTTATGACAATCAAACGGCAATTATTGATAAAGGTAAAGTCAAGTGTACAGAATTTCCCTTTGTAATCTTAACAAGTAATGGTGAACGAGAATTTCCACCTGCTTTTTTACGACGTTGTTTAAGATTAGATTTACCACAACCAAGCCGTGAAGAATTAGACAACATTGTCAAAGCTCATTTAGGTAATGATATTATTGAGCAAGCAGAGATAATTATTGAGCAGTTTCTCAAACGGCGAGATCAAGGTGATTTAGCTACAGACCAATTACTCAATGCTATTTATATGTTGACAAATACAGCTAATAAACCTGATTCGCCTATGCTTGAACCTGATAATGAAGATAAAGTCAAAGATAAAGGCTCAAAAGCAAAATTAATAGAACACTTGCTGCGCTACTTAAATAGTAGAGATGGACTATGATAGAGCGAGTGATCGCTATTCTGCAAGAAGCGGGGTTTAAATTTACTGCTACAGAACTAGCAGATATTTTCTGGTTGGCGGTTCACATAGAATCATCGCAACAACAGCCACACCAGCAACCAGTAAAGTCAGCAACATCATTACAACCATCAAAACCAGACTTCTCAAATACACCTGTAACAACTTCAAAATCACAAGCTACTGAACTTCCAGTTACTTCAGTTAACGAACCTTCTTCTTCAGTGGTTCTTCCTTCTCCCCCAACACAAAAGCCAAGCCCCACAGAAAACTCAGAAGCGATTCCTATCAAAATACCCGCAGCAAAAGCACTAAGAAATTCCCTAGCTTTAGGACGTGCGCTTCGTCCTCTGATGCGGAAAGTACCATCTCCTACAGAAAAGATATTGGATGAGGAAGCCACAGTTCAACGCTTTGCAGAAGATCAAATTGGGATACCCGTTCTCAAAAGCACTCCAGAAAGATGGTTAGAGTTAGCTTTAGTAGTTGAAGAAACCAGTATCACTGAAATTTGGGAACAAACTATTAGGGAATTTCAACTACTTCTCAAGCATCATGGTGCTTTTCGGGATGTACGTACTTGGAAATTAAAAAACTCAGAAACTGAAATCCAATTACTTTCGGAAAATAGTACAGGATTTGATGAATCTACTTCGCATAAACCAGATGTATTAATTGACCCCAAAGGCAGACGTTTAATTCTATTGGTAAGTGATTGTATTTCTCCAATTTGGCGACAACAACTAATTCATCCGGTTTTAGAGTTATGGGGGCAGCGTGCTTTAATTACTATTCTTCAGCTACTTCCAGAAAAATTGTGGGATAGAACCGCTTTAGTTGATGAAATTCCAGTTCTACTTTCTACTTTTGCACCTGGAATCTATAATTCCCAGTTAATTGCCCAATTATGGGATGAAGATGATATTGATGAATTGTCAAGTGACAATAATAAAGATAAATCAAAAACTATAAAATCTTTAACTTCTATTCCTATTATTACCCTAGAATCAGAACCTTTACTCAGATGGTCAAAAGTTCTAGCAGGTCAAGGGAATATTTCAACAGCAGGATTTAAATTTTATTCTGTTTCTCATCAAGAAAAAACAACCTCGAATGAAAGTTACTCACAAGCCACACCAAAGCTAGAAGCTTCAGATTTAGTTAACTTATTTCGTGCTAATGCTTCTCTACAAGCTAGACGTTTAGCAGGATTAATGGCAACAGTACCTGTGAGTGTATCAGTAGTCAACCTAATTCGGGAAACTTTACTGCCAGATGCGAGAGAAATTCATGTGGCAGAAGTTTTTATGAGCGGGCTGCTAAAACGGTTGCCAGTTTTGCACCAAGATGATACTGAGTATCTTACCTATGAGTTTGTTGATGGTGTAAGAGAGTTATTAAGAGATTTTGTTCCGCCGAATAAACAAATTTCAGCTATTGATTTAGTTATTACTAAAGTATCTGAATTTGTGGCTAAACGATTAGGAATATCAATAAAAGAATTTGATGCACAACTACTTACACACAATGATGGTGCTTTAGCATCTAAACTACGTCCCTTTGCAAAACTTAAAGCTCAAGTTCTTCGACAATTAGGAGGAAAATATGCACTTGAGGCTGAAAAAATTGAGTTAAATCAATTTTTGCAAGAATATGCCGGAGAATATATTTGTGCAGTCAAATGGGGTGGAGAAGCTGGCACTTGGCATGAAGGACTAGAACATTTATTAATTTCCTCAAAAGGTGAAGTGCAGTTCCGTTCTCGCTTTGGTTTAGCGGCAATTCAAAATTCCAAATTTGAAGGGCAAACACTTTCTTGGAGTTTTGACGATAATCAAACTGCTGCTAGTGTCACTTTCAAAGTAGATAGTGAAAATAGTTATTTTTGGGAAGAGCATCAAACAGGTAAGTTATTTGAAGGATGGTTGAATTATCCCAATGAAGGACGAATAGATTTTCGAGGCAGATTTGAGGAAGTATCGGTTGATCCTCAATTCCAGTTATTTTCATTTGAAGTTGCAATTGTTACTCTCGAAGATGAGCCACTTATCAATTTACTGCCTTTTGCATTTGAAGTAGCGACCATTGAAGAAAAAAAATCAGGTGGTTTTTTAGGATTCGGACAAAAAACAGAATTGGCAATCAAGCGTAGTCGTCAGCAATCTCAGTATTTTATCGAAGAACTAGGGAATGATGTTCAGCTAAAAATGGTACAGATTCCTGGTGGTGAATTTATGATGGGCGCTCCCAAAAGTGAGAAAGATAGCAGTGATAGTGAACGCGCTCAACACCAAGTGATTGTTCAGCCTTTCTTCATAGGCAAATACCCCATAACGCAAGCACAGTGGAAAGCAGTAGCAGAATTCCCAACAGTTAACCAAAAACTTGACCCTGATCCATCCAGGTTTAAAGGGGCAAATCGACCTGTAGAGAAGGTTTCTTGGTACGATGCGGTGGAGTTTTGCGATCGCCTGAGTGCTTATACAAAGAGACAGTATCGACTACCAAGTGAAGCAGAATGGGAGTATGCGTGTAGAGCCGGAACAACTACCCCATTCCATTTTGGTGAAACAATTACATCAGAACTGGCTAATTATAATGCTAACTATACTTACGGTGCTGGGGTAAGAGGAACATATCGAGAAGAAACTACAGTTGTAGGCAGTTTTGGATTGGCAAACGCTTTTGGACTGTACGATATGCACGGAAATGTCTGGGAATGGTGTCTAGACGACTGGCATAGTAACTATAAAGGAGCGCCAACAGATGGTAGCGCATGGTTTGATGATAATAATAACCTTTATCAAAAACAAGGAAGAGCTGTGCTGCGAGGTGGGGCCTGGATCTACTATCCTAACTACTGCCGTTCTGCATATCGCTACAACGATGTCCGAGACCTCCACAACGGCGATAATGCTTTTCGTGTGATTTATGCTGCTGGGAGGATTCCTTAGTAGCTCTCTACACTTTAAAATCTTGACCCTTTGCACTTGTTCTTTTTCCCTTTGTTAGCGGAGCGTTTAAAATTTTTTTCAAAAATAAGCCATTGATTTCTGCAACCGTAAAATTAGGTGAGATAGTAAAACTAGTAGTAATAAATGCCAAAAATAGTTATAAACCGAATACAAAAAACAGCACAATACTACCTAGAGAAATTGGGCAATGGAATTACTCTAGAAATGGTGCTAATCCCTGGTGGTAGTTTCATGATGGGTTCACCAGAAGATGAACTAGAGCGTACTGATAATGAAAGCCCTCAGCATCTAGTAAACATTCAGCAATTTTGCATAGGCAAGTATCAAGTCACTCAAGAGCAGTGGAGAGCAGTCGCAGGATTACCACAGATAAACAAAGAACTAGATGTTGATCCATCATATTTCAGGGGGGATAAGCGACCTGTTGAGCAGGTGTCCTGGTATGATGCAGTGGAATTTTGCGATCGCCTAGCTGCTCATACAAAAAGAAATTACCGTTTGCCCAGTGAAGCAGAATGGGAATATGCGTGTCGTGCTGGTAAGACAACTCCATTTCATTTTGGTGAAACAATCACACCAGAACTGGCTAATTATAATGCGGAGTATACTTACGGTGCTGGAGTCAAAGGAATATATCGAGGACAAACAACAGATGTAGGCAGTTTTGGAGTAGCCAACGCTTTTGGATTGTACGATATGCACGGGAATGTTTGGGAATGGTGTCTAGACACTTGGCATAGTAACTATGATGGAGCGCCTAAAAATGGAAGCTGGTGGATAGATGATAATAATGAATCTCGATTACAGCGTGGTGGTTCTTGGACTACTACGCCTGAAAATTGCCGTTCTGCTTATCGCACTAAATTTGATCCCAACGTCCGCAACAGAATTTTTGGTTTTCGCATAGTATGTGCTTTCCCAGAAGCAAATTCATCGGATGACTTGAGATCAGAAAGAGCCATAAACTACACCAAACTGCGCGACTTATTAGCAGCAAAAAAATGGAAAGAAGCGGACAATGAAACTAATTTAGTGATGTTACAGGCTGTAGGAAAAAGAGAGCTTGGTGGATTATTAGATTCAGACGAACTTTTAGAATTTCCTTGTACCGATCTTCGTACAATTAACAATTTATGGGTTAAATATAGCAATGGACACTTTGGATTTAGCGTTCAGAAAAACATTTACTTAGAAGTTACTGATAAGCTAGACATTTATGATCCCGTAGCTTGGGAGAGATTCTGCGAACTCATTGGATGGAGAGTTAATAAAAACTGGATCAACTCTTTAAATATAACTTTTGACACCTATGCACTTAAAGGACACCTTCCTTTGGTATGGGATTGGCTTCCTGTTGCAAGCTCCGAAGCTACCAGGATGCGCTTATCTGTCTTTTCTTGTATGGAGACTTGTAAAGTTTAATTTTTGAAACAACTAGCGTTGGCAAATATTTTTATTACCAACTTTTACTACACAAAGCCTTCATTCACTCCCCCACCGGAAACCGCCGCATCATTTCCGCAACCGCCACAGCCTCACCATCCGGCGTATACACAGTGTTCCCCGACATAGCAATCACAATCCTGTTTTTCCTCGCCCACTCAAACCAAGCAACCACCTCCGATTTAGCCTGTGCAGATTCCGGTTTCCGTCCCTCCTTACAAGCAGCCATAAATACAGCCTCCGGTGACTTGATGCCTTTCCAAGTTCGTATTGCCTCCTTCAAATAAGCGATCGCACCCGGTACATTTTCCCAACACCGCCTGACTGTGCGTTGAATCTCTGCATTGAGCCGAAATTGCGGTGTACAAGGTATTTCCCGTAACTGTTGCAGCACTTCTTGAACCTCTGAGTTGCTGGGCTGCACTGATTTTTCTTGTGGCTCGGCGTAATCATCATCACCAAAGTCTTCGTCACAAAAATTTAACGCAACCGGGGCGACGGAAGAACGATCCTCACAAGAATCTGTCTCAGTAGTCGAGTCAACCTGTTCTATCTCTTCAACGAAGTGAGTAATTTCGGGTAACTCTGATTCTAGGATTTGACAAACCCCTTCCTGGTCACAGTCCAAAATCTCAGTTTTCACTTCCTCACTTTTTTCAAGCTCAACAGCAGAGTGTTGCTGTGGCTTTGAAACTTTTGGATGGGATCTGTGGTATTGTTCTGCATTGAGTTTGGGATGTTCAGTTTTGCCTCTGCCGTGTTCAATAAGAGGCAAGGGGGCAGGGGGTAGGGAGCAAGGGAGAATGCCTTCTTCCTCTAATCTTGAATCCTCTAAAGTGTTTATCCCCCTGCTCCTTATCTCCCTGCTCCCCTGCTTCTTTTCAAGTAGCTTATTCAGTACATCGAAGTGTAATTTATACTGCCATGTCCGATCTTGTCCGTTACCTGGATTCTTTTTCTTCTCGATGATGCCCATTTCCTCAAGCAGAGCGATCGCACTCCTGATTACATGAAGGCTATGCTCACCCATTAGGTCAGCGTAGATGTTTTTCAGAGGCTGGTAAATCCAAGGGGTGCGGTGGTTCTTGAGCTTCCACTTTGTCCAGTGCCGAAAATACTCAATCAGCTTGGCCGCGCAGAAGTTACCTGTAATATCAAGATACTCCCGGCGCAATATCACCAGGACAGAGAATTTGTCAGTAGAGGCAATGCTGCTCATATTCCACCTTCTATATATTTGTCAAAACTGGTTTGGTTAAAACGGCATATTTTCTTGGTCTTCTTCTGGGGCTTGTGACCAAAATTCCCTGAGCTTCTGGCGTTTAGCGGCTTGAAATTGCTGTTTTTCTTCGGGTGATACTTCACCAACCAATCGTGCTACCTCATCCCTCTGCTTCTGTTTCATTTGTTCAGTGTCCACAGCAGGTAAAGCCAGTGATTCATTTTTGGTAGATGGTCGGAAGTTGCGACGACGAAACAAGAATCTGAAGTGTCTTTTATCTTGTAGTGGTAGCGATCGCCAAACGTTCTCATCTCAGCCAGGAGGGATAAAATCAGATGATGGAGGCAGCAGGGTTTGAATTTGAGCTTGCAACTGGGCGATCGCCTTGCCTTGCGTCTCGATGATTTGACTTTGCTGTTCCAACCGTTCTAAAAGTTGGGTCAGTAGTTCTGAGTTTTGGGAGAATAACTCAGCCTCATGGGTTTTAAAAGCAAAGTAATTCTGTGCAGCAGCTATTTCTGGTTTTCGAGAATCTCCATTCATTCATTGCAGTCAGATAACAACCATGACGACTAAGCTTGAAATCATTTCTGGGTCTACCTCCTGAACTTTTTGCGGGCAGACGCAAAAAGTGTTTTTTGCTGTCCTGTCCAATGTTTTCGCAAGCGGCAATTGCTCGGTCTATGGCATCCTCAAATTGTCGCCATTGCTGATATCCCAGAATGGACATTAACTCACGGGCTAACCAATACTCGTAACCCTGCTCATCAATTTTTTTGATTCGGTCAAAAGGGCTATCAGGGCTAGTAGGGGTTGATGTAATTGCATCCATATTGATATCGACTCCAATTTTTGACGCATAAAAATATCGACAGCACTTGAGCCGTACTGCATTCAGTTCTTTTGGAAATAAGCGCGAGTTTTATTTACTGGTTTGTTTCTTGCCAGAAACGCAATTCATTTTTGAAATAGCGGTCAGTCTTTTTGGGTTTTTCCTTCCAATGCTCCCACGCCACCCAAACCTCATCCCCCATGTCTTCGATGACTTCACCTCTTTTTGGGTATAAGGCGCAGTAAGGATCAGCGTGTGCAACGATGGAACCAAGCCCTATCACTTCACCATCAAAAGAACCAGAATCAGCAGGGTTTTCGTCAGGAACCATTGGTTCCGCAATGAGTGAGGATTCGGCTTTCTCAAGGGCAGTGATTAGCTCTGTTTCTTGAGTGCTTAGTTCTCCCCAGTAATCTTGTTTGATTACCTCATACTCAGTAGCCACTTCCAGATAATCCCACCAACTACACCCAGGCTTTGATAACACAGTCCGAATATCACCAACGGCTTGGGGTAGTAGTTGCAATTGTTCGGCTCGATATGCGATCGCAGACGGTGTTGGTTCACTACCGAGGATGATTGCAGCTGCTTGAAGTGCCTGGGTGTTATTCATAGCACTGGCCAAATTACCCAAAGCGATACCCATAAGCCTGAGACACTCTTGGGCATTCTCCTTTGGTGATTCAATAGCCAGCGATCGCAGGTCAATGGTCTTATCCAGGGCTTGTTTAACCTGCTTGTTTAACGCCTTGGTTGCTTGCTTAGTAAGAGTATTGCCCCATTCTTGAGCCGGGCGTTCTTCTACAGCTTGTTCCAATTCCTGAATGCGTTTTTGTAATCGCTGGTTTTCAAGCTCCAACTTCCTCAGTCCTTCCAACTCAAAAAGCCGTTGCTGTAACTGGATATTTTCTTGCTTCTGCTGCTGAAACAGGTTTTGTAAAGTGGTAAGTTGTTCTTGTACTTGTTCCTGGGCTTGAGTTGTTGCTTCCGCCTGTAACCCAACCCTTAAATCTTGTTCCAGGCGTTCTAGCTCTTGCTGGTGCTGCTGCTTCAGTTGTGCGATCGCTTCGGCATATTCTTTCGGGTACGTTCGCTCGGTAGGGAATGACTTAGTTGCGTCATTACTCAAGTCCGCATTGTTAACTAGTTCCCTGCTACCATCCTCAAAGGTGACAATCTGCTGCCTTTGATTGGGTGGGTCGGCTGAGATGGTTCCTGATTGCCCGTGTCTTGGATGAGTTGGTGACGTAACCGTAACTGTATTGGTTTGAGGAACCACTGGTTCCTGAGTAGGATGAAATATTGGTTCTTCAATTTTAGGAACCATTGGTTCCTGAGTTTTTTGGCGTGGTAGACGAGGAACCACCTTGTTAGCAGCAGCCGCAAAGTCCGATTCACTGGGTGAGGCATTCTCTTGCAGTGCGATCGCAACGGCTTGCTTTAACTTCTCTGGTTCCTTGACCAAACGCAGCAGTGAACGGGCTTGACGTTCGTTTTTGATGTGTTCGCCCAATTCATCAGCTGTGTCTTTAACTTTTTTGGCTCCCAACAGTTGATTGATTCTGCGGTAGCCACCCCAGGCGGATAGTTCGGCTTGGCAGTATTCTTCAAAACTTTTATAACCAGCTTCACGGTAAAGCTGATTATCACGCATCTGCAAGATTTCTTCTACAGCTTGCCACTCGAAGCGGTCGATGGCAGTGAACGTTTCTTTGATACTGCTGTTGAGAACGCCATAATTAGACGCTAGTGTTGCGGAGCGATCTAGTGTCAGCATATTCATATACCTAATGTGCTGAATATTTACACAAAAGCTTTGCTAGAGAAATGAGGGATTGAGAAAACAGAAATTTTGAGGCATTGATAATTCTGGATTGAAGCTCGACAGGGTAGTTACTCGCGCTCGTCTAATTACATTCGGTGTAATTTTTGTTGCTAGTTCTCAATCTTGTTGCTGTTATTTTTTGACAATCAGAGCCTTTTTTAAAAGTGTATTAACGTTGTGTAGACGAACGAAAATTACCCTCATGCAAGGTACAGGAGGAGTTAATAATTCTGAAACCGCTTGAAACTACAAGGTGATTAAGAGCAATTAACGTTTCATGATGTCGCCCCTTGGGATAAATTTGGCTTGACCTTAATGTATTAACAGTAGCAAATATTGTTAATACAAGTCAACCTATCAAAAAACAAACCAGCTAAGTTTCCCTAGCTGGCTTGTCGGTTATTGCCTTAGTAACTTGCTCTCGCCATTGCCTGAGAGTACTATTCTCTTCTCTCAGGCGGCGGATTCCCCCAATAGTTCATACTGCTGTTGTTGCCACTGCATAAACTGTTGTTTCATTTCCGCGACTTCTGATTTCAGTTTTAACAATTCTGGATCAACGCTAGTCTCTGCTTTTTCAGCTAAGTAGGAATCAATGAAATCCATTAATAGCTTTGATACAGAAGTGTCGTTGGCTTTGACTTTATTCATCAAAGCCTCTTTTTTTTCTTCAGAGATCCTAATAATTATCTGTTTGTCTGCTGCCATCGTAGTTCTCAACGTTGATAACTTTCAATTTACACGCTATCAATAGCAAGTTGTATTAGCAAGTGTATAAACACAGCTTATCAATTTACAACTGATCGATCACTTACTAGTATTAACAATGTATTGACAAAAGTATTAACAAAATATTATCCTATATTTATCAGGCAAGTGAAGCGATTCATAAAACCGACTTCGATTTGCTTAGACAAAAGGCGATCGCTCCCCGACCAAAGTTTGCGATCGCCCTTTGAAAAAACCTAACCCCATCACGAGGCAGGAGATTATTATTATGTCTCACTTCGCATATACACAGCAAGCACTCAAAGGCTTCAACTGCAACACCATAGACGAGCAAGCCGAAGCACAAGCAGAATTTTACAATCATCTCGAAGCTCAAGCCAAAGAAGCAACCCAAACCACAGACCCGCTTACATCTCGCGATCGCCGCATCATTGCCGAGATTATCGAAGTAGAACCCGAATCAATACGCACGATTTGGATCGAAACTGGAATCACCGTATGGGTGCAATTAAGTAATGGTGGACGTTTGCCATTCGACCGAGACTGGTTTTATATAAGAGTGCAGGAAGTGAAAGCCACTCTAAGAGAAACCCCCAGAGAACGCAACGACCGCCTCAGCGAAGAACTTGAAACAGCTTGTCACAGATACGGCTTAACTCACGGAGAGATTGACTGGCTTTCTTTCAGCACCACCCTATATTTCAACAACCGAAGAGTAGGGTTTGTGGGATATAACCGCGCAGATCAATGGTACAGCAGACAAAGGCCATTGGGGCAGAGCCGTACAACTGACAGTATTGATGCAGCGATCGCACTGTTGGGAATTAGCCAACCAGTTGCAGCGTAGTACCGGATCTAGAAAAAGCGATTGCTGTTCACTCAACAGCTAACAGCGATCGCAAATACAACGAAAACACTAGAAAAATCATGGCACAAAGTAATTATGTCTTTCCTTCAAGATCCCGACTGGGGTGATTGCTGCGAACCGATACTTCTGCCACCAACACACCCAAACGCAGAGTTGATTGAAATCCCAGGCTACACACTGGTTTATTGCAATGGAGCTTGCCCCAAAATCTACCGTGTTTACAAGGGTGAATCAATGCTGGGTTTGGTGTTTCAACACATCACGCATTGGACAAACGAAGTAGACAACAACCAGTACACCAAACCGTTAAACGCAGCAGTAGCACTCGATGACTTTTTCTTAGCTGCAATTATGACCAACGCAACGCCTGATATTGCAGCTTAACTCAGTTTTTCAATCTCAACAAATAACCATTTACCAATTAAGAAAATGGAACCCACGATCTCAATACCTCCGGTTTGGCAATATCCACGTTTTGGCTTTGGGCAACGAACAGAACGCGGTCAAATAATCGGCATGAAGTATTACGCCGAGGACACATACTTAGCTGACGAATATGGTGCAGGGTGGCGTTACATTCTGCTACCAAACAAGAACACTGAAGATGATGAAACACGGATTGAGGATGATATAAAACTGCTTTCGCCACAGGAATTAAAAACAGTTTTAGAGACAGAAATCAACAGCTACCTGCGCCAAATTCAAATGCTGAAACATGAGTTAACAGCAGTTGGTGTAAGTGTTGTGTTAACTGAATCCACTGATGAAAAACTCACCCAGCCGCCTTATCCATCTCTGCACGATTTAGTTGACGCGGGTAAATTCATCCTGAAAGAAATTGCCAAACACCCCGATTATTTAACACTTGAGTATCAGCCAGATTTAACCATTGGTGATGCTGATACTGCACTTTCTTATCTGGAAGTAGAACTTGAGCCTCCAGAAAACAGCAGATGAACTCTGTAGTGGCGATTCATTTAGGAGTCGCCACTAAAAATATTAGTCCTATTTTGATAAATTTTTTGGAGGTTTACTAATGTGTACGAAATGGGCAGAAAAAGAGCTAGAAACTCTTGAAGAAATGGCAGAGATGTACACTCCAGAACAAATTGTTTTTCGGCTCAAAAGACGAGGTTATTATCGCACGGTATCAGCAGTTAAGAATAAATTGTATTCTTTGGGGTACTCTATACGTCCTACCCTTGATAACTACAGTTGCAGTGAGATTGCTAAGAATCTTTGCTTACACCCAACTACTGTTACTTATTGGGTCAGACAAGGTTGGCTCAAGGCCAAAAAACGTTGTACTAGTTGTTATCAAGTCAGAAGCCAAGATTTAAAGCAGTTTTTCAATAATCCTCCAGAATCGATGAGAAAGCGGATTGCACGAATAGATCCCCAGGTGTTTAGGTATTTGGTGGGGTCTTCTCGGCAAGATAGGTGTTCTTAAAAAAGTTAAATTTTCTCTTTTAAAATAGAAATATTTGTTTACATTTACAGTAAACAAATAGATAAAAAGCTGGGTTAATCAGGGATAAATAAGCATTCGGCAGAAAATTTAGATTAGCTTAGTCCAATTACTTCCATAAATCCAGTATTACTGCTAATATCGGTTTAAAGCTGTTTTGTGCTGTCATAATTTTAATTAAATACTTTTAAAAGTTAGCTAAGAACATTTTTTATTAGTTTTTAGCAGACTTTTACTTTAGTGTTAACTTTTGAGATTCTGTATTTCTACAGAGTAAAAATTGTTATGTCTACTGTGTAGATACATAATTGAAATTCATAAGTATTCAACCTCTTCGAGACAACAGAAGAGGTCTATGAATCGGCGGCTGGGGCTGTACGATTGTGAAGAGATTAGTCTTATGACAGGCGATCTGATGTTCGCTCTAAATATCTAACAACCATTCACAAGCTGATGGTTGCGAATTGCTTTTAAAAAGCAATGATTTGCTGTTGCTCAATTTATTAGTTGACCGAAGAAGCAGGAAGCAGAGAACAACCCCAGTCCTTTTATGACGCTGCTTTCCCCTCGCTCCCTGCCCCCTGCTCCTTTTCCTCTTATCCTGACCCGTTAACCTCAACAGGTAGAACGGGCGATTTCTTACTGCATTTCGTTAGCGAGTCTTAATACCTTTAAATTACGAGGAGCAAATTTAAAACCGAATTTACCGAAAAAATGAACCCTGTTCATCAAAATCGGTATTTTATGACGAAATAGTACTAAGCCTTAGCAACAAACATGAATAATTATGACCAGCATCTTACCAAAAGTCATTACACCAAAAACCATTCAAATTTTGATAGTAGAGGACGAGTTCATTCTTGCACTTGACATAAGAGAAAAGTTGGAAAGCTTAGGACACAATGTTATTGATATTGTAGATTCCGCAAAAGAAGCAATTGAGCAAGCAACTGAGCTTCAACCAGACTTAGTTTTAATGGATATCTGCCTACATGGGAAAATGGATGGAATTGAAGCAGCAGAAGAAATTTGGAATAATCTAAAAATCCCAATTATTTATATTACAGGGCATTTTGACAAAACTATTGTAGAAAAAGCTACGCAGATATTCACGTTTGGTTATCTTCTTAAACCTGTTAGAGAAGAGAATCTATATGTTGCTATTCAAACAGGACTTACTAATTTTCAATATAAGCAAGCAGAATTTTCATTACATAAAGCGCATGAGGAACTAAAAGAAAAACTGAGGAATTATACCGATAGAATTGCTTTGCTGAATGAGGAATTAAAACTCGAAGTTGTTAAGCAACATAAAGTTATATCAGAACTACTAGTCAATGAGGAGTGCGTTTATTCAACAGATCAACCTACTTCTGTATTAACGTCACGCCAAATTGAAATTTTAAGATTGATTGCAAAAGGACTTTCTACAAAAGAAATTGCAGAATCAATCAATGTCAGTACTAAAACAGTCGAAGCACACCGAGTTCAATTGATGAAACGCTTGAATATTCATGATGTTGTGGGTTTAGTACGGTATGCAGACCGTCATGGCATAGTAAATTCTTATGCTAGTTATAAGCCCATCAATGAAAAGGGTGAATCTAAAACTAAGGAAAATCCTTAGATAAATAAGGAATTTCCTAAATTGTATTTTTATCGAATTTATAGTAAGTTCTAGAAAACTATACAATGGTGAAAATAACTAATAATTAAAAATAATTGCAAAAATGTATGTAATTTTATTAAAAAATTATGCTCGTTTCGTATTCAATAACACGGCTTATGTGAGTTGATAGAATTCCGAGCAGATGATTATCGAAGGTTAAATCTTTTGGTACTGCTGGGTAGTCTCCAAATTGCATAAGAGGTGTAATGTTAGTAATAGTAAGCTGATGTGCATTTAAACTGGGATTTTTGAGAGCTATACTTCTTGCTATGTCGAGATTGCTCGCTCAATTTTAATGCTGAACAGCTTAAAAGAGTAGCTATAATTTTCATATTTTTTAGTATTGTGCATCTATACAGAGAAAAAATTATTATCTAAAGATTTGTATAGATACATGACTAAAATTTATTAGTCTTCATACCCAAACCAAAAATAATTTTAAATATTTAAAGAGCCATTATCATTATGCTTAATCCGGTAACACCTGATATGTTAGTGGGTTTAGAAAATGCCCCAGAGGAAGTAAAAAGTGTCTTAAGTACAGAAGCGCGTGAACCAGAAACAGACCCAACTCTAGGAATACCAGTGTCTGTGAATCGAGAAGGTACACCTCGACATCGATTGGTGACAATAGGAGACTCTTTAACTCAAGGGTTTCAAAGTGGAGCTATTTTTAATACTCAATTGTCTTATCCCATGCTCATAGCTCGTGAGATGGGATGGGACAAAAATTTTCGCTGTCCAACTTATTCTGGCCCAGGTGATGGTTTACCACTGAACTTAGAAAAACTAGTAAGGGATTTAGGTAAGCAATTTCACATCAAAGATAAATTTAATATATCAGATATAGCTGCTATACCGTGGTTGGGAAAATATTTAAATCAAATAGAAAATTATTGGGAACGCGGAGAAAGACGACAAGCTTCAGGAAAAGAATTAATTAACCATAATCTTGCTGTATATGGATGGGATTTAAGGAACACATTATCGCGCAACGCAGATATCGCTAAGGCAGTTATTGAAGCAAACCCCCCCAAAGATGATTTTCTTCAACAAACTCCTGAACACGCTAATGAAATAGCTACTTTGGAGGTTTTAAATACTGCACGAGATTCTTCGGGTAAGGCGTTAACTCCTTTAGAAGCTGCTATTAAGTTAAGTTATGAAGGGAATTTAGAGCATAATCAAGGTGATGGAATTGAAACACTAATTATTTTAATCGGTGCTAATAACGCTCTAGGAAGTATTTTAACTTTTCATGTCGAGTGGTCTGGTGAAGATTATCAAGACATGGCACAAAATGACAAATATACTGTTTGGCTTCCCAGCCATTTCAAAGTTGAACTCGACAACATTGTAGAAGCTGTTAAACAGATTAAAGCACGCCACGTAATTTGGGGGACAGTTCCTCATGTAACAATCACTCCTTTTGCTCGTGGGATTAATAAAGATCAAAAAGGACAAAAAGTAGAATCAGGTTCTCGATATTTTCCTTACTATGCTCCATTTTGGTTTACAGAGAATACTTTTGACTCTAAAAAACATCCGCATCTGACTGCAAATCAAGCTAGAGCAATTGATAGCGTTATAGATAAATACAATGAATATATTGTAGATGCTGTGCGTAAAGGTCGAGAGCAAGGGAAAGATTGGTACTTATTTGAAACTGTTGCTTTGCTAGATCGCTTGGCATCTGTGCGCTATATCGAAGATAAAGATGCACGTCCTCACTGGTGGACTGAATATTCTTTACCAGCAGCAATTAATACACTTGACCCTAAACCAGATTCACATTTTTTCCTTTCTGACTCACAGGGGCGTAAAAAAGGTGGCTTATTTTCTTTAGATGGCATTCATCCTACTACTATTGGTTATGGAATTATGGCACAAGAAATTATCAAAATTATGCAATTAGCTGGCGTAAAGTTTTATGAAAATGATGGGATCACTGAACGGGCAGAAGATATTCAAATTGACTTTGAAAGTTTAATTAAAGAAGACAGCCTCATTTCCGATCCACCAACTGCTATATCTGCTGTTTTAGATTTTATAGGTTGGTTAGATACAAACACTAACCTTATAACCAATATGTATAAAAACAGCTTGCACTAGAATGTGTTTGTAGTGTCTAAATTAAGACTTAGCTATAGTAATAAATAATATGCTCAACAATGAGCATCCTTTAAAAATCCAATAAAAGAATCTGTTTTGTGGTTTTACTATAAGATTCTTTAGCAAGTTCGTTAATGTAGCATCCAGTTTTAACAGATGGGATTTTTGAAGCCACTATATACTAAAGTTTACACAACTGAATAATTATTGTTAAATCGAACTAGTCAAATCAGCCTAATCAATCACCAAAATGAGATTCTTAATATGAAACGTCTACCATCTATGGCTATGATTCTTTTGATATCTATGGCTGTGGTTATCTTGGTAGGTTCTATGTCGATAGGCATAGTTTCAGGGGAAGTTGCACAAACTCAACTTTCGCAACTAACATCAACAACCACTGCAACTCCTCCAACATTCACACCAAAACCCACAAATCCAAAGCTGCTAGGTACAACAGATGGAAATACCGTCGAATCGCAATCTAAATGCAGCGCAAATCAATGGGCAGCATTAGTGGTCTGTTCTTTGCTGGGTTTCTTTTATTTTGTAGTTCTAATTTATGTATGGACAACAAACAAAGACTGGAAACTTAGTGAAGCACTTTCGGAAGTAGCCATAGTCGGTAATTATGATCTAATAAATAACTTACAAAAAGAAATTAAAACTTCATTAAACCAAACTTCAAAAGAAATTATCAAATTAAAAAAGAAAAATTGTGCTAATAAGAGATTAGCATATTTATGGCAAAAATTTGTCAACTGCTTGCCCATTAATAATGATGATTTAAAGGAAAAACTCAATAACCTTTTGACAAATGCAATAACAAATAAGCTTAATGATGATGATTTAAAGAAAGAACTCAATAACCTTTTGACGAATGCAATAACAAATAAGCTTAATGATGATGATTTAAAGGAAAAACTCAATAACCTTTTGACAAATGCAGTAACAAATAAGCTTAATGATGATGATTTAAAGAAAGAACTCAATAACCTTCTGACAAATGCAATAACAAATAAGCTTAATGATGATGATTTAAAGAAAGAACTCAATAACCTTCTGACAAATGCAATAATAAATAACCCTAGTGAATTAGAGAAAAATGTCGCCAAATTTGAAACCGCAGCCGGAAAATTTAACACCGAACTCAAAAAATTTAACGAGGAACAAGCTAAACCTCGATTAGTCGCAAGTTCTAGTCGTTTCCTTGCGTTCATTGGTTTGATCATGATTAGTGGGGTGCTTTTGATCTCAAGCTTTTACATTGTTTGGAGCCTCTTTACTTGTCAGCAATTGACACCCCTAAGTGATTTAAAAACTTATTTAGCATCCAGCGCAGCACTATTTGCTCCCTATCTAGCTAATAAAGTGAGCGAAATAGGGAGCAACTCAAAGAAGTAATATCAACAATTAATTATCAATTATATATGTAGGTTTAGAAAATTCTTCTCAATTCATAGAAAAAAGCCTCCAGTAACACATAAATTGTGTCAATAAACAAACAAGCTGATAAATTTTTCTAGAATCTGCATAAATAGTTAAAAATCAGCAGATAATAAAATTAAAGAGAAAATACATTTAAAGCTTGAGTAAAGAAGATGGTTTGAATAACACAGTTTTTAAGTTACACAAATTTCCCTTTTAAAAGGGAAAGCATAGATTTTAAAAAATCAAGATATAGCGTTTTTCAGTCTAATGAAGTACAGTAGCAACAGTGGGTAAACCAATTATAAATATCATTTAGAGAGATTTGGTTAAAAGCAATTTCAATTGATGAAGCTAAATCTGGATAACTTCTAGCACCAAGAGAACGTAGTATGTTCTTCAGCTTCGACCAACAATTTTCAATCTTGGCTTCTACTATTTCAAAAAGAACATTCAATTGTTCTTCATTTAGCTTTGGTGGAGTTTGTTGTATCCTGACTTTGGGCGCGATACTTCCTGTTTCTCTATATTGTTTAAGTAATTTTTCAATAAAGCTTAAAGTTACACAAAATCTTTTTGCTAATTAAGTAAAGGAGAAATAGAAGTCAGGGTTAGCTAGAAAAACGAAAATAGAAAAGGCAAAGTTATAAATAATAAATTGAAGTTTAAAAAAACCAAAAGATAAGTGAAAAATAGGAGTAAATAGGTATTGAACCTTGATATTAGTAAAAAGCAGGAAAATGAACTGTAAGCTTCTATTCTATATAGGTTTCAGTAGTTTTTAAGTAGCTTTGCTTGGAGAGTAATACTTTTAGTATAAGGAATTTACTCGTTCGCTCAAATTAGGATTTTGTCAAGAATATCAGCCAGAAAATTTAGTGAGTCGGCAATCGAAAAATTACTAAATTATTGAGTAAATTTAAGTGCGATCGCGAGGCTCATAGGCAGATAAAATTTTTGAACTACCTGATTTTTTTGTTGATACGCTTGTAAATTAAGCTTTTTTAGGGAACGAAACAGCCCTGCTTTTTTAAGGGGGTCTAGGGGAGATCAAAACCTTAACTGAACTGTATTGCTTTTTATATACTATTTTGCAGGTTTGTCTACGTGTTTGTCTCATTAATAAGATATCTAAAAAACTAGTGAATCCTCAGAACTTTTCCGGTCAAAATCTTAGTGGTCGCTCCTTTAAAGGTCAAAACCTTACAGGGTTAAACTTTAAAGGTGTTGACATTCGGGGAACAAATTTCAAAAATGCTATTTTGAAAGACACAAATTTTAGCCATGCTAATGCAGGGCTAGAGCCTTCCGTATCTACTTTATTCACAATATTAATCACCGTTTCATGTATAATATTAGGCTTTTTTATATTTTTACCTACTATTTTTATTTTATATTTTTTTACTGATTCCCATCTTAAAGAATGTGGTTATGTACCAAATATAATTGTCTTAGCCACATTTGTAGTTTTTTTTACTATTACCATCCGCAAAGGTTTAAGTGTGGCAGTCGTGACAACTGCTGGAGTCGTTGCACTGGCAGGGGTAGTTGCAGGAGCAATAGCCACAGGCGGACAAACAGAATCACTTAGACAATTCATGGACTTCCTAACAATAATATCCCCCATAGCTTCGGCAGGCGCAGTAGCTGCCGCAGTGTCCATTACAGGTGCAGCAACAATAGCGGTGACAAGCACAATGGCAGGCGTAGTTGCAGGCACCATAGCAACTACAGCAGCAGGAATTGCAGGGATATTAGGAGCAATAGGAGCCTCAAAAATAATAATACACAAAGTTAAATGGTCATTATGGACAGAGATAGGTGCGGTGATAGTAGCAGGAGGTGTTATTGGGCTGGGCTGTTATATCGGTTGGAGAGCGTTAGCGGGAGATGAAAAACACGCCTTTGCTTATAAAATTGCCATTGCCTTTATCGCTATGAACGGCACTAGTTTCCAAGGAGCTAATTTAACTGATGCTGATTTCACTCAAGCCACGCTTAAAAATACAGATTTTAGAAAAACTAATCTAACTCGTACCTGTTTCTACAAAAGTCAAAAACTTAACCTTGCTTGCCCTGGAAAAACTTACCTTCAAAATACGAAACTATGTCAAGTGTTAGTTACAGGTCAAGGACAGAATAAAAACTTTGACCGTGAAGATTTGCGAGGAGTCAATTTTCAAGGAGCAAACCTAACAGATGCTAGCTTCATCGGCGCAGACTTGAGCCAAGCTAACCTCCAAGACGCAGATTTGTCAAGAGCCAAGCTAGTGCAAACTCTACTTGATGGCACAGACTTTACAGGCGCAACTCTCACGGGTGCATACATCGAAGATTGGAACATTACCACCGACACAAAATTTGATGGAGTGCGCTGCGAATATGTTTATATGCGCCTGCCTACAAAAGACAACCCAGACCCCCATCGCAAACCAGACAATCGCCAAGAAGTATTTGCAGATGGAGAGTTTGGCGATTTTATCAAGCCCATCTTTGACACCCTCGACCTGTATCATAACCAAGGCGTTGACCCCAGAGCGATCGCCATCTCGTTCAAGCAACTAGCTGAAAATCACCCTGATGCTGAACTTGAAATAGTCGCAATGGAAAAACGAGGTCAGGATAAATTTCTGCTCCGTGCCAAAACAGCGATCACTGCTGACAAATCCGAACTGAGTGCAGAATATTTCGTCAACTATAATCAACTTAAAAATTTACCAGACAGAGAAATTAAATTATTACTGGCAGAAAAAGAAAATCAAATCCGCAGATTAGAAAATATGGTGATGACGGCTTTGGAGCGTCCCAGTTTTTATTCAAACGTTGAGCAGGTAGGTTTTATGACTAATAATCCCGGTGGAATTTCTCAAAATGTTAGTGGTGGTCAGGTGTATGGAGGGATGCAAGCTGCCCAAGGGAATAATAATGTGCAAACCTCAACAACTTATTCCTCATCAGAACAAAAACAGAACCTTGCAGAAGCCGCAGCTGAAATTCAGCAATTACTAGAGCAATTGAGCCAATCTTATCCTACCAACACAATGACAGGAAAAATGGCACTGGCAGCAGAAGCCACGCAACGCATTGAAAATAACTCAACCTTAATGCAGAAAACAATCAGCGCGTTGAGGGCTGGTGGTACGGCGGCACTAGAACAAGTCCTGAGTCATCCCGCCGCCAGCTTTGTCATTGCTGCTTTAGATGATTGGAGCAAAAACAATCCATAAATTATTAAGTTTATTTAATTAGGCAACACCAGACCAATTTAAAATAACCCTAGTTTGGTATGAAAAGTATTTTATTTATTGCTATTGAATTTTTATTATGAATCAGCCAAAGTCTCCTGACGATAACCCCGCATCTTCACTTGACTCAGAGATAACACAGCAGGCTAATAATTCAACGTTTGGTGATGGGCAGCAGGCGGCTATAGGTGAAAGTAATATCCAAAATCAGGGTAACAATAACTGGCTAGGTAATACCTGGAATATTTTCTTGGGTCAGCAAACAACCCCAGTAGGCAACCCTGCTAGACCAAAGAACGAAAATTACAATATTGGTGTTGGACAGCAGACGATAACATCAGTTAATCAGAGTACCCAGCAGCAGAAAATCTTGATTCTGGCAGCAATCCCTTATGGTTTGCGTTTGGATCGAGAAATCAGGGAAATTGAAGAAGCCATAAGACGAGCCACAAGACGGGATTTGTTTGAGATTCGGATTAGAACTGCGGTACGTCCTCAAGATATTCGCAGAGCGATCGCAGAAGAACGCCCTTGTATTGTTCATTTCTGCGGACATGGCTTAGAAGATGGCAGTTTGTTACTAGAAGATGATGGCGGGAACAACAAACCTGTTGCACCAGAAGGGTTGGCATCATTGTTTAAATTACACGCCGATTATGTAAACTGTGTCTTACTCAATGCCTGCTACTCAGCTAAACCTGCTCATGCAATTAGCCAACATATTAATTATGCAATTGGTATGAACCAGCCCATTGGTGACAAAGCTGCAATTGTATTTGCTCAAGGATTTTATGATGGTTTGGGTTACGAAAATTCAGAAATTTCAAATATATTCCAAAGGGCTTTTAGCGAAGGTTTAGTTGCCATTCAAATGGAAGATGTTTCACAAGGACAAATACCAGTTTTAAAAGACAAACTTTCTTATACTGAGAATTCTGTAACAGGATTAGATACAGATATATATGTTGAACGACCTCCAAGTGAGCAGAAATGCTACAAAGCAATTGTGCAGCCAGGAGCTTTGATTAGAATTAAAGCTCCTCAAAAGATGGGGAAAACACTACTGTTAGAGAAAGTACTAAATTATGCTAGAGAACAAGGCTATCAAACAGCAAAATTAGATTTAAAAGTTGCTGACAATTATACTCTTACTGATTTAAAAACGTTCTTACAATGGCTGTGTGTTGATGTTGCTGACAGCCTGGAACTAGAACCCCAACTAGATAAACACTGGCAAGATATTTACAGTTTAAATAAAAACTGTACTCGCTACTTTCAAAAATATTTACTGTCTCTTAACAATAGTCCTTTAGTTTTTGCTATTGATAATTTTGAGCGTGTGTTTGAATGTTCAGATATTTTTCCCCAATTCTGCTTATTACTGCGTAGTTGGTATGAAACTGCTAAACAAGGAGACAAGACTGGTAATATCTGGAAGAAATTGCGTTTAGTAATAGTTCATTCCACCGAAAAATATCCTGATTTAGATACGAATCACTCACCATTTAATGTAGGCGTAACGATTGAATTACCCGAATTTGATTTGCAGCAAGTACAAGACCTCGCCAAGCAGTACGGATTGGCAGAGCAAGACTTGAGTGAGGTAGTAAGCTTAGTTGGGGGACATCCTTATTTGGTGCAACTGGCGATCGCTCATCTCAAAAGCCAGCCGACAACTTTAGAAGAACTGTTGAGACTAGCACCAACAGAACAGGGAATTTTCAGCGACCACCTGCGACAACAATTGTGGCATTTACAACACAATCCTCAACTTGAAGCAGGGTATAAAAGAGTAGTGATGAATGAAATACCTGTTAGGCTTGATACTGAAGTTGCATTTAAACTGCACAGCTTAGGCTTAGTAAAACTTTCCAGTAATGATTGTTTTCCTAGTTGTGATTTGTATCACCAGTATTTCTCGACTCGTTTGGAGTAGGTGAGTCATGGTTGACCAATACATCTTTTCTGGAAGTCTACCTGAAAACGCCAGTACTTACGTCACAAGAGAAGCTGATGCCCAGTTATATGAAGGGCTGAAGGCTGGAAAGTTTTGTTATGTGCTGAATTCTAGACAGAGTGGAAAGTCCAGTTTGCGTGTGCGAACCATGCAGCGACTCAGGCAAGAGGGTGTGGAGTGTGCAGCCGTAGATTTATCTGCTGGTGGTATTCAGAATGTCCCGCCCGAACAGTGGTATGCAGATTTAATCGACACCCTCATTGATAGTTTTGGGTTAGATGTTAACTTTGGCGATTGGTGGGAGGCGAATCAGTTAAATTCGCTAGTCACAAGATTTCGCAAGTTTTTGGAAGAAATATTACTTGTTGAAGTTAAAGAGAATATTGTTATTTTTATTGATGAAATCGATAGCGTACTCAGTTTAAATTTTCCAACAGATGACTTTTTTGCGTTGATTCGTGCTTGTTATAACAAGCGAGTTGATAATTCTGATTACAACCGCCTCAGCTTCTGTTTACTAGGGGTGGCATCACCAAGTAATTTGATTGAGGACAAACAGCGCACTCCCTTTAATATCGGTCAAGCTATCTCTCTCAAGGGCTTTCAAATCCATGAAGCTGAACCTTTAGAAAAAGGACTGCATAGTAAATTTAGTAATCCCCAAGCGATAATGCAGAAGATTTTGCGCTGGACTGGGGGGCAACCATTTATGACTCAAAAGCTGTGTCAGTTTATGGTTGAGGAATCAGACCAAGAAAACCCTCGTTCAGTAGAGCAGGTTGTCAGGTCACGCATCATTGAAAACTGGGAATCACAAGATGAACCTGAGCATCTACGAACAATTCAAGCCAGGATCTTACGAGATGAGCAACGGGCAGGGTACTTACTGGAGCTTTATCAGCAAATACGACTGGCTGAGGAGCGATCACAGGTTATAGCTGATGAGACGTTGGAGCAAAGTGAGTTGCAGCTTTCGGGGTTGGTGGTTAGACAGCAGGGTAAGCTGAGAATTTATAACCAGATTTACCGGGAGATATTTAACTTAAATTGGATAGAAAATCAATTAAATAATCTCCGTCCATATTCTGAGAATTTTCGCTTTTGGGTGGCTTCCAAAGGAACTGATGAATCACGGCTGTTGCGAGGAAAGGCATTACAATGGGCGGAAGAATGGGCTAGGGATAAAAATTTAAGTTATCAGGATAAACAGTTTTTAGCAGCTAGTAAAGAGAAGGAAATTCAGGAAGAGATTGCTGTCAAACAACAAGAAGCTGCATTAGAACGGGAGAGACAAGATAGGGAAGCACTAGAGGGAAGAAATCAATTACTTAGTGCGGCGAATAAGAAAGCTCAACGGCGAATTAGTATTGGAGTTTTCGTTTTGGTTATGACTTTAGCAGTTGCTTGTGTTTTAGCTATTTTATCAAATAAAAAAATTACAGAAGCTAATACTCAAGTAGCAGAGTCCAAAAATAAAACTCAAAAAATTAAAATACAAATTGGAGAAGCACAGAGAAAAATAGAAAATTTAAAGCAAAATGAAAAAACTATAGTACAGAGAGCTAACGATGCACAGATTCGCCAAAAAGAAGCTTTAAAGAAAAATCAAAATCTTGAACAAGAATTGCAAAGTAACCAGAGGATTTTATCTGAAGTTAAAACACAAAAACAAAATTTAGAAAATGAATCATTCAAACTACAGCAGAAAGCTTATAAAGCTAATAATGAATTAGAAAACAAAAACCAACAACTTTTATCATTGGCAAAAACAAGACAACAATTTGAAACTCTATTCAATCAATTAAAACAAAGTTTTAAAATAGCCCAAAGGCAACTTAATACCACTCAAAAAGACTATAGTTTATTTCAAAAACAGGTTGCGGAAAGCAAAGAATATCTTCAAACACTAGATCATTTAGGTCAATTAGCTCTACAATTACAAAATGATGGTTTTTTAACTCAGGCGCAAGAACTATACTTAAAAGCAGGACGCTCAGTGAATTTAAGCTATTCACGTAGATTAGCATTATTGAATTTAGAAATATCATTTGGATATCAAAAAATTCGAGAAAAAAACTTACAAAAAGCAGCATTTTTTTTTAAAAAAGCAGAAGAATATTTAAATAAAGAACAATTAGTCCTAGACAACGACAAAGAATACGCACAGATTCTAATTTTAGCCTTACAAATTAAAGGCAAATTATTTGATGCTAATCAAGACAGAAATAATGCTATAAAATACTTTAAAGAAGCATTTAAAATATTTAACAATAAAATAAAATTTCTTGACGATAAAGATAAATCCACAATTATTTCATTTCAAAATGTAGAATCATTCCATAAAGAATTAATTGAATTACTACTTAGAAGAACTTATAAAAAAATACAAATTAATCAAGAAGAATTGAAGTTAGCTCGTGATGTAATTGAATCCCTTCACTTAACAAAAGTCAACAATTTCTTAGGTGCAGATAATTTAATTTTAAATCAAAAGTCTATTGAGATTGGTGAAATTGACAAGACAGCAGCCGTTATTTATCCCGTAATATTAGCCGAACGAATAGAAGTCATTGTATCTCTACCCAAACAATCTGTTAATAACGAAAGTGAGTTTTTTCAGTCTCAGGCTGTTTATAGATCGCAAACAGAAATAGAACGGACTATTCATACTTTGGGCAGGGAACAAAGTACACCTAATTCCTCTCTTTTTAGAGAATTGTCGATAAAGGTATATGACTGGGTTATCAAAGATATTGAACCTCAACTAAAAAAACATAACATCAAAAATCTTGTCTTTGTATTAGATGGTTCACTACAGAATGTATCAATGGCAGCATTATATGATAGAGAACAAGAACAATATTTAATTCAGAAGGGCTATAACATTGCACTTGCACCTGCTGGATTGAATCTTATAGATTTCAACTATTTGTCTAGAGAGAAACCACGAGTCCTTGCTGCTGGTATATCAGAAAAACTAGACAATATTTCCTTGCCCGGAATAGAAGAGGAAATAAGGAATATTAAAAATTTATTGCCCTCATCATATGTATTACTAAACAATCAAGTCACCAAAACTACACTGGAAAAAGCAATCAAAACTTTTTTTCCATCGGTGGTTCACTTAGCAGTCCCATTTTTATCTGCATCCTCAGCAGAAAACACATTTATTCTGGTGAGGAAAGAATCTGAGGGGAAAGACAACTCTGAGCGTCTCAACATCAAAAAATTAAGTTCCCTATTAAAAACCAGAGATACAACCCAAAAAGGCACAATTGATCTACTAGTTCTTAGTAGTTGCTCTGAAAATAATAATGGTATTGAAATGGCAGGATTGTCTGTAAATTCTGGGGTAAAGAGTATCTTAGGAGCATTGTTGTCAGTAAACGATCAGGCTACAGCAGACTTTATGATTGAGTTTTATAAACAGCTTGCAAATCCTGAAATTAGCAAAGCGGAAGCTGTAAGACGCGCTCAACTCTCGTTGCTGGAAAAACATCATTACTATGAAAATCCTTACTATTGGTCACCGTATATTTTAGTAGGAAATTGGTTATAGTATGAGTTTGTTAAATTACGTTCTTAATCCTGTTTTTTAAGGCTAGAAGATATGAAAATTGAGATCGAAGGGCGAGATGCCGTAGAAGCCACAAAAGAACTCCTAGCGATTGAGGGCATAGAAGGCAGTTACCAAACCGTTGATGAAGTAGAACGGGAAGGAACTGTAGCCACAATCGCCACTATTGTCGGGATTGTCAGTGGCACATTTGCGATCGCAGAGAGCCTGCACAAGTGGAAGGAGAAGTACCAGAAATCCCTCTACGAACCAACGGGTGCAAGGATTGAGAAAGTTTTGATTGTCACGCCTGATAATCATCGCTTGCTGCTTAAGGATGCAACAGTAGAGCAAATACAAGCATTTCTGGAGAAATCTAAGAAAAAATGAAAATTCTCCATCTTGACCTAAAACCAGTGGGCGATCAGTATGCCGAGTTCCGTTTCTTCTGGGATAACCTCAATGATTACCAGTCCCGTCAGCTACCCCTTGCAGAAATCGCTTTTTTAATTGAAAAAGCAGAAACAGACTATTACACCAGACTGCCGGAAGATTACGCTAAGACAGGACAGGCACTTTATAACTGGTTAGATGGCAGTTCACGTAATCTTCAACGTGAAATAGACAAGTATTGGCGCGATGGCATAGTTCTGGCGATTGCCGCAACAGAAAGACTTGCACATTTACCTTGGGAACTGCTACATGATGGCAAGTGTTTTTTGGTAGAGAAAACGCCCCCGATTATTCCAGTACGCTGGATATCGGATGGTCAACCGATAGTTACTGTTGATCATCCTCAGAATCGCCCTCTCAATGTACTGTTTATGGCAACCTCACCCTTGGGGGTTAAACCTGAATTGGATTATGAAGCAGAAGAAGGAAAGATTTTAGAGGCAACCAAGCGCACTCCCGTTAATTTGAGAGTAGAAGAAAGTGGCTGCTTAACTGAATTAAGTTATGTGGTTCGGGAATATGAAACAGGATACTTTGATGTTTTTCATTTAACAGGTCACGCTACTTATCAATATGGAAAGCCTTGCTTTCTGACTGAGGACGAATACGGCAACCGAGTTGATAGCAGTACAGATGCGATCGCAAAAGCCATGATGCCTTGTTTACCCGTGTTAATCTTTCTATCTGGTTGCCTTACAGGTTATTCGTCAGATGGTGAAGTTCCTTCAATGGCAGAAGAACTACTGAGTATGGGTGCAACTGCTGTTCTTGGTTGGGGTGAGCGAGTCAAAGATACTGATGCTAACGTTGCTGCTGGTCAATTGTATTGGGATCTGTCACAAGGTGGAACACTTACACAGGCGATCGCTTCTGCCTATCAAAAATTAATTGAACAAAAAGTACCAGATTGGCATAAATTACGGCTATACGTAGCAAATACGTTACCAGGAGCGTTAGTAACCCCATTAAGGGTTCCGAGACGCAAACAACTGCCTAAACCTTCTAATGAAGTGGAGTTCAGAGATGATGAAAAACGCTTAAGGGTGGCGACTAGAGAGAATTTTGTTGGTCGTCGCCGTCAGTTACAAAACTGTTTGCGGATTCTGAAGACCGATTTTGACAAAGTAGGGGTGTTAATCCACGGTATGGGAGGATGGGGAAAGAGTAGTATTGCCTCTCGACTATGGGATAGGTTGCCTGAACATGAAAAGATTCTTTGGTGGCGACAAATTGATGAATCTTATTTAATTAAAAAGCTAAAAGATAAATTAATTAATCCATCGCAAGTAGAATTAATATCTTATCTAGAAAATAGTAATATTTCTTTCAAAGCTCGATTGAGTTATTTATTCAATCAATTAGCTCAAATGGGCGAAAAAACATTTCTCTTAATTCTGGATGATTTTGAATGGAATCTTGAAACTCGTGAAGGGAAATATATACTGAAAGCTCAAGTCGCCCCAATTTTGGCAGCTTTAGTGCAAGCAATTCAAGAAACGGGAACTAACAATAGGATGATTATCACTTGTCGTTATGACTTTGATTCTGACCTATTGAAGTTTTTTTATAAACAGGGTTTACAACCACTAAAAAATGCTGAGTTAACTAAAAAACTAAGCCGTTTACCTAATTTTATATCTGATAATCTTTCTGAAGATTTACGCAAACGAGCGTTAGATTTAGCAGATGGCAATCCTAGATTACTAGAGTTTATCAACAATGAAGTTTTAAATAAACCAGATAGAGAAGGGAAAATAAAAGAATTAGAAGAAAACCCTAAATTATGGAAAGAACGGATTATATGGGAAGAATTATACCAGATGATTGATGAGCCATTACAGAGGATTCTTAGTTATTGTTTAATATATGAGATTCCTGTGCCGATGGTAGCGTTAGAGGAAGTGTGTCAACCTTTTTCTAATTATCAAAGACAACTGAAACGAGGGCAACAGCTTGGGTTATTAGAAGTAAGTGCTGAACCAGAAGAATCCAATAGAGTTTACAATGTTTCTCGCATTATTCCTAGAATTATCCATAGTATTCATATACCTCAAGCAGCAGATTGCTATTTGGTATACCAGAAAGCTCATGAGAAATTACATAAGTTATGGGCAAATAAGAAAAATAGGAGTGAAGAAAAATGGCGAGAGATTTTTCGTTTAAAATTCGCCAACAAGAAAAATGAAAATCGATTTAGGCATGGGTTCTACCAAATGTTGGAGGTTCAGTATAATCCGGAAGCAGATAAAGCTTATGAACTTGAATTGAGAAAAGTTGCTCATGAATTGATAAGAGATAAGCAATGTAATCTTTTGCAAAACTCCTTAAAAAACAAGAATTGGGAAGAGGCAGATGTAGAAACAGCTTGGATTTTCTACCAAATTATGGTTCAAGAAAATTATGAAAATTGGTACGTGCTACTAAAAAAGATTTCGGGTGACACTTTGAAGGAAATTAATCAACTCTGGCTTCAATATAGTAATAATCAATTTGGCATTAGTATTCAAATGGAAATTTATCGAAGTCTAGGTGGGACGGAAGAGTATAATCAAGATATTTGGGAAAAATTTTGTCATCGCATAGGTTGGAATAAAGAACAACGCCGTGGGCTGAAATACAATGAAATAATCGAAAATATTAACATGATGTCCGAGAATAATTCTGGCGTATTTTTAGTATCATTGCCAGCACTAATTTATACCAGGAGTGGTGTTTCTGGCGTACCTCCAAAGGAGTATAGCGTCTTTGGAGGAGTACCTCCATCTGAGCATTTTGGTTTTGGCGCAGTACCCCAGGTTCAGCATTATGCTTGGTGTGGTTTTGGTTTTTGGAATCTCTTTTCTGTTACAGAGGGTTTTAAATTATGAGCTATTGCTTTCTAAAAACTGTCAGAAACAAATTATTGTTTAGGGGGCTTGAAACCCACGCATTAATTAATTCAAAATTATTATTATTCCTAAGTGAATTTTGCATTTTGCATTTTGCATTTTGAATTCAAAAAAGGTCATACAATTGCCCCTGATAACTGTTTTTGAATGTGAGCGAATAACTGCGCGGCGAACGAAGGAGGCACAGAATATCCAATAATTGACCCAGCCGTAGCAGCTTGCGATGGCAACTCATACCATCTGGGGAACCCTTGCAAAATAGCAGCAGCTTCAATTGATAAAGATTTAACAGTGCCATCTGGCAACCAAATATCCGCAAACTTATTACGATTGCACCCCTTGTGATCCGTGAAATGCGATCTCACGATAGTATTAGCTGGTAAATACCCAGGCTTGAACTTCAGACCATTTCGCCCACCAACCCGTTCAATCAGCAGTGGTGCGGGGTCATTCGCCGCCAAAAATTGTTCTACCGCTTGTTGTTGTCTAGCGAGTAATTGGGAGTCGGGCATCGTGGGGATTAATGGAGCGATCGCCCCATACCAACCGATAGGGCCAGATGTTGGTGGTAGAGAGAGAGCCAAATCCCGGCAAGCAACTAGAACTAAACGTCTCCGCGCCTGGGGTAGTCCATAGTCTGCCATGTTTACCACGCTGTAATTCACTCGATAGCCAAGGGATTCTAAAGTATTCAGGATAATGGCGAAACTCTGACTGCTTTGGTAACGTGGAACATTTTCGAGTGTAAAAACCCGTGGCCGCAACTGTCGAATGGCTTGAGCTACTGCTTGCGCTGCGGTCAAATCATCAGCAGTTTCTATAGCATTACCAGCTTTGGCTGTGTGAGCTTGGCTGAAGTTGGCGCACACTGGGGAGGCGTGAAGGTAGTCGGGGTGAAGTGGAAACCCAACAAAACCAGAGAGTGCTACTTCCTGTACTGTTTGCTGGATTACTTTGCAGCCGTATTCGCTGAAGTTGCGGTGGTGACTTAGAGCGAGCGCCTGACTTAGTTGCGGTTTGGTCGGGTCATACTCCACAGCAATAACTGGACGGATGCCAGCTTGCACCATCCCCGCTTCAACACCGCCGCCACCTGCGAATAATACAATAGCTGTTGATGCGTTAGTTGTTAGTTGCTTCTAATTGATGCTCGGAAAAATCAACTTCAACGTTGAATAAACCTTGCTTACCAGTGATAGGAATAGGCTGAACAATCCGCCTGATATTGTCTAACCTCCAAGCAAACCGTCCAACTTGCCAATCCCCAGTATCAAGTTCAGTTTGCGGCTGCTGGTCAATGAAAGCCTGATTCATGCTAATGCAAGCGATTAAATCAACCAGAGCCACGGCATGACCAAACGGCAAATCTTCCCACTCAATGTAGTTATCAGTGTGAGCTAGTATTTGTTGATACTTATTAAGGAAGTAGCTATGAGTGAGTTTTTGGCGAATGCTGGTCTTCTTGGCAGCACAAATTAACAACGGGCCTCGATAACTGGTAGACCAAGAACGAGTTTCATGCTTTTTCAAACCCATTGGGATAAGAGATGCCCAGGGTTGATGTAGGCTAATGGCTTTAATAATGGTTGTACTCACTGTTTTAAAACCCCCGACCACGAGACAAATTCTTGAAAGAGATAAACTGATGATCAAACAAAAGCTTGACCGTGCCAGTAGGGCCATTGCGTTGCTTGCGAACGATTAACTCAGCAATGCCCCGATCTGGGGTATCGGGGTTGTACATTTCTTCGCGGTAGAGCATGATCACAACATCGCTGTCTTGCTCTACCGCACCACTGGAGCGCAAATCGCTGAGTATGGGGCGTTTGTCATTGCGGTGTTCAACTTCACGGCTTAACTGCGATAGAGCCAGAACTGGTACATCCAAATCCTTGGCGAGTTTCTTCAATCCCCGGCTGATTTCGGCAACACGCTCAGTCATATTTGTCCTGAAGTCAGCAGCTTCAGCCATCAGTTGTAAGTAGTCAACAATCACAAGTTCAACACCACCATAATGGGATGAAATTCGGCGGACTTGGCTACGGATTTCATTGAGAGAAGGGCAAGATTCGTCGTTGATGAAAATCTGTTGTTCACTCAGTTGAGCGATCGCCCCACTCAAGGGTTGCCACTGACCGTCAGAAATAGCTCCTCTTTCGAGAAAATTGTTTTCAATGCCAGATTCGCTGCTCAAAAATCGCTGTGTGTACTCTTCAATGGACATTTCTAAGCTGAAAACGCAAATAGGCAACTTTCCAGTTTTGGCAACATTGAGAGCGAGATTACCAGCCAAAGCAGATTTACCAACAGAAGGACGAGCAGCCAGCACATACAGCCGCCCTTTACGAAAACCACCGCCGAGTATTGCCTCTTCAGCTTCAATGCTTTGTGGGGGTAAGCGGTCTTGTTGTGATGTGAAGTTTAGTTTGTCTTGTGTCATAAATATCTCCTTTGGAACATAAATTGCAAATGATTTTTACGCTGCATTTGGATGTAAGTACGCATACATTGAGGGATGCGTAAGTTTTAACCATTCCAGCCATTTTTCTGTCGCACCTGGGTGTTGCTGGTCATAGCGGGTACTGAAAGAAGCGATCGCATTCTCAAGGCCAACTTCATCCATGCGGTCTAGAAGTTCACTGAATGTTGCTTTATGCCAATCAAGAGAACGATTCGAGTAGTAGCCAATAGGCTGGTCGTTTGATTGAGATTCTTCAAACGTTGGTGTAGATGATTCGGTAACTTTTGACCAATAGACCAGCAGTTCTTCTAAACCAGCTTTACTCACCTCCCAATTGCTGATGGATTTGATGACAGTGGGGATTTTTTGCTGCCAATCAACCTTGTCCCACCCGGCTCGTTCCTTGGCGATTAACTCCACTAAACGGCGATCGCAGGTTTGGTAAATTTTGTCTCTGGTATTTGTGCGCCAGGGGAAACGCCAACAGCGCAGTTTGATTTCGTTTTTGTAAACTGCGGGTAATGGCTCAGATGCCATGATGCTGGGGTCAAGCAGAATGTGATTGAGCAAATCCTCGATGGACTGAAATTTTGGTTTGCTGGGTTTATTGTTCGGTTGTTCGCCTTTCTCGAATGACCCCGCCGCAGTAGTTGGTCGAAATGAGGGATTGTCTGTGTGATGCGAAGTCTCGGATTGATTTGACAACGAAGCGAGAGATTCAGGAATTGGTTCTTTTTCCTGGTTTGGTTGTAAGTAAGAGTCAGTTTCTTCACACACACATTCTTGGGTGGGGGGTGCGCCGAGGGAAGGGGGCGCTTTTTTAGGGTGTTTTTCTTCTAATTGATTTTCTTCTAATTGTTTTTCTATATGAGGGGTGGATGCTCCAACGTTGGATAGCCCACCGTTGGGTAAGCCACCTGTGGGTGAGCCATCGTTGGACAACCCACCTATGGATGAACCACCGACGGATGAGCCATCGACGGGTGATCCACCTATGGGCAACCTACCTATGGATGAGTGATTGTCTCGAAATAACTTTGTGTCGTCTTTGCTGGTAAAAATGTAATATTGCCAGTCAAACTTGCCATTGTTCGGGTTATGCTCTTGGACTCTTACTAAATAGTCATTTTGTTCAGCATTTTTGATAGCGTTACGGATTTTGTCTCGTTTGTAGCCCAAATGTTTTTCGATTACCGTAAAGCTAATATCAAAGTTTTCGTCGTGAGAAGCTACCCAACAAATTAATCTAAATGTTGAATCAGTGAGATTGTCATCCCGAATTAAATTGTTAGGAATGGCTGTAAACTGTTTGGAGGGTTTACCATTACGAAATCCCATAAATTCCTCCTTGAATTTTCATAATTTTGGATACATCTAAGTCACTCAAAAAGAACGTGCGAATGATATTATCTGTTAAGTCCGTCCATTCTATATTTATTGACATAATTGCACCTGATTAATTTCAAATCGAATAGTTTTTTTATGACTAATAAAACACCTCAAACGGAATATGATTCGCCTTGGAAACAGATGCTACAACTGTATTTTCAAGATTTTATGTTGTTCTTTTTTCCTCAAGCACATAATGAGATTGATTGGAGTCGTGGTTTTATTTTTCTAGATCAGGAACTCCAGCAAGTAGTTCGTGATGCGGAATTAGGAAAGCGACTGATTGATAAATTGGTGAAAATCTATCGCATTGGGGGTGAAGAAGAATGGTTATTAATCCATGTCGAAGTTCAAAGTCAAGAGGAAACTGTTTTTCCTAAACGGATGTTTGTCTACAACTATCGAATTTTTGACCGTTATGATCGCTCGGTTGCATCTTTAGCGATACTGGGGGATGAAAACATTAAGTGGCGACCAAATCAATTTGGTTATGAATTATTTGGCTGTACGGTTGATTTTCAGTTTCCTGTAATCAAACTGCTCGACTATCAGCAAAGGTTGTCGGAACTTGAAGCCAGCCATAACCCATTCGCTACAGTAGTAATGGCTCACTTGGCGGCGGTACAGACCCGTAGTAATAGATTGCAAAGAAAACAATCAAAACTGGCTTTAGTACGTCGGTTGTACGAGCAGGGGTTTGAACGCGAGGCTGTTGTTAACCTGTTGGCTTTTATTGATTGGATGCTGACGCTACCATTAGATTTAGAACTAGAGTTTCAACAGGAAGTAGAACAATTGGAGGCACAACAGCGTATGCAGTATGTAACATCATTTGAACGCAGTGGTATTCGCTTGGGACTGTTAGAAGGGATTGAGTTAGGTTTAGAACTTAAATTCGGTGCTTCTTCACTCTTTGTAATGGATGAAGTTTCCCAAATTTATGACATTGAACAATTACGAAAAATTAAAGAAGGTATAAAAACAGCGACTTCAATTGATGAATTGCGTTCTATTTACCAAACAGCAGATGACACTCCAAGAGAAAATTAAAGTCTTAATTTGCTGGTAATTTTCCTCTTTTAATTAGCAATTAGTTAGGATTTCCCCCCAACGTGCGGTCGGAAAGTCAGATTAATCCGTGTAGTTACAAGCTTGTTGGTCTTCGGAACCTGATGCAGATGAGTAGTCTGACAACCAGGAAGCATCACCAGCAAACTCCCATGCTCCAGCCAGAAATCAGTAGGCTTACCTCCGATGGCCTTAATTTGGAATTTGCGAACCGAACCTAAACTTATGGAAGCGATCGCCGGATTTAGCCCCATCGAAGTCTCGCTATCGTTATGCCAGCCGATACTGTCTTGGCTGCTTCTGTACTGATTGCCAATGACGATACGGAAGCTGTAACCAGTAGCGGCGGTGATTTTATCTCGCAGTTGTGCCAGTGGTTCTGTCCAAGGCTGGGGTTTGAGTAAAACGCTCTTGGAGTAGAGATAATCACAGCCCTCGTCACCGTAAATACATTCCAGTCGCGGAACAGGCATCGTTTTGCCCAGCATTTTTATCTGATTCTGTTGCCATTGCAGTTGTTGGCAATATTGATATAGTTCGTCAACTTCCGCGAGAGTGAGAAACTCTGGATAGTAATTGACTGGTAAAACTGTTGTAGGTTCGTCAAATAGCGTCATCTGTTTCATAATTCCCCTATGGCGTAGACGCAAAGCGGCTTGTCCTTGGACATCGCCCTTACAATTTCTTCTGCCCGTTCTTGAGAAATAGCCTGTTCAGGATTCTTGTAAAACCCAACAATTTGAGATTTGGGACGCACGATAATGCGTTGTGTGGTTACACGTTTATCCCAAACAAAACACGAGATGGTGATGTTATCGGTAGCCCAACGAGTACCCCGCTTATCCTTACGAAAACAAAAGCGTGGCAAAGTTAACACCAGTGAAGGTGGATATTGCATCAGAAAATCTGCCCGATCATCACAGGGTTCGAGAAAACTGGTCAACAAAAATGCAGCAACACCAACACGGGCTTTGTGGTAAGCATTCTTGATAATAGGTGCAGCAAACTCCGCATAAGGTGGATTAGTGCAGATCCAATCGCATTCGGGGAATTCTGCCCAGGACTTGGATAGTGTTACATCCAAGTGGTGATCAGCCTGTTTGTTCGGGTCGATGTCATTTGTCCAGATATGTTCTGTATGAGGCCACACGGATAGTAATGATGCGATCGCCCTATGCCCAACGCAAGGTTCACCAATCACACCAGATAACGGAACATAGCGCAGTAGTTCAGTGGTGAACCACGAAGGAGACTCGTAGAAGTTGAGAGGGTGACGGGTAACTGGTTCAGTAACAGTTGTATGAGGTACTAATAATGGTGTGACCATCATGCTGCTTCTTCCTCAACATTAAAAGAGTCTTGATTGTGGACAATCGTTGCGCTGATGGATTCAAAATCAACCTGAAAAATATTGAAATCTGGTGTCATTTCGCCGGAATTGTATCGGTCTGTGATGACTTGTCTGATAGTTTCTTCTGTCAGTCCATCGGGTATCTCTAAGTGAGCTTCTTGGTAAACTTTTTCGACTAATTGAACTACGATTTTCATAATGCTATTAACCTGTTATTAACAATGGGTTATTTTTAATTTCATGAACAAGCATTACTGTGCTGTCTTGAGATGTGTGATTTCTCTTTACGAGTATTAATTAAATAGCCAGTAGTAGACTCATGCTAATGGCTGTAAAACTGATACTCTTCCTTTTTTATGAGTAAATGCCCCCGCTTGCTTGAGTGCTGCTGCCGGATTCGGGTGTGCAAAAAACTCCTCAATTGCTTTGGTCAAACCAGCAGCTACCGCAGGATCGTGACAGGCATACACAAAAACTGGTTGTTGAGTGCCGTTAACCAAGCGATCCTCTTGGCGATTGCCCAACTGTGGATAAAACGTGCGAACCCAAGTACCCAGATGACCCCTGTAATGTGAACCACTGATCGGGACTTTTTTACCAAGTTCACTTTCTGCAAAATTCACAACCCCAAGCCAGCGATCTTTTGAAGGAGCTAACATCTTCCGGTTGTGTTCAGCCAGCAAGTTCCCAGCATAGTCCTTTACCTGTTGCTCCATATAAGGGTTAAGTCGTCCACCAGTCAACTCGGCTAAGGTCTTCATAGCCTGAACAAGAGTATGCAATCGCTGTTCAACTGGAGGAAGTGTTGGTGTGGGTGGTTGTTGGGGTTGAGTGGTGGGTTTTGTCCAACCCATAATGTCTTGCATCCAAGCGCGAACACCGATTCTGTTAAAAGCCTTGCACACTAGTCGAGCCTGTTGTTTACAGTACCGCCCCGCATCAAAAGCGTAATATTCAATAACGGCAGCGACACCCATATCGGGAATTCCTTCATTCCAGGTTTCTAGTGCCGCAGGGGTAAAGCCTTGCTGTATAAGGTTTTTAGCTAATGCAGAGGGTTCTAGTGCCGCACTTAGTAACGCACGGCGAAGCGAAGAATCTTGTACATCTGCCAGCCTTGCAGTTGCTCGAATACTGGCTTTACCATGACCGTTAGAGTCAATAGTAATTTCCTGTTTTATCTGTTCGATAATTTGAGCGATTTCGATAGGTGACATAATCGTTGCTCCGGGTTGAAAAATACTTACACATGAACTCGAATCAAATCCTGTTCACCCACCAACGGAAAACGAGCAGGTGCAGCCAGTGGTTGAACCAAAGCCGGGGATATCATTTCAATCACGTAAAACCAAGCGTTGTTCACCAGCACAATCCCCAGAATCAAACGCTGCTTTGTGGCGTGAGCATCAAAACGGAGCATGACGCGTTCGTCGAAGACGTTGGCGCAGCCATCGCCTAGCACAAACGCAGGTTTTCTCATGTACGTGGACTTTACCTCTCCAGTACCGATAATCTCGTGCTTGGTGGTGTAGGTGATGGAGCGATCAACTGCGATCGCATAAAGCCATTTGTCTTCTTGCCACAACACCCCGCAGCAGTAACCGAATGTTTTGGAATCGGTGAGGTAGACTTTCTCGGAGAGGTTCACTGCTAGGGATGGCATCTGTTGACCCCAAGGTGGCGACAAATACCAGCATTTTTCCAGGGTGATGATTGCACAAGTCATGGTTTTGGCTATGAATGAAAGGATTGATGAGGACAATTACTGAGGGTTATCATCAAGCTGATAGTTATATTTGAAACTAGTAAGCCAAATCTGGTTAGTGGGCTTTTGATGCCCACTTTTACTTAAACAGCCATTAACGCCGCAGTCTCAAACAACCCCTGCAATTCCCCCGGCGACAGTTGCTCAAGCGGATGGTATTGCAGATATTCGTTAGCAGTGGGTAAACCATCCGGTATTTGAAGCAACCACACGGCATCCGCAGCAGAGTCACAAAAGACTTTCTCTTGATGGGCGTGGGCTGTACTTGTGAAGCACCAATTACCATTGGCGTAGCCTGCTTGTCCGAGTTTCACGTCCTGTTGGTAAATGCCGTCATCCAGCAGTTCTAATCCGTGTTGCTCACAGGCATCGAAAAGCTGCACCATGATTTCGTTACCTGTGGTGCATGGTTCCTCAAATGCCCGTTGCACTGGTAATGTTCCTTGCTGGTACTGCTGCTTGACATAACTGTGGCATCGAGCAGGTGTAGTGTCCCGGAAAATCTCAGCGTCGTTTACCAGCACTCGCCAGTACAAATCCTCGTAGTTGTTCGGGTCAAAGCTAACGCTGGCTACCAATTGACCATCAACAGAAGCTTCTTGGTCGTAGAAGGAGATTTCTGTAATTGTCGGGAGTTCGGGAAATTGGGCTGGTGCAGGTAAGGGTAACGGTAGTGTATTGTCTTTGTAGTGCCATTCGATGAAGCGTTGGCATTGCGCTTGTGTAGTGTGGCGGAAGATTTCGTTACCATTTACCATCACTACCCAAGGCTGAGTGACGAACTCACTGCTGTCGTAGCTGATGTACGCGATTAGCTGTTTGCCAGCAAAAATCTCGAAATGGTGGGGGTTGATTTCTATTACTGTTAATTCTTCAGGGGCGATCAGGTTTGCTTGGTCTGCGATGTAGCGGTTGAATTTGCCTTGGGCAATGTCCTTCTCGTCAATTTTTTGGAGTTTGCTTTCTTGGTATCGAGCGATCGCACTCCTCCACGAATCCTTGCAGCGTCTATCTTTTACTGTGGTTGTACAGCCGATTTCGCTGTAGATGCGCTTTAGCTGGGGTAGGGATTTGCAGCGTAGCTGTTGATGGGTATACGTAAGATGGGTCATAATGGAAATTCCTTATTATTAGGGACAGAGAAAGCACTTTAGATTCGCAGTCGGGGTGCTTTCTCTATTTCTATGGTAGCACTACTTTAGTGCTACTACAACATTTTTATTGCGCTAAAGTAGCGTTACCCTCGTGCTACAATGGAGGGAGTATAGTTTTGGAGTAGCGTTATGGTGTTATCAGTGGTTACAGCCAAAAAGCGAATCTCGCTTTATTTGGATGAAGCATTAAAGTCTGACTTGGAACGGTTAGCCAAGATTCGGAAGCGTTCTCTATCTAATTTGATAGAGGTTATTTGCGAAGAAGAAGTAGAACGCGCCAAGAAGAATGAAGAACTAAAGGATGCGTAATCTTCAGCCATTGGTTTTAACGCTCTATATTCGTTTCAATTGCTCATTTGGTAGGCAAATGTATAATTTTTAGCGTTTATACGTATGACTTTGAGTTAACACATATAAAAAATACTTTCTTTTTAAAATATTGCTAATAAAGAAAGTATTTGATCCCCACTAAAAAATTTTAGATAATTTATTATTAAATTATTTATAGGCATTTGTTAAGCTACTAATTTTAGTTATATTTTCAAAATTTTGAACAGTGGATGTAATCATGGAATAAAGCATTTGAAATGCCTCTCAATAATTAACAATTTATTTAAATTTAGTAAATTCGGGTTTATGTACTTCAAGCAAATTAATTTAAGGAATGTCGGGCCGATTGAAAAAATTGATTATGATTTTTCATTCAACAGTAACGGAAATCCTAAACCTGTTATTCTTGTTGGCACAAACGGCTCTGGAAAGAGTATTCTGCTTTCCTATCTTTTAAATCCTCTAATGGCGGCACAGCAAATTGCTTTTGATGACGCAGAAGTAGAGCAGGGCAGGGTTTATAAACTTCGCAGTCCTCAATACATAAAAAATGGAGAAAAATTTAGTTATGCAAGAATAAACTTTGGTCAGGATTTTAATTGTTATGAGTGGCAACTCTGTATTCCAAAAGAGGAATACATTAAGCAGTTTGGTGAGCCTGAAGTTGATAGCTCTTTTGAAGAAATTCCTTTACATGAAACTTCATTTTTTAATGTAACGTTTTTAAATAATGCAGTAGAGATATCGCAACAATTTAGAAAAAATTGTGTATTATACTTTCCAGCAAATCGCTTTGAACAGCCAGCATGGTTAAATGAAAGAAATCTTAATGCAATAGCAGAGTTTGTTGCACAGCAAAAGATAGATAGAATTTCAAATCGCAGAATTATTCAGCAATCACCACTAACTTTATCAAAGAACTGGATTTTAGATATTGCATTTGATAGAGCTAATTATGAATTGCAATTATCAAATATTAATGTACCAATTATAGGCTTAAATACGCCGACTGATACTAACAATCCTTGCAGAATATATTTTAATCCTTTTTATAAAGGAAAATCTTCTCGATTATGGGAAGCAATGTCAAATATCATTAAATTAATTTTCCGAAGTGATGAAAGTTTTTGTTTTGAAATTGGGCTTCGTCAAAACAGGACTATATCTGTCCTGAAAAATGGAAAACCATTCATCCCTAATATTTTTCAGCTTTCTACAGGTCAGACTTCAATTCTTAATATTGTTTTATCTATTTTACGCGACTTTGATATGTCTGGTGCGCCTTTTGAAAATCTAGAAGACATAAGCGGAATAGTTATTATTGATGAAGTTGATGCACATCTGCACGCTGAATTACAAAGCAATGTATTGCCAGCTATCATTGCTATGTTTCCCAAGGTTCAGTTCATTCTTACTACTCACTCGCCATTATTCTTGTTAGGTATGAAAAATATCTTTGGTGATACTGGATTTGATATTTTGTCACTACCTACAGGATTAAAAGTTAATACCGAGGAATTTGAAGAGTTTAAATCTGCATTCGATTTCTATAAAAGCTCATCTGTATTTCGTCACAAAATTGAGTACGAAGTAAATCAAACTCGAAAACCAGTTATTTTTGTTGAGGGAGATTACGATATTAAGTATTTGAACAAAGCGGCTTTGCTTTTTGGTAAGCAATCAATATTAGACCAGATTTTTTTATATGATGGAGATGGACAGGGGAATCTCAGTAATATATGGAGAATACTTTGTAAGGATGCTAAAAGATTAGCAATAGCCCTTCCAAAAGTTGTCGGATTGATTTATGATTGTGATACAAATCAGAAGAATGAAGATAATAGCATGGCTAAGAAACGTGTTATACCTACCATGCCTGACAACCCAATTCCAAAAGGAATTGAAAATTTATTTCCAACAAGTACCATTAATAACCTTCGTAAATTAAATCCACAGTTTTTTGATATAACACCAGAAATAACAAAAACTGTACGTGGTGTATCAGAAAAACAAGCAGAAATCTGTGAGATAAATAAGTCTGAAAAACGAAATATGTGTGATTGGCTGTGTATAAATGGGACTGTTGAAGATTTTGTTAACTTTAAATTTGTATTTACTTTAATTGAAGATATAGCTGAATTAAATAATGTTAGTTAGTATTATTAACGCAATTGCAATTTCTATAAAACATATATAAAGGTGTTACTACAACAAATATCAAATGAGGAATCTAAGAATGTTAATTAATCCTGCAACGTAAGGATTCAGGTGGCAGAGTATTGACAAAGGGAACACTTGAGGGTGAGTATCACAAATATGAACCAAAACCTGCCTCAAGATTTAAACCGAGAAAGCTTGAACCAGTTATCAAAAGAACAACTGGTAGAGATAATTATTGAGCAGAGCAAGGTAATAAGTGAGTTACAGAAAATCATTGTAGAACTACAGCAAGAAATAGAACGTTTAAAAGTTAGTCGAGATTTGGATAGCTCTAATTCGTCGAAACCACCGTCTGGTGACATTTTGAAAAAGAGCGAAAACAAAAAATCACCCCCACAAGAAGAATCAAATCAGCCGCGAAAGAAACCAGGTGGACAGCCAGGACATCAAGGTAAGACTCGAAAGGGTTTTGGCAGAGTAGATCGTTATGAAATTTTGCGTCCAAGCGAATGTGTCCTTTGTGGTCAAAAAGCATTTGCGGCAGTAGCAGTAAAAGTAGAAAAACAGACTGTAGCGCAATTAGTGGAACGTCCCATTGAAATAGTTGAGTACCAACGCCATACTTGTATATGTGAAAGTTGTGGCAATCTACAAACTGCCTCTTGGCCAGAAGATATCATTCCAGGACAAGATTTAGGGGTGAAATTACAGGCGTTTTTAGGATGGGCAAATAACTATGCACATATGCCCTACGAAAAACAGCAGGAAATGTTGTGGGAGTTGGGGCGAATTGATATTGGGCTGGGGACGTTAGTTGCAACCAATGAACGAATTACTGAAGCAATTGAACCGAGCATCACTGAGTTAAGTGGTTGGCTAAAACAGACACAACCTAATATCCATGTGGATGAAACGCCTTGGTCAGTCAAAGGCACCAAAGAATGGTTGTGGGTAGTTGCTAATTCTGAGTTTTGCCTGTTTACTGCGGCTGATACTCGCTCTAGAGCCGAATTATCAGCAATTTTAGGAACCCAATATCAAGGCGTAATTATCAGCGACGATTTTAGTGTTTACAACGGCTATCAAGCTTTTGCCCAACAGAAATGTTTAGCGCATCTACGCCGCCACTTCAAAAAATTAATTCAACTTCCTGGTCTTCACAACCAAGCTATTGGTGAAGCGTTTGTTGATTTAATTGATGAAGCCTTTAGAAGTTATGGGCAATGGTTTGAGACTCTTAACTCCACCAATTACAACGATTGGGTCAATCAATTCAAATCCAAGTTGCAATCCTCTATTGATCAATGGATCAACTTAGCCGGAGCAACAGCAGGCCAGCTTTTACGTTCTTTGCGCGATAAAGCTCATCAATGGTGGTATTTCCTTGACCATCCTGAAGTTCCTCCTGATAATAATCAGGCTGAACGCTCGCTGCGTTTAGCTGTCACAAAACGTAAGGTTAGTGGTGGCTCCCGTTCAATGGAACGGTTTCAACACACTGCCAATTTGTTGACGGTGGTGCAAACCTGTCGCCGTCAAGGTAGGTCTATTATTGATTTTTTTGCACAAGCTCTAATTGCTGATTCTCATAATTCTCAGTCTCGTCCTTCTTTACTTCCGCAATACTAGACCTGAATCCTTACTTCTATATTTCGGGATGCGTTCTCATCCCTGTCTTGTTCAGTACCACAACTCAAGCACAGCAATGAGCGAACAGACAAATCAATCTTGCCCCAGCGATACCCACAGCAAGAACAAGTTTGGCTAGTAGGTTCCCATCTACTAATTACCCTGAAATCCCGATTAAGTTTTTCAGATTTAGCCTCACAAAATACCCGAAATTCTCTCCATCCCTGCAAGCTAATCACTCTTGCTAACTTACGATTCTTGACCATTCCTGATACATTCAAATCTTCCAAAACAATAGTTTGATTCTCGCTAACTATTTTGGTTGATAACTTGTGTAAGAAATCTTTACGGGTATCTGCAATTTGGTTGTGTTGTTTAGCAATTCTTAATCTGGTGACTTCACGACGTTTAGAGCCTTTCTGTTGCCTTGCTAACTTGCGTTGTAGTTTACGAATTTTGCGGTCTTTCTTTGAGTAATCAGGGCTTATTGCCTTTTCCCCATTACTCATAACCGCAAAAGTTGTGATTCCCAAGTCGATACCAATGCTTTGATTTTTGGCATCAATATTGATTGGTTCAACCTCTACAACAAAACTAAGAAAATAGCGATTAGCGCAATCCTTTATGACCGTGACAGATGTAGGCGATGCTGGTAATTCTCTCGACCAAATAGGCTTAACATTACCAATTTTGGCTAGATATACTTCCGAATCTTTAATTGAAAACCCACCAATTCTAAATCGCGCTGACTGTCTCCCCATTTTCTTTTTGAACTTAGGTGTACCTACTTTTTTACCTTTTCGCTTACCCTTGAGTGAATCAAAAAAGTTTTTGTAGGCAACTCCTAAATCAGCAACAGATTGTTGCAATGGGATGTTTGAAACATCAGACAACCATGAACGTTCCAATGTCTTTTTAGCTTGGGTAATCACCAACTTTTGCAAGTCGTTGTTACTTGGCAGTTCAAGAGACTGTTTACAAATAGCCAGTGCATCATTCCAAACTACGCGCACACAACCAAACAACTGAGCTAAAAGCCGTTGCTGTTGGTCTGTTGGGTAGAAACGGAATTGATATCTAGCTTTCATAGATAATGTATAATTGGTCTGTAAGAGTATTATACATTGGCATACAAGAAGTGACAAGCCAGTTTCGCAGAGAAAGAAACTCTGTTACAGATTTAAAAATTCACTTGGTCTGCGTTACTAAGTACCGCAGGTCTGTATTTACAAAGGATAGCCTTGAATTAATTGATAAAACATTTAGAGAAGTAGCCGAAAAGATGGATTTTCAAGTAATTGAATTTAATGGTGAAGATAATCATGTTCACGCACTTATTGAATATCCACCTAAATTGTCTATCTCTCAAATAGTTAATGCTTTGAAAGGTGTTTCTAGTCGCAGATATGGACAAGCAGGATATAAAAAGCCCCACAAAGAAACCTTGTGGAGTCCCAGTTATTTTGCTGTGTCCGTAGGAGGTGCGCCATTAGAGATCCTAAAGGAGTACATCAGAAATCAAGAAAAGCCGTCGTAGAACGACGGGGCTTGTATCCCATTCTTTTGGTCAAGCAGATTGCTTTTCGGTTAAAAAGACGGGGTTATCATCGTACCGAATTCGCTATTGCGGGTAAACTCAATGCTTTGGGTTACTCTACTCGTCCATTTCTTGATAACTATAGTTGTAGTGAAATTGCTAAGGCTCTTTGTTTGCATTCCAGCACTATTACTAGATGGGTGAGAATTGGTTGGTTGAAAGCAAAAAAACGTTCTGTTAGCTGTTATCAAATCAAAAGCCGAGATTTGAAGCAGTTTTTGAATAATCCTCCGAAGCCAATTAGAAACCGGATTGCGGCTATAGATCCGCAGGTGGTGAGGTATTTGGTGGGTTAATCGAGTGCGAAAGTAAAATAAAATTATCCTAAGCCTAAACCGTATCATGTTACTCCCAGAACTTGAACAACAACTGCTTCAACTTGACCAGAATGAGAAACTGTATATTATTCAACTCCTAGCCCAAAGTCTCACAATACAGGATACTCAAAAAGAACAACCAACCAAACTCTCCCAATTTTTTCGTCAATCCCCCTTGGCTGAAGTGGGTGAAGAACTTGACCTGAGCAGAGATCGCAGCCTGACACATGATGCCTTTACGCCATGACTTACCTTCTTGATACCTGCCTAATTTCGGAACTGGTTGTCAAACAACCAAATCAAAAAGTTTTAGACTGGTTAGATGCTCAAGAGCCAGAAACACTTTACCTGAGTGTAATTACAATTGGTGAAATTGCTAAAGGTATCAGTAAACTTCCTACATCTAAGCGTAAAGATTCTCTCTTGACTTGGTTAAATGTAACCTTACCTCATCGCTTTGAACAAAGAATTTTAAGCGTTGATGTCTCAACGATGATGTTATGGGGAAACTTAGTCGGACAACTAGAACTTTTGGGGCGACCTCTACCTGTAATGGATTCTTTAATTGCTGCCATAGTCCTGCAATATTCTCTAACATTAGTAACTCGGAACGAAAATGATTTCGCCGGAACAGGGGTTGTCATCTTTAACCCTTGGTCTGGTTAGTTATTACCCAATTAAAAGCCGAGATTTGAAGCAGTTTTTCAAGAATCCTCCGCAGTCCATCAAGCATTAAATTGCGGCGATAGATCCGCAGGTGGTGAGATATTTGGTGGGGTAGTCAGTATTGGAATGTTTGTGGAGGCGAGGGTAGCTCAAGAGCAGGTATCTTAAGTTACTCGTTGGTTTGCTGCTGCTGTAACTGTTGTACTGCTTCTGGGGGTAAACCTGTTAGTCGAGAGATCGCGTCAACAGCCATGCCCTCAGCTAACAGGTTGAGGGCGATTTCACGGACTTTCTTGTTGCTTCTTTCAGCCTCAAATGATTGGTAGATTATTGACTCGCGCATAACATCTTTTTTTAGTAGACGCTCAATTACTTCTTCCTCTAAAACTAAACTAGCTAAGATTGCAGTAGCAGCCGCAATATGACTTTGGGTTTGTTTTTGAGGGAATGTACCAATAGTTGCAGCTACTTGTTGTAGTGTTTTAACCTTGTTATCCGTAGCACTTAAGACAGCAAATAGTAGCAATCCTATAGATTTTAGAAATATATCTGGGGATTGCTCCCACAATCGAATTACTTCAAACTTATGGTGGAGGTTTTCAATAGAAAATGTGGTCTTATACACCTGCTCAGATGTAGTTTTTTCTAGATAAATTACCACTTGATGTATCTGTTTATCAGGAAAGCGTTCATATATTCGCACATAGTAATAAGCCATCTCGAAAGGAAGATTTTCATCAGGCTGTGTTTGGAATTCAATATGCAATACAACTTCGTTTGATTGCAACAGTATCACGCCATCAGTCCGCATTGGTTCCCAAGTCAACCCGGTTGGACTTAACACAGTTAAAGTCATAGGTTCGCCTAATAACCAAGTTGCAAAATCAGGAGAATAAAGTTCAGCAATCAGTTTACACGTACTAGCAAACATAAATAGTTTTTATTGATATATTTGGTTAGAAGTTATTGTAAAATATTAACCAATTTTGTAGTTGAGATAGTTACAATAATAAATTATAAGTTATTGTGTTTTTCTTTATCAATTTCCTCCCAAAAAATTAAGAGCTTCGCTAAAAATTTAGAAGTTTGTCATTTCACTATTTTTAATACTGAATGTACAAACAGTCTGAATACAACAGCATTCAAAAGAAATTGGAGATAATTGCTAATGACGGAAATCAAACTAGGCTTAGGTAATCCACCACTTCCTATTTACCTGTATGTCAATAAGCTAGAAATCAACGGTCAAGTCTATGGTTGGTACAACTTTGATGTCGCTCTCGATAAACAGACTCCCATACCCCAAAGAGCATTGACAGGTTATATAAGCGAAATACAACTGACAGATAAAGATTTCAAAGGCAAAGATAACCTGAAGTTAGATATCTTCATTCTGGCTGATGAACTTTACGTTGTCCGAAGCGGGATTGAGACTAACTTTACTAAGTCTTTCTTACTCGCCACATCAGTTGTAGAAGACTTCTCTAGACCTATAACAATTGTTGCTAATCCTGGAGAGGAGAATGTCGTGTTTTGCGGATTATACGATGCTCTAACCAAAACTAAAATTCGTAGAGATTGGGATGCTAATGCTGATTGGGCAGGGTTAATACAGCAAATTCAATCTAAACTATCCAATAGTCCTAAATATAATTTGGATGAAGATGAGCGCGATCGCCCCGTTGCACAACTACCTTCTCCAACGCCTGTGAAATCTAATACAGTTCATCCGCAAGATTTGCGAATCAAACAAATCCGCACATTGACGAATTATCCCGTCGATTTAATTAAAGAATGGTTGCAATTTCAAGATGCTTTGGCTCCTAGCCAACTCCCTGTTGCTGTTGTTGATAGGCTGGTGCGGGACATTTGCTTGTCGTGGGCATCTGACAAGGTTGATTCCAATCATGCTGCTAATTCTTATCAGCAACAAGTGATTGGCGCGATCACTGCTGGTACTCCTGAGATAGAAGCCATCCAACAGTGGATGAATTATGTTGCAGGACTGGTAACACCTGTAGCTTCTCGTTAGATATTTAATAATGCAGCCATCACAACGGCTGCTAATTTTTTCGTAAGAATTCAGCACACAGAAGTCAGAATTCAGAATTGAAGAGTAATTGAGGATAATTAGGCTATTTTACCCTGAAGAATGTAATTAAATTTTCTACCATTCTGGCTCCTGGATTCTGACTCCTGAATTCTTACATTTTTTCCAGCGAAAACTACACTCATTTTTTTGAGAGTTATTTAGGAAAAAATATGGCAGAATTATCACGCATCATTCAATTAAGAGTAGAAGAACTAGAAACCAATCTAGAGCTAACATACTCGGAAATTTTTACCACAGTTTGTCAAGAAAATAATCTAAATGCGCTGGCTCTTGAAGAGGTTTTAGGGTGTGATTGCCCACATGGATTAATTGGATTTATTCAAGAGTCTTATGAATCGGAAGTTTTTGGTTATTTCACAGAATAAGAGCAATATCAATATTAGGAGTAAACACAATGACAAATAAAAAGTGGGCGGTAAAACGACTAACTATTAACCTTGCTTCTTCTGTCAAACGAAAGAAGCCCAATGCTTGTTAAAGGCCATTTATATATGTTCCGTGGATAGCAGTTGCGGTACTCTCACCAACCACAATGTGGTGTGCAACAACGGTATGTATTTACTGACTCACAGGGTCAGCGCAAGGAGTTAGGGGCGCAAGTTGTCAGGCGGGAAGTTCGGGCTATTCAGGAGTTGTCTTACAATTAACTGGTGGCGATAAACATACTTGTTATGATCACTCTTAAATTCAGCAAGCCTTAATTACCTCAGAATTAAGCACTTAGTGGTTCTGGCTCTGTATCAGCTATTTCCAAAACCCGACGCAACCAGTCCCCAGTTGCAACAGCCGCAGCTTGTTTTTGCTCATCATTAGACCAAATCTCGTCCCAATGAAATAGCCAATGAGTCATTAAACGCACTAAATCAACCAATTCACAAGCCCGGTCAATGTCATCCGCTTTCACCATGTCTGGCACAGTCCACTCAATAAAATACCGACTTTCTTTTACCAGAGGCAGCATTAAATCCTTCGATGAGTTTTGAGTCCAAAAAGACTGAATTTGTGACAAGTGACTTGCCAAATGATGTAAGCGGGTGGAAACATCATCTTGCATAAAAAGTTGTTGCTCTGGTGTCGGTTCAATCATGTTTATGCTGAGATTTTTTCGCCAGTAGCTTGATGAATAATTTGCTGTTTGAGAGAGTCTGCGGCAACTGCGGCAATCATTTCCCAATCCTGTGGTGTTAATAAAACTTCTAGCAACTCGCGTAGTACTTCTCGGTTAGAAATGAACTCTTCACCATAAAGTTCATCTTTTCCCAAAGTTGTGAGTACTAATTGCTTTACCTGTGGTGTGGGCAACCTTAATTTTTCAAGTATAATTTCTCTTGCAGTTTTTACAGCAATTTTTGTAGCTGTTCCCAAATTCCATTCATTCAACAATAATCGCACTTCTTTATTTAGGGAGATACGCAATGTTGTTAAACGCCCCAGGAGTTCAAAGTTGAGTATGAGGTCGCCAAATGCACTTCCCCAGTTTAATCCAGCACCAATGTTACCACCAACAAGCTCCTCAGCTTCTACAGCTTGCCGTAACCAAGCTTCATCAAGCAGTAAATCCATTGGGTTGGTTGCATTGTTTTGACTAGGATTATCGTAATTTTCTCTCAATTCGTGTTGACTCATCTACCCTAAACCTGACTAGAAGAACGCCATACCCCGTATTCAAAGTAAACTAAATCGTCGTAATCTTCATCTTCTCCTAAATCAATCATGCCTTGGCGATCATAGAATTTTTCTACCCCAGGTAGTGAATGTAATCCTACTCTACCTTCATAGCCCAGTTCTAGACTACGTTTTCTGGCAAAGCTTAATAGTGCAGTACCAACACCCTTATATTTAGGTGGGCGTTGAATTGCCTCCCGATTCCAAGGCGCAGAAGCAATACCATCAACGTAAACCAAGCGTTTTCCTGGAGTTAAACGTGAGCCGTGCAATTTAGCTTCCATGAGCATTAAACCTTGAGTTTCACTATCGTATTCAATCGCATAACCTTCACGGTTTGGTTGTCTGCTAATGACAAACTGGAGTTTAAATTCCCAATCCCAAAATTTATCTTCTTGTCCGTGCAGTTTTAATTGTTCTTTCCATCGGGAGGTGTATTCATCAGCATGTTTTTGTGTTAGCTCTACTAAATCCGCTTTTACGGTGATGCTATCTTGACCGCGAATTAGTCTGACGTTGCTTTGCATAGCAATGACTTTAATTATTCATCTGCTTCCGGTAACTCAATTTCCCCATCCTCTATGAGGCATCTCCAGTCAACATCATCCACATCTATAGATTCGTCGTACTTATCAGCCTTAAGTATTTGTTTGATTAATTCTTCGACAGGAATTTTTAATATGGCAGCTTCTTGCCGTAAGTCCTTGCAAATTTCATCCCAATTATCTGCACTAGATACCCGGTCAATCAAAATAGCTTCAGCCATACGAGTCTTAGAAACACCTCTGGTATGTCCCCACAGAGATAAACGGATTTCTTTAACAATAGGAAGGTTTACCGGAAATCGGCGATCGCGTTTTCTAATCATGTGAATGTCTGTCAGAATAATTTCTGATTTTAGCAACTAATTAGTAACTAAACAGTTTAATTTTAGATTCTAAATGGTACAAAATAAACAGATGCCCCCGGTGGTGAAGCACCGGAGGACTCTTGCACCACCACAAAATGAGCCTATGGAGGGCAACTATGAGCTTACTGGAATTTATTCACAAATGGGAAGCGCCCGAAGAAAACAGATTGCGCTTATTGGTAACAGCATTCTTTGAGCGCGATGAGCGCACCATTAGAAAATGGATGAACGAGCAAACCCCAAGATATGCAAGATGGGTGCTTGATCAGATAAACAAAGAATGGGAGCGCAATGGCAGAAACTATGCCATTTTTTTTCAAGATTAGCGGAAGTTTTTGCAGCTGTTTTTGCTGATATTTTTGTATACCCGCCAATAGTGCGGGTTATTTATTATTTGTGCATAGGTGAAACGTTGTTACACGCAAAATATGCACACAGGATTTGACGCAATTATTCAGGAATTGCAAGGCGAAAACCCAAGCAAGTTACGCGCCTTGTCAGAACTAAAAAAGCAGGCAGTAATTTACCATTTATTGAATTTTGAATTGTTTTGACTTATTCCTTCTACCCTCTGCCCTCTGCCCTCTGCCTTCTGCCTTCTTCACTAGCCCACACCAAAAATCAAACCTTTGAAGGTAAGATGGAGCGATTACAGGAGGATTTAAAAAGTAGAAAGATTTCTCCTCAAGAAGCTCAAGAGCAATATCAAAATTTGATAGGCAAGGAATACGATAAGATTCCAGCACAGGGATTTAAGCTGCCACCAGATATTCGGCAAGCACTAGAAAACGGGCTTGATTATAAACAGTTATCTGGAAAAGTAGACCCGAATACTTACAATTTTTTGGAGCAAGCATACTGGTATGGAGATTGGAATCACGGGAAAATCAAAAAGTAATAATAATTTCTTAAGATGCAACACTGCAACGATGTTGCAGGTTGTTGCAAGCAACAATGTCACGCAAAAATCAGCAACTACTGTCAAAAATACAGTCAAAAAACCTAATAAATCGTTGATTTATGCTTATTCATAGACAAGGGGGTGCAACACTATCGAGAAGAGTCTACCTGTAGTACTAGAAGCTATCAAAGAAGATTCTAAGTTTTGGCAAGCACTTTTTGACAACTTACTGTCAAGAAAAGAGTTAGCCAATATATTAGGAGTAAATAGGACAAGTATTTGGAGATGGGAACGCAATATCATTGATAAAGTCAGTCCTATCAAACACAGATACTATATAAATTCCAGAAGTCCTTACTTAGATGCTTACCAAAGATTTCTGCTAATAATTATCTTTATTATTAAGCAAGAAATTGATGAGAGCTTACTAAAAAACTCAGAACCCAAAAAATTTTTGAAGCTAAATTTCCAGAAATTAACACGCGAAAATTTTGAATTATGGAGGAACGAAAATGTCAACATTCACTCGCAGTCAACTTTATGAATACTTTGGAGAGCGTTATTCCCCAGAACAAATAGATAATTCGTTGATGATCATGGCGCAAAATGGCGCAAAAATAGACCCGGATGCCGAAGAGTTTTCTGATGACATAACTGAGGAATTAGAAGGAATATTCAATGCTGTTGGAGAAGCCCTAAACAACCAACAACAATTAGGGCAGTCAGACGAGATTACTGTTAAACAAGCCTCTAAACTAGCAGCACAATATTCTCGGCACTCCAGCCCTCAATTGATGGCGGCGATGATAAAAATGGCGGTGCAAGATGGCATCAGGAAGGCGGCAGCTATTAATCAAATCAAGAACCACGTATTTAACCGAGTTCTTGAACAAGGCGATGCAGAACTTGTTAACTCTGTGAGAACAGGTAACAACCAGACTACTGACTTGTTGATGGAGTGGGCGAATGATGGAGAGCGCGTTGACAAGATGCTAGGAAATTACGGCATTAAGCCTGTAGATATTGATGCGTTTTTACTAGAAGTGAATGGTGAGATTGCTGGCACAAAAGCAGCAGTTAAGGCAATCGCACCCAAATCAAAGACAACTATAGATATTGATGCTTTTTTGCTGGAGGCGGGAGAGTAATGTTGACATCAAGACAATGGCGTAAACATCGAACATCAATTATTTTTGGGGGAATCATTTTAACTTCTTTAGCTTTCTCCAGTGAGGACATCTCCCGAAACCTGCAATCTATTTCATCAATCAAGGCACAAATCGCTACTAACTCCGAGCAACAAACCAAGCTGGAACAACAATTAGCATTTGAGCAAGAACAAGCCAGGATTGCTGATGCCAGATATCAAAATGGCTGTCTGCCAATAGTTGTAGGTAGTTACCCACGCATTCGTTATGTATCGATATTTGAAGGGCAGACACTTACAGACCGTCATACCAAACAACCACTTCCCAGTGGCACTGTGGTTTGTGATGGTCAGGGGAACACTGGAGTAATTGAAGAAAACGGGACGGTGGGTGCGATCGCGTTCACTGGCAACAGAGATTTAGTTGCCAAACGACTCAAGAGATTTCGGGGTGGTATCTATAGTCAACCAATCGCGGATGGGGAGAATTGATTATGGCTCAGTATTATCTGCCCCTTGATGATGATAAAGGTTTACGAAAATTAACAAACAATCAAATTTTAGGGTTAACTAAATTGCTTGTAATCAAAACCGTTGATTTCAACAAGGACGAAAAACGTGGTTAACTTTTCGATGCCCAAGAAAGGAGATCGCCCACGCAACAACAAGCCCAATTCATGGCTAAGAATTTTGTATTGGGGGCTGGTGTTCAGTGCATTTTGGTTTGCCTATCTGAATATTCAGCCCTACGAAAAGGTTGTAGGATTGCTCAGTGGCAAGGTCTTACAGCACCTACGGCTGTTATGAGGTACAGTAGCAGCAACTAGCAAACCAGTTTCTTAAATGTTGAGGATTTATTAAGTCGAGTGCAACTGAGATTAGTTTATCAACCATTTCTGTTGTAGTTGGAGCAAAATTGCGTAAAAAAGAT
>NZ_JACJRY010000036.1:0-62500 GCF_014697485.1 Anabaena sp. FACHB-83 | reverse complement strand
GGTAATAATGGTTCAATAATTAGCCACTCTTCATCTGTTAAACTGCTTAAATACATAAGTGACAAAACATACTGTTATTTTATCAGTATACTAGATCCCAAATGGGTTCTATACGTGCTACTTCACCCTCTTGAAATCTCACTTCATTGGGGTCAAGGACTGTTCCTGTTTCTGTGGGTGAAACTCGCTCAATTACAACCCGTTCTTTTTGAACAGGGACTGTAATTCGTGCAGTTTCAGTTTCCGTATGTTTACCAACTGCAACTTCTCCGGTTTTAACGCGCTGTTTATTGGCTATGAGGCGTTCTTCATACAATCTAAGTGTTTGATGATATTGATCATTCAAATTGTATAAATTAGGTTCTGTTTGATAATTGTATGTATTGCAATCGTAAATTACATTACTATTTATCTGACGAAATACACTGCGTACTCTTTCTTCATAGTCTTCATCAACTGTATAGCTTTCGTGGTACTCAGGTAGCTTTTCCACTTGCTCTTTACTAAGTCCATCGACATATACCCGTTGTTCGGGATAGTTGATGCGTGAAAGACCGATTGGTAGTAATATTCTCTTACCAAGAGTATCAAAGCCTGTGTCAATCACTAAATAGCGAAAACGCCCATTTGGATCAACTAAAGCATCACTTACGGAACCAATTTTTACTCCGCCCTCAGTATAGAGTTCTAAACCTTTAACATCATCACCGCCAAATGTTTCTCGGTATTGAGGGTCAAATTCTTCGAGTTTGTAAAGAGGCATAGCTGGGAAGTTCTTGAGAAGATATATTGATATCTCTACGCTAAAAATTCTTGTGCGAGAAATCCTCTAACTGATGGCTGAATTTTTTAAGATATTTATTGTTGTTCTCTATACCCACCGCAATCATACGATGATATTCGTCTACTGTCTATTTTGCTGTAGTTAGACTCATAGCGATCGCTGGCTAAAAATTTGTGTTTCTCACCTCAAATTTGGGTATATTTTAAGCACTATAGCCTTTCCTAGTACAACGCGGCGGAAATAAACAGACTATATAGAATTGCTAAAAGGCTTGTGATATCACTATTCTTTCTTTTTCCTTTTGCCCTTCGGGTCGCCATTTGCTTTATGCCGAGAAACCCGTCCACCGCAATGGCTCACTTTTTACTTTTGCCTTGTTGTACTAGTCTGCTGAGATACAAATTTATCTGCGTCCATCTGCGTTTACTAAGTTTTATATTTCACCGTGGGAAGATGACGACCAACATAGCCAATAATGACTCTTCCTGGTTCTTTTGGAAAGAAGTGAATTCGCCAGTTACAAAACCTTAATTTAATATGCTTCTCAAATAAACGCTTTTCCCCATCGGGGCAAAGAAACATTCTTTCATTTTTATATTGATTAAGAGTTGCTTCACTTTCTCCCGACTCCTCAAGAGCATAACCTTTAACATTGAATGAGCCAGTTTTCCAGTTTTCTGTACATTGTTGGAGTTCATACAAGATTTTAAAGACAGGCTGAAGTTCTAACTGTCTAGTACGAATATTTTTTAGCTGCCTACCAACAACTTCACAAAATTCTAAGTTTGGAAATAATTCTGTTTTCCGATTCCATATATCTTCCCCGTCAATAACCATGTCACGAATACGCTTTTGTATCCATTCTTTATGTTCATTGACATGATGACTGTAGCTAGAGTGTGGAATCTCTAGACTTTCATTAAAAATCTTTTCATCTTCATTAATTTGTATTGTATCGATTTCTATATTGCTACAATTCCAGCATTCATCTGATGTAAAACTTACTGCTACGGTATCAAGTAAATGAGCAATACCAAGTCCAATAGCTAATTCTCCCCCATAATAGAATTCAGATAAGCCAGTATTATTTTCAATATCCTGAATATCCGAATTTCCTAAATCTATGGATAAAGGAGCTTTAGTAACAAGAGTTTTGATAAACAGTCTTTCTCTTTGGTCTGCATCATTAAACCAACGACCTACAGGATAATTAGGTGCGAGCATGATTGTATGAAAATTTTCTTGAGAGCGAAGGCTAACCTTAACACCCTGTGCAGTAAAAGCTTTAATAGTTTTAATTAACTCAGACATCCATTGTTGTGCTATGCGCTCATTTTCGGCTAGATTTCGCAGAGATAATTCATTGAATATTAAATCAAGCTCCACACCCTAATCTCCCGTAGCAGGTTCTAACAAAGCATCTAAGCTTTTTTCCCATTCATCAAAAAATCCATCAGGCCATCGGTCAATTCTACCGTCCCGATCAATACTTGGTGAAATGACTTTTGTGTACGCCTGTCCCTGGTTTTCTTCACGTTGAAAGTAATGTAATTGCACATCTTCTGGTTTAAGCTTGCCATCATGAACAGCAAGACGAATCCCGTTCAAAACATGGTCGCTGTGAGTTTCTATCACTACTTGAACACCACAACTCGCTGCAAGTGCTAGTAATTCACCCATTTTGGCTTGTCCTCTGGGATGAAGATGAGCCTCCGGATTTTCAACTAGCATTAGTGTATCAGGTTCTGATGCTAGTACTGCTAAAATAATTGGCAAAGTGTAAGTAATACCAAAACCAACATTAGTTGCACGGTAAGGATTACTATCTCCATAAAAATATTGCATATTCACCAAACCCATATCTGAATTTGATGTGATTTTTATACGTGTACCAGGGCTAACCTCTCTCATCCATGCTTCAACTTGGTCTATCAAATCCATTGATTTGGCATGTGGATAACTTAGGTTAGCGATAGGAATAGCTTTACGTCCATAAACATAAAGGAAATGTGCTGCATATTCTCCTTTAGTGCCGAGTTGTTTACGTATTCTGACTTGATAATCTAACGTTTCATTAAATGGTCGAGGCCCAAGCCGTTCTGCTTGTAGATAGTGGAAATTTTTACTGAAAAGGCTGGATAAGTAAACTTCAGAATTGATTGATTCTAAGGCAATATTTAAAACATCTGCATCTTTCTTCTCCAGGTCGTAATTAAAGTTCCATATTCCTTTCCTATTATCTTTCCAGGCAACTTCAAAACTAATATAATTATCTTTTGCTCTTTCACAAAACGAATCTTGAGCAGTACCAATATGAACTAATTCACCGTTTAACGCTAAACCTGTCTTTGGTAATAATTCTTGTTGGTAAGATTGACGCAGAAGTAGCAATGATTGTAATACTGAAGATTTACCAGTACTGTTAATTCCTGAAAGTAGAGTTAGTGGTCTAAACTCTAAAAACTGATTTTCAAAAGTTTTAAAATTGATTAACCGTAGTGAAAAAATCATTTCAATACTTCCTGAATTATTTTCTCAATAGTACCAAATCGATACTCTATTTTGTTTTCAGCTTGAGAAATAGAAGAGAAAAATTCTTTATCATTATCTGTATAGAAAATAAAATCATCAATTATTTTTTGTTTACGTTCTTTTAATACTTTAATTTCTTCATCATTCAATTGACTAAGGTTTACTGACCAAGCTTCAAACAAAGATTTATTAAGAGGAAATTTTCTTTTATTTTTATTAGACAGTTTACGAAAAGCATTTTCTCCAAAAATATTAAATGCTGCTATCATAGCTTTTTTAAAACTGGTTTCAATTTCATTTAATTCTGCGTCTGAAAGATTATTTACTTTGGATAAACCCTTACTTAAAAAAGCATCTCTAGTATCTTTATGATAATCTTTGTAAGAATTTAACTTAAAAGCTATAAAACCAGTAATAAATTCTCGATCATCCATACGTTTCTTCTTGGACTCACTAAGATTTATAACTCGCCTAAATTCTTCAGTTACCGCAAGTTTAGCTAAAAATTTGTTGGCTTGACCAGGATTAAGAGCATGGCGAATTTCTTGGTTGGAAAGGCGTACACCTCCTGTATTAATTCGTTTGAAGATATTATATTTTACTTCTATAGGTGTACCTTTTTCAATTAGATAAACGGTAGGTTGAGTTTCAAGGATGCGTCGTTGATATCTTGGTTCTAATTCATCATAAGTTTTACCATCAAGATTTGTTAGGTATTCTAGTCCACTTAGCGTCAGCTTTTTCTCACTGACAAATTGCTTTAAAGCAGATAGGCGTTGTAATCCATCTACAACTAACCATTTATCTTCATTAGTTGCATCTATATAGAATGCGGGTAGGGGAATACGAATCAAAATAGATTCAATTAATCTACTTTTAACATCATCCTTCCAAATATTAGCCTGGCGCTGAAAATCAGGTGCTAAATCTAGCACTTCTTGATCAATACGTCTCAGTAATTGTTCGATTGTTGGCTCCCTAGTTACAATATTTATTTTTTCTGGATCATAATCAAAAGTATTCTTTTCATATTGCTCTTCCTCATTCTCATCTTCTTCGTTAATCGTGTCTTCATTATTGATATAATTTTGCAAATTTGTCACAGTAAATCCTCCATCCAGATATGTAATAAATATTAATTGTTTTGAGTATATGATTTAGATGGCTAATTTGATGAGATACTAACTTGATTATAAGAGTTTTATAATTTGTAGAGACGCGGAATTTCACGCCTCTATATAAATTTTGCTTCAGCCTAAATTACGATTTTGTGATCTTCGTTACCCCCGCCAAATCCAAAATCTTGGGAATCAAATCTTCCCGCTTCACAGCCATCATGTGGACACCATGACACAATTGCTTTGCTATTTGCACTTGTTCTGCGGCAATTTTGACACCTTCTTCTAGGGGGTCTTTGGCTTTGGCTAATCTATCAATAATATGTTCGGGTATATTTACACCCGGAACGCACCTATTAATAAATTGAGCATTTTTCGCTGATTTCAACAGAAAAATTCCTGCCAAAATGGGTTTATTATGCACAGACGCTATCTTATCCATGAACTTTTCTAGTCTTTCAAAATCAGTGATTAATTGACTTTGAAAAAACTGCGCTCCGGCTGCAATTTTGCGTTCAAAGCGACTTTGCAAACCAGACCAACTTGCACACTGCGGGTCTACGGCTGCACCGACAAATAAATCTGTCGCGCCATCAGTCAAGGGTTTATCGTTGCAATCAACACCTTGATTCATTTTTTGAATTAATTGCAGTAGTCGCACTGACTCTAAATCAAAGACACCCTTTGCATCAGGATGATCACCTGCTTTTACCGGGTCGCCTGTTAAAGCTAAGATATTCCGAATACCTAAAGCATGAGCGCCCATCAAGTCGGCTTGTAAGGCGATACGGTTGCGATCGCGGCAAGCCATCTGACAAATTGGTTCAATGCCGTTTTGTAGTAAAATCGCTGAAGCTACTAATGACGACATTCGCAACACAGCGCGGCTACCATCAGTAATATTGACAGCATGAACTCTCCCCTTAAGAGTCGCCGCCATTTCAATTGTATGAGTAGGATTTCCTCCTTTTGGGGGTGCTACCTCGGCGGTAACTAAAAATTCCCCTGCTTGCGCGGCTTTACGGAAATAATTTAAAGCAGCACAGCTATGGTTATCTTCCATAACGTTATTCTTTATGTTCTTTTTAAGCGTATAACAAATTACACCTTAAAGAACAAGGGGCAGAATCGGGAAGTGGGGAAGAAAAACAATGATCATTCTTCCCCAGCACTTGCTAGTTAGGAAGTACGTAAGTATAAACTTAAGTACAAGCTTCCCTATAAGCCATGATGAACTACACAGGCATAGAGTAGCCTAACGCTGCTTTCACATCTGCTAAAGTTTGATTAGCGATCGCTTGTGCTTTTTCCCGTCCATCACGCAACACAGACTCCAAATAACCCTTGTCATCCATAATTTGCTGATATTTTTCTTGGATGGGTTGTAAGGCATTAATTGTTGTTTCTGTCAATAGTGGCTTGAATTGTCCCCAACCCATATCTTGGCATTCTGCTGCTACTGCTGCTTTGGTCTTGCCAGACAGCAACATATACAAAGTTAATAAGTTATTACACTCCGGCCGTTCTGGATCATCAAAAGTTAAACCCCGGACAGGATCAGTTTTGCACCGTTTGATTTTATTCGCAATCTGGTCTGGTGGATCTAACAGATTAATCCGGCTCAACTCTGACGGATCAGACTTGGACATTTTGCGTGTCCCATCGGTCAAGCTCATCACCCTTGCGCCATCTTTCCGAATCAAAGGATCTGGTAACTTCAAAACTGGTTGATCCTTAGCAAATTGATGATTTAATCGATTGACAATATCCCTTGTCAGTTCTATGTGTTGTTTTTGGTCTTCACCCACCGGCACTTTATCCGCTTGATAAAGCAAAATATCAGCCGCCATCAGCACTGGGTAGATTAACAAACCTGTACTAACGTTTTCACCTTGTTTAACAGCCTTTTCCTTAAACTGAATCATGTCTTGTAGCCAGTTTAGGGGAGTGATGCAGTTAAGCAGCCAAGCAAGTTCACTGTGTGCAGAAACATGGGACTGGACAAAGATACTGGAGTGGTTTAAATCAATCCCACAGGCCAGGTAAAGTGCGGCGATGGTGTAAGTATCTGCCGCCAAAGACGCTGGATTATGCGGTACAGTAATCGCGTGTAAATCCACTACACAAAAGAAATTTTCATACTGGTCTTGGATTTCTACCCAGTTGCGAATCGCGCCTAAGTAGTTACCTAAGTGCAGATTACCAGTTGGTTGAACTCCTGACAGCACACGCTGCTTACCCATAGATTCACTCTAGTTCTTGCTAAATGTTCATGCACGTATCCATCCTTATGATGCCGTGTCACACGGCATTATAGACTTTTTATGCGTCAAAGATGGCAAGGTGGCAATTTCTCTCCAAAAAAAGTAGGGTGTATTACGGCCAGGACTTACGCGCAAAGATTATCTGTAGAGATTGGGTGAAAGGGTGAAAGGGTTTGGGGTGTAAGGATTTTGAATCAGTATACCCCTGAACCCCTATACCCTCGCCAAAACCCTTGATTTTTCGTTTTTATGCGTAAGTCCTAGATTTAAAGTATGAGAATTAGCCGTAACGCACCAAGATATATGGTGAGTTATCAGTAATCCTTAATTTTTAATTAAGTAAAAACTTCAAATTCAGATCAATATTTCAGAAAGAACACAAGGCTGTAACCCTCTTTAATTCTGCTTTAGCTCAACAAGAAATATTTACAATCCCCTGCTTTTTAACTTTACAGACAGTAGGTAATACTTAAATAGTGCTAGACCACTTTCAGTATTTTGATATGCGACAATTATTTCAGTATCTACGTACCTGGGTTATCGTCTGCCTGCTGTGTTTGGTCTTAGGCTGGACACTACCTGCACAAGCAGCTACCGACATTGACTCTAAACTCGAAAAGCAAGTTTTAGAAATTATCCGTAACAATCCACAATTCGTTCTTAACTCTCTGCAAGAGTATCAACTGGCTAAACAAGAAAAATTACAGAAAGTCCAACAAGCTTTTTTAGATGATTTAAAATCTAACCCAGCAAATATCATTGGCGAATCACCAACCACTGGTGCGGCTAAGTCCAAAACAGTGCTAGTTGAGTTTTCTGATTTTCAATGTCCCTACTGTGCGGAAGTACATAAAACTCTGAAATCAGTAGTAGACAAGCATAAAGACGAGTTGACATTGGTTTACAAGAATTTTCCTCTAACTGGAGTCCATCCAGAAGCATTCCCCGCAGCGCAAGCGGCTTGGGCTGCTAAACAACAAGGTAAGTTCTGGGAATACCATGATGCTTTGTTTGAAAATCAAAAGCAACTAGGTGAAACCTTATACGTTGATATTGCTAAAAAACTAAACCTCAATTTGGTGAAGTTTGAGAGCGATCGCAAGTTGGCAAAAACAGCCATTGACAAAGACCTCAAACAAGCGAATGATTTAGGTATCTCTGGTACACCATTCCTAGTTATCAACACTGATAAATACACTGGTGCAGTCCAAGCAGCCGACATTGAAGCGAGATTGGGTAGTGCGAGTTAAATAGACTAGACGGAATTTACACACAAAGATTGTAAACACTGGGTGTAAGGGTGTAGGGGTATATGTATCCAAAACCCTTACACCCTTAATTTTTTGTATCAAAGAACCACAAAGGACAAGTAGGACACGAAGTTATAGCAATCCTATCTCTCTCTTATCTACCTTATCTAACTTATCTCCCTTGTCTACCTTGTCTACCTTGTCTACCTTGTCTACCTTGTCTCCCTACACTTGAAGACTTCTTCATTAATCTTCCAATGATTGGGCTTGTACTTCTACCGCAGTCACATCAATTGTGCCTTCTGGTGCAAAGCGTTGGAAGTGGCCTTTCTGGACTAATAGCTGTTCGCCACAGTTAGGACATTGTAATTGGCTATTGTTCAAACCAGTGAATTCGTAGGCGCAGACAGGACACTTGTCAGTTACTAAGTTGCGTTGTAGCCACCAGCGAAACCCAACGAAAGCCACTACAGGCGCTAGTGACAGCAGTGCAAACAGGATAAATAAAGATTTTACTAACCAACCCAGTCCCAATGAACCTAGCAACCAGATAACTGCTAAGAAAGTGAGCAAAGGGCGGAGATTTAGCATATTCAATTGTGAATTGTTAAAGCTCATTTTTTAATTACAGTCTTGCTCTCTTTCTAGGATAGCGAGTTTAGAGATTGTCAAGGGTCATTTGTTATTGGTCATTGGTTAAGATGTTTTTACTAACGCTGCAAGCTGCTGTTTAAAGGCTACTGTCCCGAAATGGGCGATCGCTTGTTCGCGCAACCACTTGCCATCACAGCGTTGATCATTCTTTTGTAAAATTTCAATACAAGCGGCGGCGACAGCATCAGCATCACGGTGTGGGACTCGCCAGCCTAGTTTACCATCTTGTAAAGGATCAGCCGAACCATCTGCATCACCGGATAACACTGGGATACCACAAGCCATTGCTTCTAGATAAACAATACCAAAACCTTCTTGAGAAGGCATGATATAAGCATCTGCTAGGCGATAATGAGCGATTAAATCTTCCGTGGGGACAAAACCAGCAAACACAACGCGATCGCTTACACCCAAATCTTGGGATAACTGGGCTAATCGCGGTTGATCATCACCACGCCCAATCACCAAATATTTCACTTCTGGGAAAGCCTGGGCGATTTGAGGTAAAGCCCGAATTGTGACATCTACGCCTTTGTAAATATCACCCGACCACAGGCGTGCTACTGTCATCAATACTTTAGCATTTGTTAAACCATACTTCTCGACTAATTCTGGTAGTTTTTCCCCTGGGGTAAATTTATCACCATCAATTGCACAAGGCAGCATTTTCACTTTGTCGGGGTTAATTTTATTCGCCGCACAAGCGCGATCGCGGCTGTAACGGCTGATTGTCCAAATTTCACTGGCTGCGGCGAGTGCGCGGCGTTCTAGAGTATTTAAGGGTTCCCAGACTTCTTTTCCGTAGGTGAGGACTGTGTAGGGAATACCTAACGGCTGACAAAGAGTTTGGATTAAGACGGCAAGTTTAATATGACCACAAAATACACGTTCTGGACGTTTTTGTAAAAGAAACTTTAATAAAGCGCCAGCCATCGCCATTCTGCCAATTTGCGGCGACTTATTTTTAAAATAATGGAATTTTACACTCTCAGACACAAAAGGATTAACACAGTCTGGACTATCTCGCAGGACGAAAACATCTGTCTTGTAACCTGCATTCAACTCTGTATAAGCCTGAAAGATATCTTTGACATAAGACTGAATCCCCCCTTCACAACCAAAAACTTCGATAAAAACGAAAGATTGGTGCGGAGTTGGGTGAACTTTGTTAATACCTTGTAGTTTTCTTTGGGTTAAATCAGTCAGCATTTAAGTTTTTATTAATACAAGTTCTACTTTAGTGCAGCTTGAATTATTTCTATACTGCTGCCAAATTTTACCAAAAATGTCACTAAAATCGTATGCTGACTTTACCAGACTGAGTGTATTTTTTATACACTGATTTTTTGTATTTACCCTTAAATCACCTGATTTTTCACCATTGGAATTTATTGGTGACTGTACTCGATAATTAACAGACAATTTCGCTCATCCGTGCTACGTTCATAAACCACCCGATCCGTCAAACGCCTCAACAAAAACCAGCCATAACCTCCTTCCTGGGGATTACCAGGTTCCGGCTCGGCGATTTCATCTGGATTAAAAGGCTGGCCATGATCCCAAATTCTAATCTCCATTCGGTCAACCCATAGACTCACTTCAATATCTATGGTTGTTTCCGGTGGTAAAGTCTCATGAGCATGGCGAACTGCATTGGTAAAGCCCTCTGCTAAAGCTAAATTCAGACAATAGAGTTGGTGTTCTGTCCAACCACGTTGACATAAATATTTGAGACAAAACTGCTCAAACCATTGTTGAACCTTATTTAAGAGCGGAAGTTCGCTCCTGACAGTCAGATGGTCGCGCTCCACCATTCTCAGCATTGACCTTGACTTGAGTATTCAATAAAAATGTTTTGACTGGTTGACTTGGGGAGATTTTTAATTTTGGTATAGCTTGTGATGTTATGGGACAAAGTTAAATGTCCTAAAATCTGCTTTGCTATATACCCAAAAAATCTCAGGTACTGCCTAGTACAGTTGGAGTAAATAAACAGACCATAATAAATTGCTAAAAAGCTTGTGGTATCAATATTCTTCCTTTTGCCTTTTTGTACTAAATTACTAAAATTGACGCTTGTTAGTTGTTTCACTAGCATATTTTAGAGGGTATGAGTGGTTTTAGCCACCACCCACACCCTTTTACATGCTAATCAAACTTACACAAGCGTCAAAGCAATTTTCGGTAACTAATCTAATTTAGAAAAGTCCCAAGGTCAAGGATTTGTCTAAAGGTAAAGCTGCGCCAATACCCAACCACAAAGTTACCAAAGTGCCAAACAGAAATACTGTAGTTGCAACTGGGCGACGGAAGGGATTTTGGAACTTATTCACACTCTCAATAAAGGGAATCAGAATTAGTCCCAGGGGTACGGAAGCCATTGCGAGAACTCCCAACAATTTGTTAGGAAGCGATCGCAAAATTTGGAATACAGGGTACAAGTACCACTCTGGTAGAATTTCCAGTGGTGTAGCGAAAGGATCTGCTGGTTCACCTGTCATTGCTGGATCTAGTACAGCTAGAGCCACAATACAAGCGAAAGATCCCATAATTACAACTGGGAATATATAAAGTAGGTCATTGGGCCAAGCGGGTTCACCATAATAGTTGTGACCCATTCCCTTAGCCAGCTTGGCTCTTAAGATAGGATCGCTCAGATCGGGTTTTTTCTGTGTTGCCATTTTTAAATGCGTTCTCCTGCTGAATTTCAGTTAAAGCATTGATGTTAGCCATTTGCTTTGAGGCTACCCCAGTCTTGTCAGACGGGGGAATAGCCATTATTTCTTAGTCAAACTGTCTGTGATTTTTTACTGATGTGCCATATCTAATTGTTCATCAGTTTAAAACAAACAAATTTGTCTGGAAATAGCTAATGCCTGTTCACATTTTGGCTGAACCAACAATGAAATTACAAAGGCCCGGAAATGCCTTGTTTGCGAATCATCAAGAAGTGGAACAGCATGAAGACTGCAATTAGCCAAGGTAGAACAAAGGTGTGGGCGCTGTAGTAACGAGTTAATGTTCCTTGACCAACACTAGAACCACCGCGCAACAAATCAGAAATCAATGTCCCAACAACAGGAATCGCTTCTGGTACACCACTCACGATTTTCACAGCCCAGTATCCTACTTGATCCCAAGGCAGAGAGTAGCCGGTTACTCCAAAGGAAACGGTGATCACAGCCATGATGACACCACTTACCCAGGTTAATTCGCGGGGCTTTTTAAAACCACCAGTTAAGTAAACCCGGAAAACGTGCAGAATCATCATTAACACCATCATGCTGGCAGACCAACGGTGGATGGAGCGAATCAGCCAACCGAAGTTTACTTCGTTCATGATGTACTGTACAGAAGCATAAGCTTCTGTAACTGTTGGTCTGTAGTAGAACGTCATTGCGAATCCAGTAGCAAACTGGATGAGAAAACAGACTAGAGTAATTCCACCCAGACAGTAAAAGATGTTGACGTGGGGAGGGACGTACTTGCTTGTTACGTCTTCAGCAAGCGCCTGAATTTCCAAGCGTTCCTCAAACCAGTCGTAAACGTTGGCCATACAATCTCAAGTTCCTAAAAAATCGGTTGCGGTTGATAAATCTCCCAATTGGCAATTTTGGGATTTTCACAAAAAGGTTGTTTGTTTGGTTTTTTTGCTTTCAGAGTGATGAGCGTTTTCAGCAACTTAACACTCTGTAAATATGAAATATATGGCGTTCTCTTTGCAACCAAACACTTCAAATGCCAGTTCCAAAGAAGATTTTATCGTTTGTAGAGTGCCTTGTGTACTCATAGATTGCCTTAACAATTTGATGAGAGCAATGCACTACTTCTATAAAAAAAGTAACATAGTCGAGAGATAGATTTCATCAACAACGAGAGAACTGGGCAGTTCGATACAATTTGGGTTCAGGTGGAATTGAGAATGGGGTTCATGCAAAAGTACGTTTTTCGGGTGGTTTTGTCACTATTTTTGGGATTTTGTTTGGCGCTTGGCGGGTTTATCCCAACGGCCACAGCATTGACCAGTGAACAAAAGCTTGTTTCAGAAGTTTGGCGCATTGTCAATCGGACTTATTTAGACGACACATTTAATCATCAAAACTGGGCAAGTGTGAGACAAAAGGTGCTAGAGAAGCCTTTGACTAACAAAGAAGCTGCTTACACGTCCATTCAGTCCATGCTCAAGAGTTTAGATGATCCTTTTACCCGTTTTTTAGATCCAGAACAGTACCGTAGTTTGCAGGTCAATACTTCTGGAGAATTAACTGGAGTTGGGTTGCAAATCGCCCTCAATCCCCAAACAGGTCAATTAGAGGTGGTTTCGCCGATTGAAGGTTCACCAGCCGAGAAAGCCGGCATTAGACCGCGCGATCGCATTCTCAAAATTGAAGGATTTTCCACAGAGAATTTAACTTTGGATGAAGCAGCAGCCAGGATGCGCGGCCCCATTGGCAGTTTAGTAACGCTGTTAATTGAGCGTGATGGCGAAGTAGAGCGAGAAGTTAGTATAGTGCGCGATCGCATTGAACTCAACCCAGTTGTTGCCCAATTGCGTACTTCTTCTCAAGGCACATCCATTGGCTATCTTCGCCTGACTCAATTTAACGCCAACGCCTCTACAGAGTTGGCACACGCTATTAATAGTCTAGAGAAAAAAGGCGCTGATGCCTATATTTTAGATTTACGCAATAATCCAGGGGGACTTTTACAGGCTGGCGTGGAAATTGCGCGGCTGTGGTTAGATTCTGGCACCATTGTCTACACAGTGAATCGTCAAGGTATTCAAGGAAGTTTTGAAGCTTTTGGCCCAGCACTCACAAAAGACCCCTTAGTAATTCTGGTCAATCAAGGAACTGCTAGTGCTAGTGAAATTCTGGCTGGCGCATTGCAAGATAATGGCCGCGCCCAATTAGTAGGCGAAACTACATTTGGTAAAGGCTTAATTCAATCTTTATTTGAACTGTCAGATGGTTCTGGTTTAGCAGTCACAATTGCTAAATATGAAACTCCCCAACATCGAGATATTAATAAACTCGGAATTAAGCCAGATAAAATAGTTACCCAACAACCCATTACCCGCGATCAACTCGCCACAGAAGCAGATTCCCAATATCAAGCCGCCGTCGAAATATTGGCACAGAATCCTTTAGTTGTGGGGAGTCGGGAGTAGGGGAAGAATGTAGGTTTTTTACAATCTGCCTGGAAATGGGAGAAGGGAGACAAGGGAGACAAGGTAGATAAGAGAGAAAAAGTTAACATGAAAGTCTTGACTCAGCCTTTGATCAAAAACTTTCCCCTTCCTACTCCCCACTCCCTACTCCCTATTCCCTCTATAAAATCAGTTGTACCTGCAACAAATCGGAGAAATCCAAGGCAGCTAAACGCTGATATGCTTGGTCTATCACACGCTTACCTCTCAGAAAACCTGTATTCGCACCAGGACAAAGATACTCAAGGGTGTCTGGGGTAAAGCGTTCTAGTAAAGATTGAACATTTTTAATTTGTCTAGGCCAGTGAAAGGTTTTAGCGGTACGTAATGGTACTGGTTCACCCTGTTGATTGGGTAATAAATGCCGACCAGAAAATAAAACGCCGCCGAATTTGCTGTCATAAAGACAAGCGGAACCAGGGGAATGTCCTGGTGTCCAAATAATTTGGGTTGTGGAAGTAAGAATAATTTCTTGGGTAAAGGTCGTAACGGTTAAATTAGGTAATAAATACGCTTCTTGTTCTTGAATGATCACTTCACAACCCAAAGCTTGCTGGAGTTCTGGGGTTTTGCCAATGGCACCACGGTGCGTAATCACTAACCAGCGTACACCCCCATGCGATCGCAAAAAATCCAGATTTATTTGTTCTAACGCTGGGCAATCGATGAGGATATTCCCTTCATTTCTTACAATGAAATAGGAGGTTCCTCCCAATGTGTCCCGATTTGGCACAAAAGCAAAAATGCTGTCAAGTACAGGCCGTGGCGCTTTAGCATGATGACCGGGCGGTTGAGGTAAGGAACCCATGAGAAAAACTATACAAAAATGAGGAGTGCTACAAATTTAATCACAGAGTTGAACTACTGATCTAATTTTCGGCTTGAGATTGTCAAACCGTTGTTTTATTAGCTTTTGTGCAGTTCATCTGTGGTCATGATGGAACAAATTGGTACTAAAAAATTCTGCCTTAATAGTTAACTATTGTTAAAAATTGGGGTTTGAGATTCTGCTTTGTGGTGGTGACACTACTGGTGGGATATTTTTCCAAATTATTAAAGAAAACATGAATTTTTGGTTTCTCCTCCTCCTAGGACTAGCTACTTATTTGATGGTGCAACGCAGTGCGCTTGGCATTACACGTACGCCTGTTTGGTTGTTATGGCTAGTTTTAATGACACCAGCATTACTATTGACTGGATGGACAGCCAGATATGGCATTAAACAACCTCCGCCACCATCACTGATTATCGGTTCTTCTATTGTTTGTCTCTTGTTATACTGGCTGTTATTTCAATGGGGGCGAACAGCGTCAACAGATAAGCAAACTGAACCTCAAACTCCCAAACCAGAATCGGTTATCCATCCTACCGCAGAACCAGTACCAGTGCGTCCCATTGAACCTACCGAAGAAAGCCAACTACGAAATTGTTTTCCTTGGTCTGTATACTATATTCAAAATCTTGAGTATCGACCCCAAGCGATTATCTGTCGCGGACAGTTACGCACTACACCGCAGCAAGCTTACCAGCGAATTAAAGCCAACGTCGAATCACAATTTGGCGATCGCTTTTTGCTCATATTTCAAGAAGGCATAAATGGTAAGCCCTTTTTTGTCTTAGTGCCTAACTCACAAGCCGCTTCAGCAGTTAATCAAAACAAAACCGAAAAATTAACCAGACCAGGATTAGCTCTTTTACTATTAATTACAACTCTTTTCACGACCACCTTTGTGGGAGCTAGAATTTCTGGGGTTGAACTCACAACATTACAATCTAATCCCCAAATTTTGTTAGAAGGATTGCCATATTCCTTGGGATTAATCACAATTTTAGGCACTCACGAACTGGGTCATTACTTAACAGCTAAATTCTACAAAATTCGCTCAACCCTGCCATATTTTATCCCCATGCCTTTCTTTTTGGGGACTTTCGGTGCGTTCATTCAAATGCGTAGTCCAATTCCTAACCGGAAAGCTTTATTTGATATCAGCATTGCCGGGCCAATTGCCGGATTTATCGCCACATTACCGATTTTAATCTGGGGTTTAGCTCATTCTGAAATCGTCCCCATGAATGACAAAATGGGTATTCTCAATCCTGATGCCTTGAATCCGAAATATTCTATTTTATTAGCTTTGCTTTCTAAGGTAGCTTTAGGCAGTCAACTCACAGCTAAATCTGCTATTGATTTACATCCTTTAGCTGTAGCTGGTTTTTTAGGATTAATTGTCACAGCCTTAAATTTAATGCCCGTCGGACAACTCGATGGCGGACACATTGTTCATGCAATGTTTGGACAGCGCACCGCTATGATGATTGGTCAAATAGCGCGGTTGTTACTGCTATTACTGTCTTTGGTACAGTCAGAATTTTTTGTTTGGGCAATAATTTTATTATTTATGCCGCTAGTTGATGAACCAGCATTAAATGATGTTAGCGAATTGGATAATGGACGCGATATTTTGGGATTAATGGCGATGGCTTTATTAATTATCATTATTTTGCCACTACCACAGGCGATCGCTAACTTACTCCAAATTTAAACATCCTTCCAAACGATACCTACTGACTAAATTGATAGTAGCCCACCCTGCTAGGAGCGATCGCTAATTAATAAATTCGGCGATGCCGTACTCTCACCGCTAAGGCCTTCTACAAGATTAGCGATCGCACTAATAGACATCATCATGATCACCCACATTTAGTAGGAGAATTGCGTCTTCTTTGCCTTCTTCTTGGTTAGCCACAAATTCAAAAAGAATGCGATAGCTGTAGTCAATGGAGCAAGCCCAAATTCCAGCAAACTCGCCTGAAAGCTTATGAGTTTTCAACGTAGGATGGAAAGGATCTGTGGCAAGTTGTTCTAGAGTTTCTTCAATCAAGGTGCGTAGTTGAGGATTTTGACGTACCATACGCTTAAAATCACGTAGAGATTTTGGACTCCAAGCGATTTCTCTCAAGCATCCAACTCCGCTAAAAAGTCTTTCACAGAACCGTATTTAATTCCGCCTTCTGCAACCTCTTGGCGAATTTCTTGGACTTCTTCCAAAAGCTGCTGGCGTTGTTTTCTATGCAAGCGTTTTGCTAAAATTTCTAGTAATGATTGCTGTTCTTCTAGCGATAAGGATTCTGCAACATCGATCGCATTTTGCAGTCGAGAAGTTTTGGAGATATCTGTCATTGTTGACTCAAATTAGGTTATTCAGGCTAATTTAATCATAGTTGCTTCTGCCTGCGATCGCTCACAACTATCCCCAGCTATGAGCGATGTCTGAAGACAAGCCACTCCGTGTCTACGCACTTGTAATTTTTACTGGCTGTCCTATGGCTTTATTGTCCACGTCCTGGTTTGTAATCTGTGAGAATCTGGAATGTTGGCACGGGCAACTGTGAAGAGATTATCCAATGCACAAATAACGGAATGTCGGTGCATTGGCATCCAGTCAAGGACTTGGTAGCGATCGAAAAGTAAAAATTATGGCTTAAAAATTCGGTTTTCATCAAAAATATGACATTCATAGAGATTCCAGTCAGAAAAAGAGAGACGTGCGATGTTGCACGTCTCTACTTTTTTAGGAAGCTGAATTACTAACTTCTGCTGCTTTTGTCGCAGCTGAAGCACCACCCATCCGAATTTCTGAAGTAAAGGAAGCCATACTAAAGCCACCAAAGCGTTTGAGAATACTAACGCGCATTCTTAAATTGGGACTGGCAAACCACAGACGTTCTTCCGACCACATAGTTTCGTATTCTGTGGTTAAAGTTAATGCGTCATCACTACCCATTTTGTAACGACCGGCGACAGGCGCTTTTTCGGCATAACCCATTTCGCGCAGTAATCTACCTTCATTGGGATTATCAGCATCGGGGACAGTAACTAGCACCGTTGAACCTGTGTGTTTTTCTTCATCCCATTCCATTGTGCCGTTCCAGGTGACTCTTGCACCACAGGTAGCTTCACTGGGGTTCACTTCGTACTGTTGACACAGTTTGATCACTTCGGGATGATCTGCTGCCAACATCTCAATTACAATATCGGATTTACCATCTTCAGACTGTTTAAATGCTAAGTGATGGCTAGTGCGGTGTGAAAACCATTTACCAGCACTTAATTCAAAAAACTCTTCAATATTCATGAATTAAATTACCCTGCATCGAAATACTAAAAGTCCCTCTTATTATTAAAAGGTAGCAGGAGAAGGAAATTTTATGTTTGCTTGCCTTTTTCTTCAATTCGCTTGAGGCCGATTCTTGCTGCTTCGGCAACGTTAGGATGACTATCTTTCTCTAAATATTTTAAAGCGGAGATACTCTTGGGAGTTGGCAGATTCCCCAAAGCTTCTGCCAGTCTTTGTCTAACGAACCAATCATCTGACTGAGCAAATTTGAGAATACTATCAACTGCTTCTAAGTCGCCAATTTCACCGAGTGCAGAAATCGCTGCTTCTTTTAAAACCGCTTCATTACTATCCAAAGCCTGTAAGAGAATTTGACGGGCGCGTGGATCTTTCAGATTGCCTAAAGCGACAGCTGCACTAAAGCGGACTAGCCAATCAGTATCTTCATAAAATGCCCTAGCTAATGCTTCAAATGCTCTGGTATCACCTAAATAGCCCAATGCACCAGCAGCATCGGCACGAATGCCATAATCAGGGTCAGTTTGCAAAATTCTGACCAAAATAGCGTAGCATTCGTCAGTTTGCTTGACTCCCAAGGCAAAGATAGCCATAGAACGCAGTTGCAGAGAATCGTCATCTAAGACTTTTTTAATTAAAGGGACTGCATCTTCAGCAGGGACATCGCGCAGACTGGCAAGTGCAACCATGCGATCGCGTAAGTTTGAACTTTCTAACTGAGCAGAAATTTCCTGTAAGGGTAGAGCGGCCATTTATGATTCAAGCACTTTCTTTACTTATCTTTACTTTAACTGATTTGCCCAGTAGACTGCTGTTATTAATTTTTTTTGTTCTGGTATCAGTCCTCGACTAGCTACTTCTAGTCCCGAATTACTTACGTATGGGTAGAGAGTGTGGGGGGAAAGATTTCTTCACTATTCTCCCACCCCTCCCACACTTCCCACTCCCCTGGATTTCTCACAAGAGAGAAATCCAGGTAGTTTGGCTTGACGACGAATATCTCCGTAAGGTAAACGATTTATTATACTTAATTCATTACATATCTTTGAGGGTGACAGGTAATAAAAATTACTTTATATATAGAACTTATGCAGCCATGATCAAACACATGAAGTTACCATCCTTAATCATCAGCATTTTAATTACTGTTTGTTACACTCAAATTTTTAAACATAGTATATCTTTAGCAAAATCAGATTTAATTTTAGATGAAGCAGCCAGTTTAAATTTATATTTAGTAGCTAAGTCAGATGATCTTTCACTTGTAGAACAACAAGTAATTAGTGAGACAAATAAAGTTAGACAAAATCCTAAATCATATATCCCAATTTTGGAAGGCTATCGCCAGAGGTTTCAAGGTAAACGTGTGAGATTATCATCCAATTCTTACTTAATTACCCAAGAAGGAAGTAAAGCTGTTGATGAAGCGATCGCCTTTCTGAGATCAGCACGCCCTGTAGGAGCGTTAAGCATATCTAAAGGAATGTCTTTAGCGGCAAAAGCTCATGTTAAAGACCAAGGAAATAAAGGGGCTACAGGTCATTATGGTGGTGATGGGAGTAGTCCTTTTGATCGCCTAAATCGCTATGGTAAATGGCAGAAGACTGCGGCAGAAAATATCAGCTATGGCCCGAATACAGCCCAAGATATTGTTATGCAATTAATTATCGATGATGGAGTTCCATCACGCGGTCATCGTACTAATATCTTTAACCCTGCATTTAAAGTTAGTGGTGTCGCTTATGGAACTCATAAAAAATATCAAACTATCTGTGTAATTAACTACGCTGGAGATTATCAAGAGAAAGAAAATTAGACTGGCAAATCTCTGTTAACTATGTCAAGATGAATCAATGCGTTGTGGCGAGGAGAACAATGGTTTAATCAAAAAATCCCTGAAATTTAAGTGATTTTACTAGGTATATTACTGCTATAAATTAAATTTAAATATCTGACTACTAAAACCTTGAAGCAAGGTAGATTTGCCTGACTCCATAAAATAAGTATTTTTGCTATGTAAAATAGTATACGTTTGTTTTATCCTAGATACTGGAGCAAGTATTCAACAAAAAGCAAGTGACTGAAACAAGTAAGATTTTTCAACATTCAATCCAGGATACGAGATTTTGAGGAAGAGCAATGCCAGGAAATGAGTGGGAAAAAATACGTCACCTTTTGGTTGTCCAAGACTTACAAGGACAAAGAACCATCCCACTACAAGAAACTACTTATTCCATTGGTCGAGATTCCAGAAATGCGATTGTGTTGCGATCTCGTTCCGTATCTAGACAACATGCCATTTTACTGCGTGTGACTCTTCCCGAAACTGACCAATATGGGTTTCGGATTATTGATGGCAACTTTAAAGGTAAGTCTAGTACTAACGGGTTATACGTCAATGGAATGAAATGCGTTTCCCATAATCTTCAGCATGGTGATGTGATTGCGTTTGGGAATAATCAAGTCCAAGCTAAATACTATGCAGTTTCGCATATTTCGGAAAAAGCTTTTTCCGAAAGTGTTGATATTGAAAACATCTCAGATTTTCTCTTAGAGCAGGCTCATGCGGCCAATCCTTTTCCCACCTTAGCGGTTGACCCTAATTTTGAAGCGGCCAGTGAAACTGCCCTAGCACGCCTAGCATCGTTCCCAGAACTCATTCCTAACCCAATTATTGAGATGGATTTGGGGGGAACAATTACTTATCTCAATCCAGCTGCATCGGCAAAATTTCCCAAGATTCGAGAAATTGGTAACAAGCATCCTGTACTGACAGGGTTACTCCATGCCTTGGAAGATCACCAGATCAATTCCTTTTCCCGTGAGATCACGGTTGATCAGGAAGTGTTTGAACAAGTTATTCACTACTTACCAGAAAGTGACTTAATTAGAACTTTTATAGTTAGGGATATTACAGAGCAGAAGCAAGCAGAAGCAGAATTGCGGCAACGCGATCGCCTATTGCAAGCAGTAGCCGAAGCTGCTAACTATTTGCTAGTGGAAATGAATTACGAAACTGGCATAGACAAAGCTTTGGCTGTACTAGGAGAAGCCGCTCAGGCTGATCGCGCTTATTTATTTAAAAACCATCGCCATTCAGATACAGGCGAAATGGCCCTGAGCTTGCAATTTTTCTGGACAAGAACAAATTTAACCGCATCTCGTTTTCACTGGCAAAATCAACTTTATCAATCTTCAGAATTAGCGCGTTGGTATGGCACACTCTCGTGCGGAAAATCGATTAGTGGCAATATCAGGGAATTTCCGGTAGCAGAACAAAAGCTATTAGCAAAAGATGGAATTCAATCTTTGCTTTTAGTTCCCTTACGGCTAGAAGATGAGTTTTGGGGTTGTATTGGTTTAGCCGATTGTACTTCTGAGCGTACTTGGTCAAGGCATGAAGAATCAACACTATTGACAATGGCGGCTAGTATTAGCGGTGCTTGGCAGCGTCAAAAAGTAGAAGAAAAAATCCGCTACCAAGCACTGCACGATATGCTGACGGGCTTACCCAATCGGTTCTTGTTTAATGAAATCTTGGCTAAAGCTTTACCCAACGCCACACGCAACCGTGAAAGTTTAGCTGTGATGTTTCTGGATTTAGATCGCTTCAAAGTGATTAATGATACGTTAGGGCATACCATTGGTGACAGATTACTACAAATGGTGGCACAAAGACTCAAAGAATCTCTCAGAGAAGGAGATACCGTTGCTCGTTGGGGAGGAGACGAATTTACAATTTTGTTGCCCCATATTAAATATCTTGATGAAGTAGCTCAAGTAGCCCAAAGAATCCTGCAATCCTTAGAAAAGATTTTCTGTCTTGATGGCCATGAACTGTACATCAGTGCGAGTATTGGTATTTCTGTTTTTGATGACCACAGTCATGATGTTGAAACCTTAATTCAACATGCGGATACGGCGCTGTATTATGCCAAAGATGAAGGCAGAAATAATTATCAGTTTTATACCACTACCCTCAGTGGCAAAACTCCAGAACTGCTTAACTTAGAAAAAAGCTTGCGCTATGCCGTAGAAAGAAACGAATTGACGGTGTATTATCAGCCCCGTGTCAATATTGTGACTGGCAAAATTACTGGAATGGAAGCTTTGGTGCGCTGGCAAAACCCAGATATGGGACTAGTAGCGCCGAATATATTTATTCCGTTAGCTGAGGAAAGTGGATTAATTATTCCGATTGGTGCATGGGTATTACGCACAGCTTGTATCCAAAATAAAGCTTGGCAAGCAGCAGGATTGCCGCCTTTGACAGTGGCTGTCAATCTATCACCTAAACAGTTTCGTCAAGCTACCCTAGTAGAGGATGTAGCGAACATTTTAGCTGAGACAGGATTAGAGCCACATTTTCTAGAGTTGGAAATTACCGAATCAACAGCGATCGCTGATTTAGAATTTACCAGAAATGTTTTACAAAAGTTAGAACAAATGGGGGTTCACCTTTCCATTGATGACTTTGGTACCGGACACTCTTCGCTTTCACGGCTACAACTTCTACCACTACACAACCTGAAAATTGATCGCTCCTTTATTCAAGAGTTAACCACAGATGTGCGAGTAGCTCATATTGTGAAAGCAATTGTCACTTTAGGACGTAATTTAGGTTTAAGACTCACGGCTGAAGGTGTAGAAAAGCAAGAAGAACTAGATTTCTTAAAATCTATTAATTGTGAGGATGTCCAAGGTTATTTTTTCTATAAACCAATGCCATCAGAAAAAGCAACAGAAGTTCTGCAAAACAGACATTTTTCTGAACTAGAGGAGAAAAATGGCACAGGGTATAAGCACGTAAAATCTGAGGTTGAGAGAATGGTGTAGGCTTGGAAAAGCCTGAAAATCCCACCCTGACACCTGGACTCAACGATCATCTTTGTACATCAGTCCTGATAAATTAAGCATAAACCCTGAGATGATTTTGGCCAGAATCGCTATCTAGTGGGTAAATTGGGTATATATCCAGAAAATTTTTCTGTTTCAACCTAACCCACATATCGGAATGAGAGAACATTATCGAGATTTCTTAATTCGGAACTGGGAAAAGGGCGATCGCTCCAGGGCGGCCGCAGTCATCAGTTATGTATTATCAGAATACGGGTTGGGTTGGGAACCCAACGGTGCTGACCAAGATGTATTACAAGTTGAGGAATATTACTTAGCTACTGGCGGTGAGTTTTGGGTAGTGGAACACCAAAGCCAAATAGTCGGTACTGGGGCATATTACCCCATAAATCGCGGGGAAAAAGCTGTGGAAATTCGCAAAATGTATCTTTTACCAAGTGTCCGGGGTATTGGCTTGGGGAAATATTTGTTACAACAACTAGAAGCAGCGATCGCTAATCGTGGTTTCCAGCAAATTTGGATTGAAACAGCCAGCATATTAGTAGAAGCCGTGAAGTTATACGAAAGTAATGGTTATCAACCAGCGACGGGTGTGGAAACTGCACGATGCGATCGCGTGTATGTGAAATATCTAGACTAATTTCTATGCCCAGTTGGCAGAATCATTTCCAAGGTTTCCTGAACCTGTTTTTACAGTCCCATTGTCCTTTGTGTCAGCGAAGTACATCGGAGACTTTGTGTGTATACTGTGCCAGACAATTACACAACTGCGGTCAAAAACATCCTAGTGCATCATGGCAAGGTGAAATACCGATATTTGGGTGGGGTGTGTATGGTGGTAGCCTCAAAAGAGCGATCGCCGTGATGAAATATGAAAACCAACCGAATATTGCCCGTATCTTGGGTACATACTTGGGTGAAGCATGGTTATTAAACTCTCCTCAGCCTCATACCCAACCAGTAGTTGTACCCATACCGATGCACCCAGACAAGCAAAAGCAACGTGGTTATAATCAAGCTGCCTTAATTGCCGAAAGCTTCTGTCAGACAACTAAGTTAAAATTAAATCTAAATGTTTTAGAAAGGGTGCGAGAAACTCAAGCGCAGTTTGGTTTATCAGCTTCTGAACGGGAAAAAAACTTAGCTGAAGCTTTTGCTGTCGGTAAAGAATTTCGCCGTCAATGCCCCAGTATGCCAGTATTGTTAATCGATGACATTTACACTACTGGTGCAACCACCAAATCTGCCGTACAAACACTTCGCCAGTCGGGAATTACAGTGTTGGGGTTAGCCGCAGTTGCGATCGCCATCAAAGACCAACATACTAATTCATAGGCGAGTCATATCTGACAAATCTATAATTAAGCGAATACCTTGTGTATGGCAACACAGCCTGAAATTATGAGTAAAGCTTTTGCAGCAGGTTTCAAAAGATTCATCACTGTTCCTACTATTTTTCTGACAATTAGTATCAGTACAACAGCAGCATTCGCCCAAAGCAAGTTGTACAGTCCAATTCCGTTAACTAATTTGACAGAACTTTCCGATACACTCTCGGAAAAAGATATACCCACAGGACAGGGTGGGTTTGCCCGTGACTATACAGTTAAATTGAATAAAGGTGATAACCTGGCAGTTGATTTATCTTCCGAAAACTTTGACTGCATTATTACGCTGTTAGCCCCAGATGGTTCAACGGTGGCAGAAAATGATGACGGCCCCGATGGTACAAGTAACTCCCTATTATTTACCCGCATCAACGAAACAGGAATATATATTATCCGCGTTCGGTCTTTTGGGGAAACTGGAGTGGGTAACTTTAAACTGAAGGTAACAAAACTGCAACCGATTAAGTAAATTGCTGAGTGCGTTGCTTTGGTTCCCAAAGTTGTAGCAACTGGCGTTGCTGAGTTGAAAGTGCTGAGTAGTTATCCCGCTTTTGTTACCTTGGGCAGAGAATCATCTGAAACTCTTAGTTTTACGTTTATTCTCAACAAGGGTATTTAAATGATAAAGTGGGCTGGCGATCGCTCTGTGCGAGTTGCGTAAGTCCTGGATAAGTTATTGTGTTTTCTAGGAATTTAGATGTGTTGTAGCTTAATTATTTTGCCTGAATCAGATTATGCCAATGCCTGTTAACCTCATACTGGAAGTTCACAGGTTAAAAATTTATGTATATGGCATCGTCTGAAAATCAAGCTCTACCTAAACAAGACATTAAGTTACTAGTTTTAGATATCGATGGTACGATCGCTGGCAAATCTAATTCTTTAAGCAAACCAGTCAAGCAAGCGATCTCAGCAGCCCAAGCCAAAGGCATTCATGTTGCAATTGCTACTGGAAGAATGTATCGTTCTGCGTTACGCTTTCATCAAGAAATTCGCTCTAACTTGCCATTAGCGGCTTATCAGGGAGCCTGGATTCAAGACCCAACTAACCAAAAAATCCACTATCACTTACCTGTAGCCAGAGAAATTGCATACCAACTACTAGACTATTTTGAAGAACCCCAGTGGCGATCGCTTCTCTCTATTCACTTTTACATTAATGATCAACTGTATGTCCGGGAGTTAACTAGAGAAACTAAAATTTACGCACAACGTTCAGGAATTACCCCCATTGCTGTAGGTGATTTACGCAACATTTTAATTGAATATGAACCGACAAAAATTTTAGCTTTGTGTGATGACACAGAAGCAATTAGCCAATTATTAGGGAATTTGCGTCGCCAATATACGCCCGCAGAACTTTATCTCACAACTTCTGTTGCTACTTTTTTTGAAGCCACAAATCCTGCTGTTAATAAAGGTGCGGCTGTACGTTATTTCGCTGAAGAACTTCTCGGTTTAGAAAGGAATAACGTGATGGCTATTGGTGATAACTTTAATGATGTAGAAATGTTGGAATACGCTGGTATTGGTGTAGCGATGGGTGATGCACCCACAGAAGTACAAGCGATTGCTCAATGGATAGCCCCCAGTGTCGAAAAAGATGGAGTTGCGATCGCTATCCAAAAATTTTTACTTTCTTAAAACAAACTGTTTAAACTTTTTTACATTATGAAATCAGAAAGAGCGCCGACGACTGGCCGTGTTTCGTCTCGGCGCTCTTGCTGGTTCGCTCCTCACACAACTGCAAGTATAGTCGAACTACTTTTATGAGTCAATAGCTATGATAAAAACCGTTATATTTTCCTCAGAAACAATACTGATGTTCATAACTCCCACACAGCAGAAACTCCTAGTTTTTCTACTAGTAAATATCTCAGCAAATGTTGGGTCACTATAACCAAACCCAAGCGAGATTGAGCCAATTCTGGTGAATTAATTTTTACATCGCCCCAAATGCGACACTGACACCAAAATTTTTCCCAAGCCTGGCTCAACTTCCAAGCGGTTTTTTGCCAATGAATTGCATCACCAATCTCAGAACATACCAATTCGTCCACCACCTCCACTAACTGAGCCAGTAAATCCCTCTCTGTGGAGTGATGCAGCCAAAGTAGGTTGTCATGATTCAACCAAGGTATTGGTTGTTGAGATACTGGTTGCCACAATGTTGTACTTGTATCTGGTAGAGGTTCCCGCAGTTTAATTAATTTCTCACGATGACCCAGCAAGATTAATGAGCAACATCTTGCATAAGCGTATTGAATTGCAAATATATGGGACGGGTTGTAATTGTTAAATTTGGGAGTTGTGTTTTCTGTTCCCATCTTTCCGAGTTGTTCTCTATACCCCATAACCCAGCTTTGTAGCCAACTTGCCAAATATGTTGGTTTCAATTCAAAATAAATCCAACCAGGTGGAACAATTGTAACCATAAAAACGTCGCCACTGGTCGCCAATAATCTAGGGACAAGAGTATTAGCTATCTCCATAGCAGTGCAATTATGAGATTTTGCTAACTGCTGTGCCACTCCTGAGATATACAAGATTTTTTTATTATCTCTATCTTTGTATAGATGATTTTTTTTAAATTCCTTAATTTGTATTTTTTCAGTCTTAGTAAAATCACTGAGTGTTTCCTGTGACAAACTATTTAATAGCTGCTTAATTGATAGCTGATTGCTTGTTATTAACCAATAATCCACTTAATCTGATAAGAACAGCTTTTGATTATTTCCCCAACAGTGGGTTGTCATCTTCCTTGAGATATAAGTTTTATCTATATAAAGAAAAATGAGAAGACCATAAAATTTAATAAATATTCTATGAATAGTAAGTAAACTTTACTACCATCATTGTACAGTAAGAAGTATAACAAAAGAGTAGGCGCTAAATTGCTCTCTACTCTTTGGATGGCTGGCGCTGTTAGGCGTTAAGCCTACCCGTCAACACAAAGACACTCCTTGCACCTTGTTTTATGACGTCTTTGTCTTCAGCCGAACGCTCTTTGTTACCTATGCAATCTCCATCCTCCTTTTCTGAGGCATCACGCCCCTTTTTGACTTGGCAACGTATTCTTGATTGGGCTCAAGAACACTATCGTTGCCGCACCTTTAGCAAAGATGAGCGCATTCCAGCTAGACCTGGTTTGCTGTATTTGGTGCAAAGAGGTGCGATCCGTATGGTAGGTACCGCTCAAGTGAGTGCTACTGCCAGTCAGTTAACATCTCGACGCATTAACAGAACTCCAGAAGAAGCTTTCTTGGGTTTTGTGGGAGCAGGACAACCATTTGAAATTGTGGCTCAGTCACCATTCACCCTCCAAGCATACGCCCATGTTGACCAAACTGCGGTGCTGTGGATGTACTGGCATGATTTAGACAACTGGCCTCACTTCCGGCGCGAGGTTATGGATGCCTTTAGGTATCAGCATCAGCGTAAATTGCTGTGGTTGAGTGCCTTGGGTCAACGGCGCACAATTGACCGCCTCTTAGGATTCCTCACATTGTTAATTGAGGAATATGGCGAACCCGCAATGAGCGAAACTGATCCCGATGTGATTCGTGGCTATTGTTTGCCTTTTCCCCTTACTCATGCCCAAATTGGTAGTGCGATCGGCTCTACTCGTGTAACTGTGACCCGCTTAATGGGCAAATTGCGTCAAAGAGGTTTAATCCTCACTCAAGGAGATAATCTCATTTGCTTGCCAGCAGAGTCGATTAATAGAGCAAGCTAAGACGCTATCCAAGTTCCTGTAACGGCATCTATCAGAACTTGATCCCGATCTGTCATCAGTAAGTTGGCGCAGCAACACCTCCTTACTTTTGTGTTTAACCAATCTGTTTGACCACCACAAACAGATTGTGCGTAATCGGGTATTTTCTGGATAAAACAGCCTGTGTGTGAATGTACAAGATATTCACTAGGGAAAAATCATAGTTCTTGGTAGAGAACTAACTTTTCGGATTTTGTTTGCCTGCTAACAACAGGAACTAGGTTGAATAATCAAGATAATGCTTGTTTAAGGCAAAAGTGTAGTAGATTCCAGTCATAAAGATCAGCCAAATTTCAATCAAGTTTGGGTGGTCTGAAAACAACTCAAAATTAGAGTCGAAAGTATTGATTACCCAAGACTTTTTCAGTGCCATTGTCTGTCTTGTTGTTATCAGTGGTGCAGTGAAAATACGGTTAATTAATTCACAGAATTGGAGCCTAACCCTAGGCTCCAATTGTCATTTTTGCCTGTAGGGTGAAAGGGTATAGGGGTGTATCTATTCACAACCTCTACACCCCATACCCTCACACCCCTTTACCCAATCTCCACAAACAATCTTTGTGCGTAAGTAAGCCCTATCAGTCTTGATTAGCGAAGTCTGACAAACCCAGCTTTCGCAATTAATTCTTGACCTTGATCTGTCAGCAATAAGTTAGCGTAAGCTTCACCTGCTTGCTGATCTGCTTGTCCATTTTGTTTGACGATGACAAATAAACGTCGGGTGATGGGATAATCACCAGTTTGAAATGCTTCAGTATTCAGTTGATTACGCTGTTTTGGACATTTGTCTAGGGGGATATAAGGTTTTGTGTAAGGTTCAATAAATTTGTTTGGCTGTTTACCTAGGGGTAAGGCTTTGACGCTGCATTGTCCGACTACCTCTGGTGCGGAAGCATAGTAAATTGTACCAGGATTTTTGGCTACTTCTTTTAAGGCGTTAGTCGTAGTGTCGATAAATTGGACGTTGCTACCAAATTTTCCGCCACTTAGGACGTTTTCTTCAAAAAACTCAATGGTGCCACTATCTTCTGGACGGCGAGAATATGGTGTTATGGGTAATTTTGGCCCGCCTAACTGTTCCCAATTATTAACTTTACCTGTGTAGATATCTTTTAGCTGGGTGAGGGTTAAGCCAGGAAGATTGAGATTTGGGTGAACTGCGATCGCAATTCCATCAATTGCTACAGGTATTTCTTTGAGTGCAAACCCTAATTTTTTTGCTTGTTCATTTTCTTCTGGCTTCACAGCGCGAGAAGATTGAGCAAATGCTAACTGATTACCTAGCAGCATCTTAATTCCAGTCCCAGAACCGGGTGCAGCTTCTATCGGCTCGGTGTAACGTAGTTGAAATTTGGGCCAGACAATGGACACGGCTGAATCTACCTGCTGGCGGATCGGAGCCCAAGTAGTGCTACCCCCATAACTAAATAACCCCGTCGGGACATCCGGTATTTGCGAGAAGGTATCTGTACTTGGTGTTTCTACCCTTGTTCTTGTGAGATAACTGCCTTTGATGCCATAGCTGTGAGAAAACCACCACAACAAACCACCTACTAGCCCCAAGGTGATTGCTAGTGTTAGAACCAAAACTTTAGTCTCGTTAGTTCTATGTTGTTGTGTCATAGTTGGTGGTGTAGTTTTCTTACCCTGAAAGTAATTTCTCATTTTATGGGTAACGCTAGGTTAAAGTTTGATTAAACTCTAATTTCCTAGTTGCCATTTTATTGGTACGAAATATGCTACACAGTAAGGAGATGAGATTCCTGAAATTACTGGCAGTACAGTAAACATAGACTTTTACTGTATTTTATTTAAAACATAATAGACAATAATTTATATATAAGTTGAAATAGTGTGGTTACGGCAATAGCTATTAAACTGCCGGCAATTCCTAATATTACTATTTGTTGAATATCCATTCCTGCTTGCAAGGCAGGAACAAAAAGAACGATCGCAAAAGATATTACTGCCACAATTAATAAATTTGTGGTTTTAATCCAGCGTCGAGTTTGAGCAAAAATCATCCCACTCAAAATCACGATGGCAATAGTGAAAGCGATCATGGGTGATATCAGACTAGAGAGAGCGATCGCTATTAATGCACCTTCAAAACCACTCACAGCAGCCCCTGATAATAACTCTGTGGTCGAAAAAGTTGCAGGTGGCTGTATAAGGGGCGGTTGAGTTGGTGTATTTGTGAGTGTAGTTGGGGGGATGAACTGCGGAAACAGTTCTTTGAGTACTTCCTCGGCTGATTGAAAACGTTGACTGACAGCAGGCAACAGCATTTTATCTAAAACATTGGCTAGTCGGGGGTCAATATCCACATGCGATCGCCAAGTCCACTGGTTAATTAGTGGGTCGAATAACTGGGTGGTTGGTTGACTGGTGAGTAAAGTCACAGCAGTTACCGCTAAGGCATATAAATCTGTACAGGGAAATACTTGATTTCCTGTCATTTGTTCTGGGGGGGCAAATCCGGCGGAATAAATTCCTGTAGATGAGGCGACTGTCCCTGATGCCACATTTGTCACTTGCTTGACTGCGCCAAAATCTAACAGAAATAATTTCCCATCTTGGCGACGCATAATATTCGATGGCTTGATATCTCGATGAATAATATTTTTATCATGGACAAACTTGAGGATTTTGAGAATTTCCTGCAACATATATAAAATTTCTGCTTCCGAAAATTTCCCCTTTTGGGTTAATTCTTCCTCAAGATTCAGACCATCAATATATTCTTGGACTAAGTAAAAAAACTGTTCTTCGTGATTGGGGTGGGTAAAACTAGGAACAGTAATTTGGAAAAAAGCGTAGAGTTCTGGAATTTGTTCGTGTTCTCGGCCAATTTCGGCTAAGACATCTGCTTCTCTTTCAAACAATTGTTGAGCGATTCGCAGTTGATTAGCACTAACATTTTCCGCAGGCTGGAACTGTTTGACTACACAGGCGCGAATTCCTGGAATGCGGCGATCGCGTGCGAGAAAGGCAGAGGCAAATCCTCCCCGACCCAGTAATTTGGTAGACATATATCTCCCATCAAGGATGAGTGGCATACCACAGGTAGCGCAATATTTTTGCTGCGCTGTTTTGAGGGTTGACACATCATCTAGGTCGGCAAAATAATTTTTTGGGCGGGGGCAGCGTGGACGAGTGCAGTAAGCTTCCATGTTAGTTTTTAGTCAATAGTCCACAGTGAATAGTCAATAGCCTGTAGCCCTTAACTAATGACTATTGACTATTGACAAGTATCAGCCCTCGTCAGAGGAACTGGGTGTTGCTACATCAAATGTATTTGCTACTAGCTTTTTTTGTGACAATTTTATCAGGTCTTGGTTCCATCCTGGAGTTGCAAACTGGGGTAATATTTCCTGGCTGAATGCTTCTGCGGCTTTGGATCTATACCGGTTGGGATTAAAAATCAGCCAGAGTGTGCGTTTAACAATCACGCCTTCGATGGGTGAGCAGTGCAGTACACCCATTTGTAACTCTTTGGCAATGGCGGATGTCGAGACGAAAGCCGCCCCCAATCCTGACTGTACGGCATTTTTGATGGCTTCGATGGAATTGAGTTCCATTTCGATTTTGAAACGTCTGGTATCAATTTCGCAGCGTGCTAGTACTTGATCGATGACTTTGCGAATAGTGGATTGAGAATCTAAAGCGATGAATTGTAATTTATATAAGTCGTCTTTTTGAATGGTTTCAAGTTTAGCAAAGGGATGAAATACTGGCAAAATCAGGGCTAACTCATCTTCAGCGTAAGGAATAATTTCCAAAGATTCGGCTAATTCACCAGGAATTTCCCCACCGATAATGGCTAAATCAACTTGGCCGTTGGCGACACTCCAAGCAGTGCGGCGAGTTGAGTGGACGTGCAGTTGCACTGCCACATCGGCATATTTTTGGCGAAACATGCCAATCATCCGGGGTAATAAATAAGTCCCGGTGGTTTGAGATGCACCGACAATTAAAGTCCCACCTTGGAGATTTTGTAAATCCTCAATGGCGCGACAGGTTTCTTGGCACAGACTGAGGATTTTTTCGCCGTAACTTAACAGTAGATGTCCAGCTTCGGTTAATTGGGCGCGACGGCCGCCACGGTCAAATAAAGGGACATCTAGTTGCCGTTCCAGGTTCTGCACTTGCAAACTCACGGCAGGTTGGGAGACATACAAGCTATCAGCAGCACGCTTGAAGCTCCCTTCTTGTGCGATCGCTTTCAGGATACGTAACTGATCTAAAGTGAAAGGAAGGTCAGACATAAGGTTCAACCCACAAACTTTGAAAGGAGCAGAGTTGGCAATACATCGGCTTTGATCACCAAAAAGTAAAAAATGATTTATTCCATCTTCAAATCGGAAGACTTGACTCGAAAAAAAACAGTACTACTGAATCTTCGCGCAAGTCCCCTGTTGAATACTTTGTGTTATTGGTTGTACTGTATTAACTTTTGTTTAAATAACTTCACCCATGTCTACGATGCCTAATCCTTTGTTTACTCCCAGTCATTTTGTCATGTTGGGGTTACAATTTGCTTTTGCGATCGCCCACAGTGGCGGGGCTGCTCTACGTCCATTGGCTGAGAAGCACATAGGAGCAAGGCTTTATCGCATTTTGTTTGCATTAGTTAGTTTACCGTTGGCTGTCATCTTAATTACTTACTTTTTTAACCATCGTTATGACGGCTGGCAACTCTGGCAGGTACAAGGAGTCCCAGGAATACAAGCTGTAGTTTGGGTGTTGTCAGCAATTTCGTTTTTATTTTTGTATCCTGCCACCTTCAATCTACTAGAAATTGCTGCTATTCAAAAGCCCCAAGTTCATTTGTATGAAACTGGGATTATCCGTATTACCCGTCATCCCCAGATGGTAGGACAAGTTATTTGGTGTTTCGCCCATACGCTGTGGTTAGGGACAAGCTTTACTTTAGTCACATCTTTGGGATTAGTCTTACATCACCTATTTGGAGTTTGGCATGGCGATCGCCGCTTATCCCAACGCTACGGCGAAGCTTTTGAACTTGTCAAACAAAGAACTTCCATCATCCCTTTCCAAGCTATTCTGGATGGTCGTCAGTCTCTGAAATGGCCAGAATTTATCCGCCCTGCTTATTTAGGAGTAGCAATTTTTGTTGGTCTACTGTGGTTGTTACATCCACTGTTGATCGTAGCAACTAGTAAAATAGAATGGTGATTTTTACTGATCCCAGCTATCAACAAAAAATCTGCGTAAATGCCAATTTCAGCTTATCAATTGCTGCCAAATCAATGTAGGATCAAATCAAATAGTTGTCAGTGGGGGGAAGCTTAACCAGTTTGATCTTCATATAGTGGTAAGTCGCTGGTCATAAGTCTTAGTTGAGATTTTCATGGCACAGTCTTCTCAACACCCTCGATGAAAGCGGCAATCAGGAGTTAAAAAAATCTAAAGGCCACCGTGAAAGTCGTGCTGGCTTTTTTATCAGAGTTAAAATCAAAGCGGCAGTAATTTTTTAATCATCTTAAATCCTGAATGCTAACTCATAGATAGGTGCTGACTAAGTTGCCAATTCTTCCTGCTGATAGCTAGTTTGATATTAAAACCCTATAATTTTCGAGGCATCATGGTGTTGTCGGTTAGTGAGCGGACATTTACTCAAGAAGTTTTAGAATCTCCAGTACCTGTTTTAGTGAATTTTGAAGCACCTTGGTGCGGCCTATGCCGTATCATCCACCCTTTGTTATTACAATTTAAATCTCAATGCGGGGAGCAAATTAAATTGGTGGGAGTGAATGCAGATGAAAACTTCAAACTATCCAATACTTATCGTCTCAAGTCACTACCTACTTTACTTTTAGTAGAAAACGGCATTATCCGACATCGCCTAGAAGGTTTTCGTGGCAGAGACGATTTACGTCTGGCTCTAGAAGAAATCAAGCTCACTTACACCAACTGTTCTAAAACATACAACCACTCCCAAACAGCCGATTTAGAATGTCGGACTGCATAATATAGCGTGATTTGTCAATGGTCAATAGTTGATGATCATTAGTGAAAGATGCTATTGACTTCAGCCAAATCTAAAACCATGCTTAATTACCCCGCCCAATTACCTTTGGGTGGGGTATTTTATCATCAGGGGTGTGTGTCACAATTATTAACAGTTCCGACCAGGACAGTTGCCTGCGGAAGACAGCCGCCGCAAAACTGTCCTAAGCTAGTCAAGAATTCTCAAATTATGCGTCAGTGATGGAAGCAATCTATGAATATGCCTGGCTGATTCCGGTGTTCCCTCTTTTAGGGGCGATGCTGGTCGGTTTGGGATTAATTTCGATCAATCAGGTGACGAACCGCCTGCGGCAACTCAACGCTGCGTTGATTATCTCCTTGATGGGAGCAGCGATGGGCTTGTCGTTTGCCTTGCTGTGGAGTCAAATTCAAGGACACCCGACTTATCTGCGGACTTTGGAATGGGCAGCAGCAGGGAATTTTCACCTGAGCATGGGCTATACAATTGACCACCTGACAGCCCTTATGCTGGTAATTGTGACAACCGTAGCCTTTTTAGTCATGGTCTATACCGATGGCTATATGGCACATGATCCAGGATATGTAAGGTTTTACGCTTATCTGAGCTTATTTGGCTCCTCAATGTTGGGTCTGGTGGTCAGTCCCAACTTAGTGCAAATTTATATCTTCTGGGAACTGGTAGGGATGTGTTCCTACTTGCTGGTCGGCTTTTGGTACGATCGCAAGTCAGCCGCCGATGCCTGTCAAAAAGCATTTGTCACCAACCGCGTTGGTGACTTTGGCTTATTATTGGGGATTTTAGGCCTGTTTTGGGCAACCGGTAGCTTTGATTTTCATATCATGGGCGATCGCCTCGCCCAACTGGTGCAATCAGGAACAATCAGCAATTTCCTCGCCATACTGTTTGCGATTTTGGTTTTCCTCGGCCCTGTTGCTAAATCAGCCCAGTTCCCCCTCCATGTCTGGCTACCAGATGCAATGGAAGGCCCGACACCAATTTCCGCCTTAATCCACGCCGCCACAATGGTGGCAGCAGGTGTATTTCTCGTAGCCCGGATGTACCCTGTGTTTGAACATGTCCCCGCCGCGATGAACGTAATTGCCTTTACTGGGGCATTTACAGCATTTTTAGGGGCGACAATTGCGATTACGCAAAACGACATCAAAAAAGGCTTGGCCTACTCCACCATTTCCCAATTAGGTTACATGGTGATGGCAATGGGTGTAGGTGCTTACAGTGCTGGCTTATTCCACCTGATGACTCACGCTTACTTCAAGGCGATGCTGTTCTTGGGTTCCGGTTCTGTGATTCATGGGATGGAAGGAGTCGTTGGCCATGACCCTGCTTTAGCCCAAGATATGCGACTGATGGGCAAACTGCGGAAATATATGCCCATCACAGCTATTACCTTTTTGATTGGCTGCTTGGCAATTTCCGGGATGCCTCCGTTTGCAGGTTTTTGGTCAAAAGATGAAATTCTCGGTAAGGCTTTTGCTGCTAATCCATTTTTGTGGATCATTGGCTGGCTAACGGCGGGAATCACTGCTTTTTATATGTTCAGAATGTATTTCATGACATTTGAAGGCAAATTCCGGGGTACTGACGAGAAAATCAAAGCCAAACTTAAGAAAGCATCAACCATCATTCTGGAATTAGAAGCTGAAGAACCAGCCCCGAATTTTGGCCCTGGGGCGATGAAACATGGTGAACTAGCCGCCACAGGAGACCATCATGGTTCTCATGGTCATCACAGCGATTCTCCCCATGAATCACCGTGGACAATGACCTTGCCATTATTAGTGTTGGCTGTACCTTCAATTTTGATTGGTTTGGTAGGAACTCCCTTTGCTAATTATTTCGAGGAATTTATTTACTCACCTAACGAAACTCTCGCTGAAGTTTTAGAAAAAGCCGCCGAATTTGAGCCGACGGAATTTTATATTATGGCGGGGGCTTCTGTGGGAATTTCCTTGATTGGGATTACCTTGGCTTCCTTGATGTACTTGCAACGGAAAATTGACCCTGCTGCGATCGCAGCAAAAATCAAACCTTTGTACGAGCTATCACTCAACAAGTGGTACTTTGATGACATTTACCATCGTGTCTTTGTCCTTGGCTTGCGTCGCCTAGCTAGACAAGTCATGGAAGTTGACTTCCGCGTTGTTGATGGTGCTGTTAACCTCACAGGCTTTTTCACCCTAGTCAGTGGCGAAGGGCTGAAATATTTAGAAAATGGTCGCGTTCAATTCTATGCCTTGATTGTGTTTGGCGCAGTTTTGGGCTTGGTGATCGTTTTTGGCATTACCTGATTTTTTAGGGTGGGCGACTGTCCACCCTTCAGTTTTTCATTTTTGAGAGTCTGAATTTAGGCTCTTTTTTTAGGCCTAAAAATTTTGAGAGAGTTCTTGCGTATCGTAAGATTAACCTTGTTCTTGGTAATAACGATCTAAAAAACTTTGGATGAGAGCAGAAGATGCACGAAAGGTGGTTAATTGCAATTTAGAAATGGTGTTAGGAAAATCGATTATATCTTGGGTTCCTGCACGATAAAGAACACCAAGTAAACCTGTAACATTAAGACCTTGTGCGATCGCTGCTTGTCGAGCATCCAGATCATCTAAGATCACTAGGGCAGCGTTGAGTTGAACAGCCAGAGAAATGGTTTCTTGCTCACCCATACCAAGTTTGCTAGATAAGTTAGGTAATAGGGGCGTGGTAGTTTGAATCTCTAACCAGCTTGGAGATTGGGTAATCCAGTTTTGAACTTGGATGTAAGAACCTTCGGCAAGAAGTTCTGTGCAGACAGCATTAGGGATGATAATGCGACCGAAAAGTTGAGGCAGAATTTCAATACACTCAATCAAGATGAGATAGCACAAAGGTGAAGTATCGCAAACAACTATCATGGCTGAGTCATCGCTTGATCAATAGCTTGCAAATCTTGCTCTAAGTCAGCTAAGGTGTAGGCTTGGTAAGCTTCATAGGCTTTAAGAAAAGCATCGGTAGCTAGTCGAGAAGAAAGATTTAACAGACGTTGAACTTGAGCAGTAGAAATTTGCCGATGGCGATAAGCTTCCACTACCAGCGATTCTAAGGCGCGGCGAGAAAGTTGGTCAGGGGTATTAGCGAGTTGATGGGCAATGTCATCGGGTATTTCAATGGTAATTTGCATTTGTACTATCCTTTGATGGATGTATGATCCTTCTTTTTAAGAATAACTGAGCAGCATCAGAGATTTTGAGCAATGCTCCGGTTAGACTAGGCGATCGCAGGCAAAATCCAATTTCGAGAGATAATATTTTTATTACACAGTGAGCGTATGTATCTAAAATCTTTACGTTACACACCCTTACACCCAATTTTCATAGAAAATTTTTGTGTGTAAATCCTAATAATCAAGACTTAGATATTGACAGCAAAGCCAAAATAACAGGTAAAGTTTACCGATTGATAGCTGGATTTTTGAATGATATTTTAGCGAGGCTTACGGCGGGCTAGGTCTACGCACCTAATCAAAGAAGATTGATTAAAGCCTGAAATAACGTATTTACGTTAATACACAAGATACTCGCTTTGTACAGTATGAAATTCCGAATAATATGCTTTTTTATTAAAAATATCTTAAATTTTTGATGTATTTTCCCGACATGGCTTTAGTATGCGTGGGGTAATCTTACTGTCATAGAGAGTATAAAAAAATGAAACTCTTTACATCTCTGAAAAATCTTGTGGCTTACTCACTGGTATTGCTAGTTACAGTTTGCGGTTTGTTGTTAACACCACCTAACGCTCTTGCTGTTTCTGTAGACTTTGGAGCTACACAGTATCTTGCCTTTGATGCTGGTACACAAACTCAAGATGTTGATGCTGCGATCGCATCTTACAGAAGTTTAAAGGGCAAAGTTTCCAAAAATGAAACCCTGACAACAGATGAAGTCAAAGGCGCTTTAGGGGTTATTAACGCAAAAATTAATGCCGCAGTACAAGAAAAGAAAGATGTTTTAGCAGCTGATCCAAGTGCATCAACTGAAAGTTTTGATTCATCAATTGCCTCTTACAGAAGCTTGAAGGGCAAAGTTTCCAAAAATGAAACCCTGACAATTGATGAAACCAAAGATGTATTAAAAGCTATTAATTCCAAAATTAATGCTCTAGTGCAAGAAAAGAAAGCTTAGTCAACAACTAAATAATTGATTGGTGCATAAATGCCCATCTATTTTTAGTCTATCGGGTGAGTTAGGATAATCAAAATTTGCTTAACTCAATATCCACAATACCTGCTTTTAACTCACCTGATATGATACTTGTAGTGTAATGCTATAAAATGTATTAATGAGAATTATCCTGCGTAAGCAGGCTTTGTTTGTATAGTCCCAGACTTCCTGCTTGGTATCAATCAACAGTCTTCGCCACACAAGTAAATTACCCAGACTGATTTGGGCAATATTAATACTAAGAATATCGCAATTTACTTGTTTTCCCTTTTTTAACTGGGCTGGAGATTAATCACTATGTTGCTTGAATCTAAGTATCAAGAGCTACCAACTTGTTGTCAGCAGCGAGATCATCTCATAACAGATTTAGAGAATACACAAAAATCACTTCAAGATACTCAGCAGAAATTATTTGCGTTAGTTGAATACCATCCGTTAGGAATTATTCAATGGAATATAGATTTTGAGGTTTTAGACTGGAATCCTGCGGCGGAACGTATCTTTGGGTACAGTAAATCAGATGTACTCAATGTTCATATTGGGGAAATTCTCTTACCTAGTATTCCTAGAGAAGATGTCAATCAGTTAATGACTGCATTAATCAAACAACATGGAGGAAATTACTGCACCAAGGAGAATTTCACGAAAGATGGCAAAATGATTACTTGCGAGTGGCATCACACTCCTGTAGTTGATTGTCAAGGAAATGTGACTGGTGTTTTGTCTATCGTTGAAGATATTACAAGTCGTAAAAATACTTATGTTACTGCCCACCAACAAGCAGAAATCACTCTCAAAAAATCCCTGAAAGAATTAGCAGATATCAAATTCGCTTTAGACCAATCATCGATTATTGCCGTAACTAATAATAAAGGGATGATTGAATATGTGAATGATAATTTTTGTCAAATCTCTCAATATCAACCAGCAGAACTAATCGGCAAAACCCATAGAATTATCAATTCTGGCTATCACTCCCAAGAGTTCTTTCAAGAGATGTGGTTAACTATTAGCCAGGGAAGGGTATGGAAAGGAGAAGTTAAAAATTTGGCAAAAGATGGCACATATTATTGGGTAGATACAACAATTGTACCTGTTTTAGATGAGCAAGGTAAACCCCAGCAATATGTAGCTATTCGTAATGATATTACTGCGCGTAAACAAACAGAAATCACGCTCAAAAAATCGCTCAAAGAAGTAGCAGATATCAAATTTGCTTTAGATCAATCATCAATTGTTGCGGTAACTAACAATAAAGGGATGATTGAATATGTGAATGATAAGTTTTGTCAAATTTCCCAATATCAACCAGCAGAACTAATTGGGAAAACCCATAGAATTATCAATTCTGGCTATCATTCCCAAGAGTTTTTTCAAGAGATGTGGTTCACTATTAGCCAGGGGAAAGTCTGGAAAGGCGAAGTGAAAAATTTAGCTAAGGATGGCACTTATTATTGGGTAGATACGACAATTGTGCCTTTGTTAGATGAGCAAGGCAAACCCCAACAATATGTAGCCATTCGTAATGATATTACTGCGCGTAAACAAACAGAAGCAGAACTCAGTCAAAAAGCTAAGGAATTAGAACAAGCTTTAGAGGAATTACAACATACACAATTGCAACTGATTCAAACGGAAAAAATGTCTTCTTTGGGACAACTAGTTGCGGGGGTTGCTCATGAAATCAATAACCCAGTGAGTTTTATTTTTGGCAATCTCAAACATGCCTATCAATATACTCAAAATTTGCTCAACATCCTGAAACTTTACCAGTCTCATTATCCAGAACCAGACTTAGAAATTCAAGAAGAAGCTGAAAATTGTGATTTAGAATTTTTAGTCGAGGATTTGCCAAAACTTTATTCTTCAATGACAGTTGGAGCAAATCGCATCAGCGAGATTGTCGCTTCTCTCCGCAGCTTTTCTCGTCTGGATGAATCTGATTTAAAAGCTGCTGATATACATCAGGGTCTGGATAGTACTTTAATGATTTTAGAGCATCGTCTGGCATCTAAAACAGATAGACCCAAGATTTTAGTCATTAAGGAATATGGTAATTTACCTTTAGTTGAATGTTATGCTGGGCAACTCAACCAAGTATTTATGAATATTTTGCTGAATGCGATTGATGCGTTAGAAGAAAATGTCCAGCAGCTAACACCAACTATTTACATTCGTACAGCTATGCCAAATTCCACACAAGTCAAAATCAGCATCATTGATAATGGTGTGGGGATGTCAGATGAAGTCAGACAAAAAATATTTGACCCATTTTTTACAAGTAAACCTATAGGTAAAGGAACAGGGATGGGTTTGTCTATTAGTTACCAAATTATTACTAACAGACATCAAGGGTCTTTAGAATGTATTTCCTCTCCGGGAAAGGGTGCTGAATTTATCATGACAATTCCCGTTTACTTAAGGGCAGAGAGTTGAATCTGCCAACGGTCTTAATTACGAATTGTGAATTACGAATTTTTATAAAAGGGTGCGATCGCAGTCCTAAAATTTTAGATAAACTGCTGGCTGAAAGCGGGTATTCTCACCGATACTGAGTCACCGCTAAAGTTAAAAAATACTACCACAACCACAAATGGGGATTGTCCACTTAATTAAATCAACCTAACAAGGAATGCCAAATCCCCAAAAAGCTGCTACTTAATAGCTAGGGCTTCCTTGATAAACATGATTTTGATTGTAGACAAATTGTGATGAATACAGCTAATTTCCCGTGGCTGACGACAATTATCCTCTTGCCGATTGCGGCATCACTCTTGATTCCGATTATCCCGGATAAAGATGGTAAAACAGTGCGTTGGTATTCCCTGATTGTCGGGTTGATAGACTTCGCGCTGATTGTCTACGCCTTTTATACCGGGTACGACTTCTCCAACCCAGATTTGCAGCTGTCTGAAAGTTATGCCTGGGTACCACAGCTAGATTTGAAGTGGTCAGTAGGGGCAGATGGCTTATCCATGCCCCTAATTATTTTGACTGGATTCATTACTACCCTGGCGATATTAGCAGCTTGGCCTGTCACCCTCAAACCCAGGCTATTTTACTTTTTAATCCTGGCGATGTATGGCGGACAAATTGCCGTCTTCGCTGTGCAGGATATGTTGCTGTTTTTCTTGGTGTGGGAACTGGAATTGATTCCGGTTTACCTGCTACTGGCAATTTGGGGTGGTAAAAAGCGGCAATACGCAGCGACCAAGTTTATTTTGTACACAGCTGGCGGTTCGCTGTTTATTTTGGTCGGCGCGTTGACGATGGCCTTTTATGGCGATACAGTCACCTTTGATATGCACTCTCTCGGCCTCAAAGATTACGCCCTCAATTTTGAGTTGTTACTCTATGCTGGCTTTTTGATTGCCTACGCCGTCAAATTACCCATCATTCCCCTGCATACCTGGCTACCCGATGCCCACGGTGAAGCAACAGCACCCGTACACATGTTACTGGCTGGTATTCTCTTGAAAATGGGCGGTTACGCCTTGATTCGGATGAATGCCCAAATGCTGCCCGATGCCCATGCGTATTTTGCCCCAGTTCTCGTCATTTTAGGGGTAGTTAACATTATCTACGCCGCCCTGACATCCTTTGCCCAGCGAAACCTCAAGCGCAAAATTGCCTACTCCTCAATTTCCCACATGGGCTTTGTGACTATTGGTATCGCCTCCTTCACTGATTTGGGCTTGAGTGGTGCAGTATTACAAATGGTGTCGCATGGCTTAATTGGGGCGAGTTTGTTCTTCTTGGTTGGTGCAACCTACGATCGCACACACACCCTAATGCTGGATGAAATGGGCGGTGTTGGTAAGCGGATGCAGAAAATTTTTGCTATGTTCACTACCTGTTCAATGGCTTCTTTAGCATTGCCAGGAATGAGCGGTTTCGTAGCAGAATTAATGATATTTGTGGGCTTTGCCACTAGCGATGCTTATAGCTCTACCTTCAAAGTTATCGTAGTCTTTTTGATGGCAGTGGGTGTAATTTTAACCCCAATTTATTTGCTATCAATGTTGCGGGAAATTTTCTACGGCAAAGAAAACGAAGAATTGGTTTCGCACCAGAAACTTATCGATGCCGAACCCCGCGAAGTCTTTATCATTGCTTGTTTGCTAGTACCAATTATTGGTATCGGGTTCTATCCTAAATTGCTGACTCAAATTTACGACGCTACAACCGTACAATTGACAGCAAGATTGCGCGATTCTGTACCAACTTTGGCACAGGAAAAAGAAGAAGCACCAAAGCTTTCATTGAATGCGCCAACAATTGGTAATTAGTCAGCAATTGATAAATACAATTATTTTTTCAGGCGGGTTTGATACTCGCCTTTTTTATATAGCAGTCCTATTTGAGAAATGAACAAGAGATACCAGATACCAAACTCTATAAACTTGTTAACGAACCACAGAGGAACAGAGAACCCAGAGAGGAAAGAGAAATGCTTTATAGAGATGCTATAGTAATCCGGTTTGATTTCTGAATTTATTTGTGTAGGTAGGGAATAGGGAGTCGGGAGTAGGAAAGAAGCCTGATCTGAGTGTACTGATTTTTTTCCCAAATCAAATATGAGTCCTATATACAACTAAAGTAATAATTTAGATATGAAAACTTTGCGATATCTACATATATCAAAATTCCATTATTTTCTAAAATCTTTCTAGAAATCGCATCTACTCAGACCACTCATGTTAAACTACAACCCGTTACACTGTTTGCCATCTTCCGAAGAGCTACCAGACTCAGAGGATACACCTGTGGATAATGAACTACAAGATTTAATTCCCAGCTTGCTAAAATCGACACTCGCCTTTGTGTGGTCTGAGCGTTGGGATTGGTTTTTTGGCTTAAAGATGGGAATTTATTACGACCCAAAAAAAGCTGCGATCGCGCCTGATGCGTTTCTCAGTGTGGGGGTTAAACGCTTTATTGATGGTGACTTACGCCTGAGTTATGTAATGTGGGAAGAAAAACAACCACCAGTTTTAGCACTAGAGGTCGTTTCTCAGATTAGTCATGGTGAATACAGTACCAGAAAAGAATTTTACGCTAAAGAATTGGGTGTTTTATACTACGTTATCTACAAACCTCTGCGAAAGAAAAAGCCCCCTCTGGAGGTTTATCAATTACAAGACGGGGAGTATTTCTTAATACCAGGAAACCCGGTTTGGCTACCAGAAATTGGTTTAGGAATTGGTCTAGAACGGGGAATATATCAAGGTCTTGCACGAGAATGGTTGTATTGGTATAACGAGGAAGGACAAAAGATACTCACCCCCGAAGAACGCATTTACGAAATCGAAGCACAATTAAATTTTGAGCGTCAGCTACGTATCCAAACAGAACAAAAAATGCAATTGCTGGCTGAACAATTAAGAGCTTTAGGTGTAGAACCTGAAAGTTTAGCCTGAAGACTATTATTACAGAACTTTTGAAATTAAGTAATGAGTAGTAAGTAGTGAGTAATAAGTCAATTTCTGACTCATTATTCATTACTTTTTTCAATCAGTTGCTGTACCTCGTAAAAATCGAAGCCATATAAAGGAAAGGACAGGATTGAGTAACATGACTTGTGATATGTAGGACTCATATTTGATTTCTGAAAAAAATCAGTACACCCAGATCAGCCGTCTTTCCTACTCTCTACTCCCCATTCCCTACTCCCTGCTTACACAACTAGATTCAGGAATCAAACCGTATTCCTATAGCAGTCCTAAATCATTCGTAAACTCAAAGATCCCCGACTTCTTCAAGAAGTCGGGGATCTGAGCCTCTCGATTTTTACACATCAAATAGGATTGCTATATTTGGATCTGTTTTTGGTGCAAGGTTGTTAATCAACCAACTAACTAGGGAATTATAAAACTAATTGCTTGTTGACAATTTAGTTGCATAAATATTCTCCTAGAATATGGACATTAAATTAGGGTTCGGCTCTATCCCAAAACCTCAGTATGTATTTGTGAGTAAAGAAAGTGATCATTGTTGGTATATGCTTTCTGATGATGGTAAACAAATACCCATTTATGACAGAGCGTTAACAGGGGTGATTACGGAAATAGAAGTTAACAAAATAGTAGAAACTTCTCAGGGAAAAAGTGAAAAAACAGATTTACATATTTTGGCAGATAAGCCTTATATTATTCGCTCAGGAAGTGAGTCTTATTTCTCCAAGGGTTTACTGCTCTCACTTGAGGCCTTAAGCTATGAACAATTGCTTCAGCCACTAACAATTGCGGTGAGTCCAGGGGAAAAAGCCATAGTATTTTGTACAATTTATCATCCAGTGACTTATCGCTCTGTAGGCGTAAGTTGGGATGGACATAAGGAAATAGACTGGCAAGTTTTAGGAAAACAAGTAAGTCTGAAAATTAACGGTACAAAAACTGTAACTTCAGACACAAGAGAAATACTGAATAATGAAGTTACAGCAGAAATTCGTGCTGATTTTATTGCTAAAACCGACGCATATTTATCACAGTTAAATTGGACTCCCCAGCAAGGGAGAGAGTATTTACAGCAAAAATATGGCAAGAAATCACGCTACCATCTCTCGGAGACAGAACTTGTAGATTTTGTGGACTACCTGAAGTTACAACTGGCTCTGAGCTATTAAAGAATTGAATATATTGAAAGTGCGATCGCTCTTTTATAATCAGGACTTACGCATCAAAATTTTCTGTGGGGATTGGGTGTAAGGGTGAAAGGGTATGGAGTGTAAGGGTTTTGAATACTTACACCCTTACACCCTCATACCCCTGCACCCTGTTCTAAAACCTTATTTTTTCGTTTTTTTGCGTAAGTCCTAATAATATCTGAATAAGAGAGACGAGGGAGACAAGGGAGAGAAGGTAGACAGGGTAGATAAAATATCGAAAATGCTAACTCTGCTAAATCTTGTTATAACAGTTTTACTGTTTGGTACTCACAACCGCAAACAGCCAGAATAAAATACTGTAGCCATCAGTTATCAAGCCGGTCAAGTTTGTATGCACTCGGAATTGCCAATTATTACTAGCGATCGCTTATTATTACGCATTGCCATCAAAGAAGATATTCCCCAAATCCTAAAATATTTTTTAGACAACAAATCTTATCTAACTCCTTTTTATCCTAAATGGGGGGATGGTTTTTTTACAGAAGAGTATTGGCAATATCAACTAGAAAATACATTTTTAGAATTTATTCATGACCAATCTTTAAAATTATTTATCTTTCCTCGCAAAAATCCTAAAATTATTATTGGTACAATTAATTTTAATAATTTTATTCGGGGAGCCGCCCATTTTTGTTATGTAGGTTATAGCCTAGCCGAACATCAGCAAGGTAAAGGCTACATGACAGAAGGATTAAAAGCCGCAATTCAATATGTATTTGATGATTTAAATTTTCATCGCATTATGGCAAATTATATGCCACATAACCAACGTAGCGGCAATGTCCTCAAACGTTTAGGCTTTGTGGTTGAAGGATATGCCAGAGACTATTTATTAATTAACGGCAAGTGGCAAGACCATATTCTGACCAGTCTCACTAATCCTCATTGGCAACCAGAGAAATATTAAATTCTGGTAAATTAATCTTCTTGAGGCAAATTCTCATCTACAGAAGTAGGGGGATTTTCCTCATACAACTCATCATGATTATTAGGAGGGTTACAAACTATCACCACCTCTGTTTCTTTAGAGTGGTGAGTTCCCCATTGGTCTAATACATCTTTGATTAAAACTTCTTGTACCCAAATTTTAGCAACAACTGTTAAAGGCAAAGCTAAAAATAAGCCTAAAAAGCCGAAGAATGTCACAAAAAATAGTTGAGAAATTAAGGTCACGGCGGGTAACAATGAAACTTGTTGTGCCATGACATAAGGTGTAATAAAATTACTTTCAGTTTGTTGAATAAAAAAGTAGAGAATCAAAACAGCAACAGATTTCCAAGGAGCATCTAATAAAGCGATCGCCATTGCGGGGACTAAACTCAGTGTCGGGCCAAGATTGGGTATTAAATTTAAAAATCCTGCCAACACAGCTAAAGCCAAGGCTGCTTTTACACCCAAAACTGATAAGCCAACCACACTCATCAAACCGACGACACCCATCGCAATCAGCGCACCTGTCACCCATCCTTGCAGTGAAAGTTCGCATTTATCTAAAATGCCATCTACCCGGCGGCGATAAAAGGAAGGAAATACACGAATAAAAACTCGGCGGTAAGCTAAAGGATCAGCTAACAGCATTCCTGTCCACACTAGCACCAACAAAACTTTCAGAACAACTTCTAAAGAACTGGAGACAAACGCAAAGGAACTCCCCAAAACGCGATTAATAAAAGGCTGTGCTTGCTGAATTAAACTATTGAGATCGGGGATGTAGGGGACTAATTGGCTGGGAACCCTGGTTTTCATTTCATCCAGCCAACTATTAAAGCGTTCTATACCTTGGGGAACCCGGTAAGTTAACTCATGAAATTGTTGGGCAAAAGGTGGCACAATCAACAAGAAAAAACCCACCACCGCAGCAAAAAAGAGAGCCACTGAAATGATGACAGCAAAACCGCGCTTAATTCCTAAGTTTTGGAAACGTTTGGCTAACCGATTTAAGGTACTGGCTAACACCACGGCGGCAAACATCAGCAACAAAACTTCTTTGATTTGCCACAAAATGTATAAAGAAAGAATTATGGCGATTAAACCGATCCATTGACCAAGATTCACAGGTTAACTCCCGGCTGTTGGTGATGCAGTTAGGTTAGCTGATTTTAGCAATAACGCCTAGACGATTTAAGTTAAATTTGTTTTTGTTTGAAATCGCCAGAATAAAGCGATCGCTATAATTACAGTCGGTGACAACACTAAAATTAAGGCATTGGCAGTTGTCGCCGGAAGTGGCACACTTGGCAAAATGTACTTAATCGCCGCAGATAACAAAGCTGACAGTACAAGCAGTTTGGCAATAAAAATTAACTGGTTTGGCATAGCAGTACGGCAATTCACCTTTTTCTGTAGGGTATACCCGAATATAAGCTCAAAGGCAGACTCTCTACAATAAGTGTGAAGTAGGAAGTGTGAAGTATGAAATGAAGAAACTTGTAGAGTCAGGGTTTCAGGGATTGAGCAAGGGTGCTTGATTTCCGCCAAACTGTACTAGTATATTTTGCGCTGCACTCAGACTTTTAAGTTGAAAAGTCATTAGTCAACGCCAATGACAAATGACAAATTCAAATTAAGGATAAATCAAAATGCCTGTAGAAAAAAATAACCAAAATCCTATCAAACCGCCAAGAGTGAGGCAGTTTGGTGGTAGCTTACTAATACTACTGACTCTGTTATTACTGCTTAATTTTATTGTTCCTAGTTTCTTTGGGCCACGATTGCCACAAGTGCCTTATAGTGACTTTGTGGCACTAGTTCAGCAAGGTAAAGTAGACCGTGCTGTGGTAGGAGGCGATCGCATTGAGTATACCCTCAAAGCAACAACTCCTGATGATAAAACTACTGAACAGGTATTTGCCACCACACCTGTAGCCTTAGATTTAGATTTACCGAAGATTCTGCGCGAGAATAAGGTTGAATTTGCTGCACCACTTCCAGACCAAAATGCTTGGATTGGCACACTCTTAAGTTGGGTTGCACCACCATTAATATTCTTTGGGATTTGGGGCTTTTTAATTAATCGCCAAGGTGGTGGCCCGGCTGCACTCACTGTTGGTAAAAGCAAAGCCCGGATTTATTCTGAAGGTAGCACTGGGGTAAAATTCCCTGATGTGGCTGGAGTAGATGAAGCCAAAGTCGAACTCGAAGAAATTGTCGATTTCCTGAAGAATGCGACCAAATACACCAACTTAGGCGCGAAAATTCCTAAAGGTGTGTTGTTAGTCGGGCCTCCAGGTACAGGTAAAACATTACTAGCAAAAGCGATCGCTGGGGAAGCTGGTGTTCCTTTCTTCAGCATCTCTGGTTCCGAATTTATCGAATTATTCGTTGGTGTCGGTGCGGCGCGAGTGCGTGACTTGTTTGAACAAGCGAAAAAACAAGCACCTTGTATTGTCTTCATCGATGAATTAGACGCATTGGGTAAATCTCGCGGTGGTGCGGGTGGATTTGTCGGCGGTAACGATGAACGGGAACAAACCCTCAACCAATTACTTACCGAAATGGATGGTTTTGATGCCAACACCGGGGTAATTATCATCGCCGCCACCAACCGTCCCGAAGTACTTGACCCAGCCTTACGCCGTCCTGGTCGTTTTGACCGTCAAGTTGTGGTCGATCGCCCTGATAAAATTGGTCGAGAAGCAATTCTCAAAGTTCATGCACGTAACGTTAAACTGGCGGATGATGTCAACCTCGCCACCATCGCCATTAGAACTCCTGGTTTTGCTGGTGCAGACTTAGCCAACCTCGTCAATGAAGCCGCATTGTTAGCCGCAAGGCAAAATCGTCCAGCCGTGATTATGGCAGATTTCAACGAAGCGATCGAACGGGTAGTTGCAGGTTTAGAAAAACGCTCCCGTGTGCTGAACGAAACCGAGAAGAAGACCGTCGCTTATCACGAAGTTGGTCACGCCATCATCGGTGCGTTGATGCCTGGGGCGGGTAAAGTTGAGAAAATCTCCGTAGTTCCCCGTGGTGTGGGTGCGTTGGGCTATACCATCCAAATGCCTGAAGAAGACCGCTTCTTGATGATTGAAGATGAAATTCGCGGTCGCATTGCTACCTTACTGGGTGGACGTTCCGCCGAAGAAGTCGTGTTTGGCAAAGTTTCCACAGGCGCGAGTGACGATATTCAAAAAGCCACCGACTTAGCCGAACGTTACGTTACCTTATATGGAATGAGCGATAAATTAGGGCCAGTCGCCTTTGAGAAAACCCAACAGCAGTTTCTGGATGGTTACGGTAACGCCCGCCGTTCTATTAGTCCCCAAGTCGCCCAAGAAATCGACAACGAAGTTAAGCAGATAGTAGATAACGCTCATCATATTGCCTTGAGTATTTTGCAACAAAACCGCGACTTGTTAGAAGAAACCGCCCAAGAACTACTGCAAAGAGAAATTCTCGAAGGTACAGACTTGCGCGATCGCATCAAACAAGCCAAAGCCCCCGAAGACCTGTCAGAATGGTTACGTTCAGGAAATGTCTCACCCGATAAACCATTGATGCAATCTGTGTTGAATTAAATAATTAAATCTGTGTGGTGCGTTGTCGCAAAAGACAACGCACCATATTTTTTATTGATTTTTTTAGATAACAGTCCAATTTTTCAAACCCGATTTTTTAGGCAAAATCTAGGAATGAGAAATCACTGCTATCCAACAGAGGTTTATTGCTCAGAACCGCAAATTGTCCTCCAGTTCCTAATCCAGCAACTGCGCCATCAGCATTATAGAAAAGATTGCCGGTAGAAGTATTGTAAACAAGGAAAGCACTGCTACCTCCTGCCAGAGCGACTTCAGTCGCACTATCGGCAGTAATTGTGGCAAATTCACTGCTAATAATGCTATTACTCATGGTTAATGAATTAAATAAACTATGTGATAACAGGATGAGATCGCTGCCTTTTGTAAAGTCGGTTATGGTATCTATACTTAAATCACTAAAGTTAGCCACCCCACTAAAGCCGAAAAAGTCTACCCCTTCACCGCCTGTAAGTTGGTCGTTGCCTTGACCACCCAACAGGAAATCATTTCCTGTTCCCCCCGAAAGGATATCATTACCAGCATAACCAGTAAGGGTATTATTGCCACTATTCCCAGTGATACTGTTATTGAGAGCGTTTCCAGTGCCGTTGATGTTGGCTGTACCAGCTAACGTAAGATTTTCTAGATTATTTCCTAAGATGTAGTTAACGGTAGCTATAACCGTATCTGTGCCTTCGTTGAGATTTTCTGTAACTACATCACCAACATCATCAACGATGTAAATATCATCACCTAAACCGCCCAGCAATGTATCAACTCCCACACCTCCGTCAAGTGTGTCATTACCGGCATAACCAGTAAGGGTATTATTGCCACTATTGCCTATGAGAATGTTATCGGAAAAACTTCCTGTGCCGTTGATGTTAGCTGTACCTACTAAAGTAAGATTTTCTACGGTACTTCCCAAGGTATAACTAATGGAAGCTATAACTGTATCTATACCTTGATTCCTAATTTCTATGACTACATCCCCAACATTATCGACAACATAAGTGTCATTGCCAGCACCTCCTCTGAGGGTATCACTTCCGGCTTTTCCATCGAGAATGTTATTACCGCTACTACCTGTGATCTGGTTATTCAGGCTGTTTCCTGTTCCATTAATGTTACTGGCATTTGTTAACGTCAAGTTTTCCAGATGATCGCTTAAGGTGTAAGAAATAGAGGAGTAAACTATATCTGTACCTTCGTTGAGGTTTTCATAAATTTGATCTCCAACGTCGTCAACATAATAGCTATCATCCCCCAATCCCCCGATCATGGTATCGTTACCCAGCCCACCATCAAGGATATCATTGCCAGTATCCCCCGTTAGACTATCATTGCCACCGTTTCCATAGAGACTGTCATCGCCTGCACCTCCTTGAAAAGTATCATTACTGTTATCACCAGCAAGAAAATCTTTGTAGGGCGTTCCCACAATATTCAGTCCCTCGAAGTTGAGGTAGTAAAAGAAAAGATGACTACCTCCACTATAAAGAGGATAAATATAAGTAGAAATACTGCCAATACCTAGATTATTAACACCAATTGTAGAACCAGTTGCTGTGCTATAGTCTGCGTATAAAATATCGATTCCCGCACCACCATCAATAGTACCGCCAAAGATATAATTTGTGACATTGAAGATATCATTGCCACTGCCTGTATAAATTTGACTGATTCGCTCTAAATCTTTAACAGTGGTATTAATGTCTCCAGTTAAGTTGACACTGGTAGCGGTCAAGTTTAATGTCCAATTGTTGGTTGTATTCTGTAAATACAGAATGAGATTATCTAGACCTTCTCCCCCATCTAGGCTATCTCCTATACCACCTTTTAGGGTGTCATTTCCTCCACCCCCTTGTAAGAAATCACTTCCTCCCGCACCATCTAAATCATCGTTTCCTTCACCCCCTTGTAAAATATCACTTCCATCACCAGCACCACCGTACAAAACATCATTGCCTGCACCGCCAATTATTAAATCACTTCCTTCTCCACCACCGACAACATCGTTTCCACCTCCACCATCAAGGGTGTCATTCCCACCAAGCCCTTCAATGTAATCATCTCCAGCCGTTCCTATAATGATGTTAGGCTCTTCATTTCCTACTAAACTTGCCATTTCTACAGCAATGCTTACCCCATTCAGGCTAATGACTGCTTGATCATTTTCTGCCTTCAACTGCTTTAACTCTGTCTCTGACAGACTCTCCTCCATCACCAATGCTGAGAAGATGCGTCCTTCATCTCCATCACTATCATTGCTACCATTTAAAACCCTGTCTATATAATGGCCATATTCCTCTAAAATCAACCCAGCTAACCATTGAATATTGCTGATTTGCTGTAAATACTCATAAGCTAGATAAATGATGCCTGTTTCTGCACTGTAAGCACCAATCGCTCCATTTAGTTCAGATTGATAGTGAATTTCTAAAAGTGGAAATCCACGAAAGTCACCATTTATCCAGCTTGTCTTTAAGCTATCAGTTTCAGAGTTGGGGTGAAAAGCTAATGCAATTTTAGAGGCAAATTCAGTGTCATTAGCAAAGCTTTGTAATCTAGATTGACTTAATGAAATTGCCATCTGTAAGACGGTCAAAAGTGATGTTTTAAGTTCTAGGGAATTGGCGGTCAAAGATAAAATCGCAGTCATAAAGTCTCAAAAATCAAGAATGTAAATCTCACTCTTTCTTCTTAACAAGGGAATTGATAAAATTTATGCGCCTTATCTCTCCTTTCCTTTTTGTCTTATGTCCAGCATGATGATCAAAAACCTATACTACTCCCAACTCCCAGGTTACTGAGCGCAGCCGAAGTACACTCCCCATATTTCTTAATCCCTCGAACTCACGTAATATTTAAGTTGTAGCTGACCATCTAGAGGTTTAACGTGGATACCATTGCTATACCTGCTCTCGATCGCCCAGTGGATGCCACGGTAGAAATTCCTGGTTCTAAAAGTATTACTAATCGGGCGTTACTTGTTGCTGCTTTGGCACAAGGCGACTCAATTTTAGAAAATGCCTTATTTAGTGAAGACAGTGAATATTTTGCCAAATGTGTCGAAAATTTGGGCATTCCCATCACCTTAAATCCTGATTTAGCACAGATGCAAGTGTCAGGCAAAGGAGGGGAAATTCCCGCAACCCAGGCGGATTTATTTGTCGGTTTAGCAGGTACAGCCGCACGGTTTATCTCAGCTTTGGTGGTACTCGGTAAGGGAGAATATCGCTTAGATGGTGTACCGAGAATGCGGGAAAGGCCAATGGGCGATATGTTAACAGTCTTCCAAACAGGCGGAACCACCGTTAACTTTGAGGGTAATGCTGGCTATATGCCCTACACTATTTACGGTCAGCAATTTGCTGGTGGACATATTCGCATCAAAGCCAATCAAACTAGTCAACAACTTTCAGCCCTGTTAATGATTGCGCCTTATGCTCAACAAGACACAATTATTGAAGTGGAAGGCACACTAGTTTCTCAATCTTACGTGAAAATGACTTGTCGCCTCATGGCAGATTTTGGCGTAGGGGTGAATCAAGTTGGCGACAATCAATTTCATATCAAAGCGGGACAGCGTTACCAACCGCGACATTACACCATAGAACCGGATGCTTCTAATGCGTCTTACTTTTTTGCTGCGGCTGCTGTGACTGGTGGACGGGTGCGAGTTAAGTATTTAACCAAGCAATCTTATCAAGGTGATATTCTGTGGCTGAATGTGCTGGAACAGATGGGTTGTCAAGTGCGTGAGGCTGATGATTATATTGAATTGACTGGGCCAGAACAATTACAGGGTATTGATATTGATATGAATGATATATCTGACCTTGTACAAACATTAGGAGCGATCGCGCCTTTTGCCAACTCACCCGTTACCATCCGTAATGTCGAACATATCCGCTACAAAGAAACTGAACGTATCCGCGCTGTAGTGACAGAATTGCGTCGCTTGGGTGTGAAGGTTGAAGAATTCCCCGATGGCTTAAAAGTTGAACCCAGCCCCATTACACCAGCTGCTATTGAAACTTATCACGATCATCGTATGGCAATGGCATTTGCTGTCACAGGCTTAAAGGTTCCCGGAATTGTAATTCAAGATCCCGGTTGTACAGCCAAAACTTTCCCTGACTACTTCACCCGCTTCTTTAAAATGATTGAACAATAGCTGGCTAATATTCAGTTCCTACCTTAATCTTAACGATAAGTATTCACGCAATTTTATAGGAGTTGCATCATGTCTAACATTCGTGAAGAAATGCCAGTACTCGCCCGTCATGAAGGCAATTGGGTAGGAACTTATACACTAGTAGATACGGAAGGCAAAATTTTAGATAAACATGAATCTCATTTAAGCTGTCAGTTCCCCGATGATAGTCCTTATTCTTACTACCAAATTAATCGCTATACTTGGGCTGACGGTAAACAAGAAGAACATAAATTTCCCGGAACCTATCGTGATAAGATTCTCTACTTTGATACAGAACGGATTGAAGGCAAATCCTGGGAAATAGATGATTCTACTTTAATTTTGTGGTTTTCTTATAAGACAGTTCCAGCCGCATATTTGTATGAAATGATTCAAATTAGCCCAGATAATAATCATCGCGCCCGCACATGGCATTGGTTTAAAAATCATCAAATCTATCAACGTACCTTAATTCAAGAACAAAGAGTTAGATAGTCATTTAAAAAGTCAAAAATAGTTTCTAGCTAAGAGGATGTTTTAAAAGTCCTATTGTTGGTAGTCAAACATTTTCGATCCCCCTAAATCCCCCTTAAAAAGGGGGACTTGAAGAAACTCTTAGCCCCCTTAAAAAGGGGGGTTGGGGGGATCTGGAAGAGCCAATAAACACAACGAACAAATTTTAAAATAAACTCTAAGGTGCGTTAACGTAGTGTAACGAACTATTTTATGACATAATAGATAGTTCATTATATTTAAATCTATAACTTACGGATATGGCCAAAACTGACAAAATTAACTTTTCTACTCCTAGCGGTTTCCCAGAATTTTTACCTAGTGAAAAACGCTTGGAATTATATTTACTAGATACCATCCGTAGAGTGTATGAAAGCTATGGATTTACCCCCATAGAAACCCCAGCCGTTGAAAGGTTAGAAGTATTACAAGCTAAGGGTAATCAAGGCGACAATATTATTTATGGTATTGACCCAATTTTACCGCCTAATCGCCAAGCCGAAAGAGATAAAGCAGGCGAAACTGGTTCAGAAGCACGGGCTTTAAAATTTGACCAAACTGTTCCCTTAGCAGCCTATATTGCCCGTCACTTAAATGAATTAACTTTCCCATTTGCCCGTTATCAAATGGATGTAGTATTTCGGGGAGAACGCGCCAAAGATGGACGTTTCCGACAATTTCGTCAATGTGATATCGATGTAATTGCACGGCGGGAACTCAGCTTATTATATGACGCGCAAATGCCAGCAATTATCACCGAGATATTTGAAGCAGTTAACATTGGTGACTTTTTAATTCGCATCAATAACCGCAAAATATTAACTGGCTTTTTCCAGTCATTAGGCATTGCCGAAACTCAAATTAAAACCTGTATTAGTATTATTGATAATCTAGAAAAAATTGGCGAAACGAAAGTCAAACAAGAATTAGAAAAAGAAGGTATATCAGCAGAAAATACACAGAAGATTATTGATTTTATCAAAATTGATGGCAATGTTGATGAAGTATTAGATAAACTTAAACACCTCTCACAAAACTTACCAACAGCCGAACAATTTAGTTTAGGGGTTACTGAATTAGAAACAGTAATTACAGGTGTGCGTAACTTGGGAGTTCCCGATAAAAGGTTTTGTATTGATTTAGCGATCGCCCGTGGTTTAAATTACTATACAGGCACAGTCTACGAAACAACTCTCATCGGCCATGAAGCTTTAGGTAGTATTTGTTCTGGCGGCAGATATGAAGAATTAGTGGGGATGTTTATCGGCGAGAAAATGCCAGGAGTTGGTATTTCTATCGGCTTAACTCGTTTAATTAGTAGATTACTCAAAGCTGGTATTTTAAAAACTTTACCTGCAACACCAGCGCAAGTAGCAGTAGTCAATATGCAAGAAGATTTAATGCCGACTTATTTAAAAGTATCCCAACAGTTACGCCAAGCTGGTATTAATGTCATTACCAACTTTGAAAAACGCCCATTAGGTAAACAATTCCAAGCCGCCGATAAACAAGGAATTAGATTTTGTGTAATCATCGGTGCTGATGAAGCCACCGCCCAAAAATCATCACTCAAAGATTTGCAAACAGGTGAACAAATAGAAGTAACACTAGCAGATTTAGCTGGAGAAATTAAACATAGATTAGAGATTTGATTAAACGTTGAATTAACAGTGCAATTAATCATTTTTATTGGGATACAGGCAAGCGGAAAATCAACCTTCTACAGTCAACGGTTTTCTGATACTCACATCAGAATCAACCTCGATATGCTCAAAACTAGACACCGAGAAAAGCGATTGATAGAAACTTGTCTGGAAATTGGTCAATCATTTGTTGTAGATAATACAAATCCTACACCTGAAGAGCGAGAACGCTACATTTTGTTAGCCAAGAATCAAGGATTTCGGATTACTGGCTATTATTTTGAATCAAAAATTGCCGATTCAATTCAACGTAATCAAAATCGCAAACCGGAACAGCAGGTACCAGATAAAGGTATTAGAGGAACACACTCAAGGCTGATACTTCCTCGGTATGAAGAAGGTTTTGACGAACTCTATTATGTTCGGTTAATACCAAAAGGAGAGTTTGCTGTACAGGAGTGGCTGAATGAAGTTTGAAGAGTTAGACACAAGACTGAGAATTTTTGAAACAGCCCACGATTTATGCGTATTGCCAGGGCTATTTATGGTTGCTCGAATTGATGGACGTAACTTTACTCGCTTGACAAAGGAAGCTCACAAATTTGAAGCTCCCTTTGATGCTCAATTTCGAGATTACATGGTATCTACAGTAGAACACCTAATGAATTGTGGATTCCGGATCATTTATGGCTATACGCAAAGTGACGAAATCTCACTTCTATTCCACCGAGATGAGGAAAGTTTTAGTCGCAAATTGCGGAAACTCAACTCTATTTTGGCAGGAGAGGCAAGTGCAAAGCTTTCACTGCTACTCAATAGCATTGCCGCTTTTGATTGTCGAGTGTCACAACTTCCTACCTTAAATCTAGTAGTCGATTACTTTCGCTGGCGGAATGAAGACGCTCATCGCAATGCCTTAAATGCTCACTGTTACTGGATGCTACGCAAAGCAGGTGAAAGTGCTGGAGCCGCTACAGAAAAGCTTGATAGGCTTTCAGTCAGTGATAAAAATGAATTACTTTACCAGCAAGCAAACATCAATTTTAATAACTTACCTAATTGGCAGAAACGAGGTATAGGACTATATTGGGAATCCTATCAAAAGGAAGCAACCAATCCTCAAACGGGAGAGAAAGTCTTGGCGATGAGAAGACGTATCAAAGTTGATATGGATTTGGCGACGAAAGATGATTACAGTAAATTTGTCCAGGATATTGTACTGCGGGAGCATCCTGATCTTGAATTTAGGAAGCTAGAGAATTAAATTGGCCTGTCTAGGCTAAAATAGTGCATTATACGGGAAAAATTAACCGCAGATGAACACGTATGAACGCGGATAAAATAGGTTTTTTAATGCAACATCTTAGTCTAATCACGCCACTATATATCTGTTCAAAAATCAAATATGAGTCATATATCTAGATTGCTGTATGTGGTGTCAGTAAAGGTTTTACATAGAAGTATTTACTTCTGGGTAGAGATCATAATTTCAACTGAATGATTAATCATAAATCTAATGGATAAAGAAGTATTAAAAGAAGCTCTGCAAATTGACTATCGATTACGCTCTACCTTTTTTTACAGAAAGTTATATGAATTGGGTTTTAATAGCTTCTTAACTGAAATTGACAAATTAATCGAACTGTCAGATAACTTTAATTGGGAATCTAGACACAACTGGGGAATTTCTGAAACTGCTTGGAATATTTTGGAACATAGTGGTATCCCTAAAATTTCTGTATTTGCTCACCCTAGAGTGCTTCAAGAACAACCAAAACTTTCTAGCTACTATCGAAGTGTTGCAGTTCTTCCACAGAAAGCTGCTAAAAAATTAGCTTTTTCCAGCATTGATTCTATCGAAGAAGGAAAGGGAAAGTTATCCCAAGATAAAGCATTAATCCTCTGTCAACTTTACAATTCGCATTCAAGCCTAATTATTGAAAGCACTAATGAATATAGTCAGACTGATATGCACGCGTTAATGTATGCGTCTGCTGGCGCACAAATTAATGGTTCTTGGTTAAATAAAATTGGAGAAGAAGCAGAATTATTAACAAGACGAATTCTGATTCGCTCTCTACTGGAGGAAAATTATATTGTTGCTGCAATTCTCAAAGATGGTTCTTCGAGGTTAGATGCTGAATATTTAGAAGATTTAGTGGATAAAGTCGATTTACTTTCTGGCGTGCGTCTGAACAATCAAACTAGTATTCTGTTTTCTAGTGAACCTGACTTATCGCTATTAAATTCTGCTGGTGAAGCAGTTGCAGTTATTGAGGTAAAGGGTGGAAAAGATACAGCAGGTGCGTTAGAGAGATATGGTGCTGCTAAAAAGAGTTTTGAAGAAGCTAGAAGAATTAACTCTAATGTAGTTACAATACTTCTCGCAAGCTGTATAACTGATGAAGTTCATCGACGTTTACAAAATGATGAAGCTGTTAATCATGTTTATAATTTAACACAAATTGTTACTAGTGAAGAAACGAGATATCGTTTTGCTGCTAATGTACTTAAGTATATAGACATCAATATAGAAACTCATAATATTCAACAGAGCAATTCTGAACAAATTCAAAAAAAAAAGTAGAAAAATTGAGTCTTTCACTTGAGTTTGATTCTAAATTTGACTCTAACTTAAAAGTCATCAATTTTTCTCATGAACAGGTTTGTAATGATTCAGCTAGACTTGATTTAGAAGAACGATATTCTGAACTTCTAGAAGAAACTGATGAGTTTAATCGTCAGTTAGTAAGTTACCAGGGAAATAAAGGAGAAATTGCTCATGGGTGGATTCGATATAAGGAAGGATTTTCATTTAAATTAGTTGAAACTTTAATCAAACAATTTGGGATTAAACAGAAAGATACAATACTAGAACCTTTTTGTGGTTCTGGCACAACTTTACTGGTATGCAAAGCTTTAGGAATTAATGCTTTAGGTTTTGAAATACTTCCTGTATGCCATTTAATGTGGGAAGCTAAATCTTATCTTGAAGACTACGATATTGAAGAATTAACTCATCTATTTGAGAAATTGAGCAACACTATACCTACTAAAACAGAATTTGCTTTCCCTCATATCACTATTACTAGAGATGCGTTTTCTCAAGCAACAGAAAATGATTTAATGTTCTTCATTAATTGGATTAATACTCAAAAAGTATCAAAACAAACAAAAGTTTTATATCAACTGTTAATAACTAGCGTTTTAGAAGAAGTTAGTTACACAAGAAAGGATGGTCAATATTTAAGATGGGATTATCGCTCTCAGAAAGTTCAACAGAGAAATCAAGTAAGAATTGCTCAAGATAAAATACCTGTCAAGCAGTTTGATAAAGGAGCAATACCAACCGTTAAAGAAGCTTTACTGCGGATATTTAAAAAAGTAATTCTGGATATAAAATCACTAAAATACACTTTACCAAGTGACAGTTTTCAGAATGTGATAAATGGTAGTGTGCTTGAAAATTTGCCAAAGTATGAAAGTGAGCAATTCTCTGGTGTCATTACGTCACCACCCTATTGCAATAGATATGATTATACAAGGACTTATGCTTTGGAACTGGCATATTTAGGCACAGATGATTTAGATATTCGTAAACTCAGACAAAATCAGCTATGCTGTACTGTTGAAAATCGCTCTAAATTAGATAAACTTGAACAAATTTATCAAGATATAGGTAGAATAGATAACTTTAAAGCCATTTGCAAAATTATTACAGGTAATAGTGTTTTCCAAGAAATCAATTCGGCTTTAAAAGTTAGACAGGAACGTGGAGAAATTAATAACCCCGGTATATTATCTATGGTAGAAGGTTATTTTTATGAATTAACTTTTTTATTTGCTGAGATATTTAGAACTTGTAAAAAAGGTGCTTACGTTGCTTTTGTTAATGACAATGTACGCTATGGTGGAGAAATTATACCTGTTGATATGCTGTGTACTGAAATAGCTGAGGCTATTGGTTTTGTCCCAGAAAAAATATATGTTTTACCCCAACGGAAGGGCAATAGTAGTCAACAAATGAAGCGATTTGGTAAAGAATCACTGCGTAAAAGTATTACGATTTGGAGAAAGCCTGAGAAAATATAAAAAGACGGAACTGTATTAGATTAAAATTCTCGCAAGAGTCTACCACAGCCATAAACTTGATCGTGAATGTCATTTTGGCGTAGGGCGTACCACCAAGTAGCGGCGTTGACAGCAATTACTGGTTTAGCGATCGCTCGCTCCATTTCATCCGCCAATCGGAGCATACTTAAATTAGTCCCCATCTGTACAATTGCCTCTACATCATCGCCATCAAGTTCCTGAAGATGTATTCTTAAAGTATTTTCAGATACCTCTGCAATGGAAATAGCCGTAGGACAACGGAGACTTTTAAGGCGAACAACTTCTATACCAATGTCACTAAAAAAGCGGCGGATTCTTTCATCAGCTACAGCTTGGTAAGGGGTAATGACAGCGATTTTCTTTACTTGCAAGGCTGTCAGTGCTACCTGATATGCCGAAGCACAAGAAGCCACCTTGATACCAGCATAATCTTCAACTCGCTTGATAAACTCGATGTTGCCTGTTTTACCTTCCCAAAAAGTTTCCGCACTCATCGCCATAATTAGGTAATCGACACCCGCAGTCATCACCCGATCAATTGCCGAAAACATTTCTTGGGCGATCGCCTCCAAAAGCTGTACCATCTTTTCATCACTACTCAAATCCTGGTTCCTCAGATAAATCCGCGATGTATGAGAAGTTACCCCAGGCACAGCCATTGTATGAAAATCAGGTTCGACAATCGTATTTGTACTAGGCGCAAGCACGCCAAATTTTTTTCGCCATCCTAACGCATCTGTCATTGTTCACTACTCAGTACATAAAAGATTGACTGTAGCTTATGGTAGTTTAAAGTTACGGCATATTATTGCAATATGTAAACTTTACTTCATGACTGGAGAGCAGAACCTTGGGTATAGAACTACGCAGTTTCGTATTTCTTGACAGCTTGCAGCCGCAACACGCAGCTTATATGGGAACAGTAGCTCAAGGTTTCTTACCCTTACCAGGAGACACATCATTGTGGATTGAAATTTCTCCTGGGATTGAAATCAATAAAATTACTGATGTCGCCTTAAAATCTGCCTCTGTTCGTCCCGGAGTCCAAGTAGTTGAGCGATTATACGGTTTATTAGAAGTTCATTCTGGTTCCCAAGGAGAAACACGCACCGCAGGTCAAGCCATTTTGGATTTGTTAGGAGTTAAGCGTGAAGAATGTCTCAAACCGCGTGTTGTGTCTAGTCAAATTATCCGTAATATTGACGCTTACCAAACACAACTAATCAATCGTACCCGTCGCGGACAATTGCTATTAGCGGGACAAACTTTATATGTCTTAGAAGTGGAACCTGCTGCTTATGCTGCATTAGCCGCTAACGAAGCCGAAAAAGCGGCGGCGATTAATATTTTAGAGGTACAAGCTGTAGGAAGTTTTGGCAGGTTGTATTTAGGTGGACAAGAACAAGATATTCTAGCAGGAGCGAGGGGAGCGTTAACCGCAATTGAAAGTGTAGCTGGTCGGACAAATCCCAATAGTGGCCGCCAGGAGTAAAGGAGAGAAAATGGCAAATCAAGAGCATCTGGTTTTACTGAGAGCCGGTGCAGTTACCTGGAGCGAATGGAGACAGAAAAATCCGCAAATTCAACCAGACCTCAGTGCTGCGAACTTACAAAAAGATAACCTCAGAGGCGCAAATCTTTCTCAAGTCAACTTGACCAAAGCAGATTTGAGTCAGGCTTTACTGGTACGTGCAAATCTGAACGGTGCAGATTTTAGTGGCGCAAATCTGGAACAAACCAAGCTCATTGAAGCCAACTTAAGTGGTGCTAACTTAAGTGTGGCTAACTTAAAGGGTGCAACGCTAACCCAGGCAAATTTGAGTCATGCCAACTTGATTGGTGCGGATTTAAGTGAAGCAAATTTGAAAGAAGCTGCGATCGCCCATGCTATCCTAATCGGCACAGACCTCAAAGATGCTAACCTCAAAAGTGCTGATTTGGGTGCAGCCAAACTCATCCGCGCTAACCTCGCCTACGCTAACTTGATTGAAGCCAACTTAATTGCAGCCGATCTCAGTAAAGCCAACCTCTACAAAGCAGATTTAATTGGGGCTTATCTGTACAAAACAGATTTACATAATGCGAATCTCAGTCATGCTTACTTAGTTAGTGCCTATATGTTGCAAGCTAACCTCAGTGAAGCTGATTTAACAGGTGCAAACTTAAGCTGGGCAAATCTGCAAGGCGCAAACTTGGCTGGTGCTAATTTAACTGGTGCTAATCTCATCGGTACTAAACTGCGCGGCGCAAATCTTATCGGCGCTAATCTTGAGGATGCAATTTTACCTGAAGTATGTCGTTAATCTTTTGATAGGGAGTAGGAAAGAAGCCTTGGGAATGATGCTAGAGAGACGAGGGAGACAAAGTAGACAAGGGAGATGAGGGAGACAAGGGGGACTTTCAAGGGTAGGGATGGGAGGATGGTGAAGAAATCTTTCCCCCCACACTCCCCACACTCCCCACACTCCCCACACTCCCCACACCCCCCACACTCCCCACACTTCCCACACTCCCCACACCCATACGTGAGAGCTATATTGACATCCTCCCACCACTAATTCGGGGTACCGAATATAGTGGGGGATTCCAAGAATCACTTCTTGGGTTTCCTCTTTCCACGAGTTGACTTGCTTGAAGGAGTTACCTCAC
>NZ_JACJRY010000035.1:0-67951 GCF_014697485.1 Anabaena sp. FACHB-83 | reverse complement strand
GGTCAAAAATTTTGAAAGAACTTTGGAGAATGCGACGACTAAAATTCATCTCTGTTTTGTCAGACTTATGCTCAAACGGTTAGCTACTTCATAGATCCCAAATGGGTTCTATACGATCTGGCTTTTAGTCCCGACGGTAAAACCATTGCTTCTGCTAGTTGGGATAAAACCGTAATTTTGTGGGATTGGAATCTAGATTCTTTGATGGTTAGTGCTTGCGATTTGGCGCGAGATTATCTCCAGAATAACTCGACGGTAGAAGAAAGCGATCGCCATCTGTGCGACGGTATCAGCACACCACAATAAAAAATGTATGAAATTTAACCTTAATTTCGTGAATTAGCATAACTCCTATTCTTGTTCATATTTCTCGATTAAAGTTATTAGTAATTCATAAATCTCAGCTTCTTCTGGAATAAGATTAGAACGCCGTGTTAATTCTTCGACAATAGCTAAAATTCGTTCTTTTTCCGCCTCAGTTTTAATTAACTTTGGCTGATATTTAATTAATAATTCTTTATATTTATCTTGATTAAAAATTAGGGGCATTTTTCCATTCCTTTTGATGATATTCAGAATGTTTACTTATCACCCAACTCAGGTAATTTTAGACTGACTCATTACCAAAGTCATCAAACTATCTAACAGGCGATCGCGTGACAAAGACATAAGCTCTTTTCCATACATAATTTCTTGTAGAATTACATAGGAAACTAGCGAACCCATAAAAATATGAGCGATCGCTTCTGGGTCAGTAATATTTAATTCTGGATGGGATGCAAAATACTGACTCAACAAAAATCGACCACGTTGCACAACTGTTTGATTATAAAGTTTGGCGAGTTCAGGAAAGTTTTGTGATTCCGTAATCACTAAGCGCAACAGCGCCACATAATCAGGATTATCGGCAACTTTGGTTAAGTAAGTTTCGCCAACTTGACGTAATAAACTGGCTGGTTCACCTTGTAATTCTGTGTGAGCAAAAATACTTTGAAAACACCTGAGTGTTAACCTTTCCATTAACGCTGTAAACAGCCCTTCTTTATCTTGAAAGTGACTGTAAATTGTTTGTTTAGAAACTCCAGCTTCTGTACTCACCCTATCCATACTAGTTTTTGCGTAACCTTCGCGCAAAAACACTCGAATTGCACCTTGCAAAATTTGTTCTTGTTTTTGCGTAATTGCAGGTAACTCAATTTTCAGTGGGGATGTAGAGGTATGAGGCATGAAAAGTAAATTTTTTTGCTGATCTCTTGCTATATCATACTGGACAGTCTAGTATGATGACCAAAATATTTCGCCCATCCAGGATGCTACTATGACTCAGACTGCCCCAATTCCTCCGGAAAGTCTTACAAATGTCCCAGTATCCAAACCGCAGCATCGTCAAAAACCAATACCTTTAATTATTGGAGGTGTGTTGGTAATTGCTGGTATCGGCTACACAGTCTGGCACAGTCAACCCCAAGGCGCAACAAATGTGCTGAAAGTTAGCGGTCGCATTGAGGGTTATGAAACCGAAATTGGGGTGAAGCGTTCCGGCAGAATTGAGTCAATTGCTATGCGAGAAGGTACGGCTGTCAAAAAGGGGCAAGAATTAATCACAATGGATGACAGCGATGACCAACTTCTACAAAACCAATTGCGTGGTGCGGAAGCAAGGATAGCATCGGCTGAATCAGATGAACAACAAGCAATTTCTGATGTTGAACGAGTAGAAAGAGAAATTCAAGAAATTACCAGCCAAATTAACGAAGCCAAATTGAACGTACGCCAATCTCAAGGCGATACCCAAGGCAGAATAGAACAAGCACAATCGAACGTTGCCGCAGCCAAAGCGATATTAGTCCAGGCAGAAGCCCAAGTTAAACAAGCAACAGCAGAAGTAAATTTAGCACGAGTCAACCGCGATCGCTATGCCAAATTAGTCAAAGAAGGCGCGATTAATCAACAACAATTCGACCAAGCCCAAACCACCCTGGACACAGCCATAGCCACCTTAGAAGCTAGACAAGCGGCAGTGAACGCCGCAAATCAGCAATTAAGTGCAGTCGAAGGGGCGCTAACCCAAGCCAAAACCACAGGCTTTAACCCCGATATTCGCAACGCCCAGTTAACCGCCTTAGTCCGCAAGCAACAGCAAAGTTACGCCCAACTGAAATCTGCACAAGCTAAAGTTAAATCTGCACAAGCTAAAGTCAAAGATGCCCAAGCCGCCAAACAACAAATCCTCACCCAAATTGCCGACTCTAAAAAAGATTTAAACGTCCTCAGCCCCATAGATGGCGTAGTCACAGCCCGGAGTGCCGAACCAGGGGCAGTAGTGAACAGCCAAACAAAGATATTGACCATTGTTGACCCCAAAACATTGTATTTTCGCGGTTTTATTCCCGAAGGCGACATTGGCAAAGTACGCTTAGGACAAACCACAAAAATTATCCTAGATTCTGCACCAGACAAACCCTTGCAAGGTAAAGTCATTGCCATCGATCCCCAAGCTTCCTTTACACCAGAAAATATTTACTTCCAAAAAGATAGAGTCAGACAAGTCGTCGGTATTCGCGTTGAAGTCACAAACCCCGATGGTTGCTTTAACCCCGAAAATCCCTATGCCCAATCAGATTTGCCCTGCGCCAAAATTGGGATGCCGGCTGATGGGGAGATTCAGTTGAAGGGAGTGGGGAGTAGGGAGTAGGGAGTGGGAAAGATACTTGTTTGCCAACTTTTGATAACTCTCTGCGCCTCCGCGTCTCTGCCTGAAAAATTATGACACAGCAACTCACCATCATACCGCCCTCATCCAGCCCCACCACAACCGCCATCAAAGTACAAGCATTACACAAACACTATGGCAACTTAGCAGCAGTTCGAGGGATAAATTTCAGCATCCAAAAAGGCGAAATGTTTGGACTCATCGGCCCTGATGGCGCAGGAAAAACCACCACCTTTCACATTTTGGGCGGCGTGATGGAAGCAACCGCCGGGGAAGTGCAGATATTTGGACAACCTGCGCGAGATGCACGGTTAATCACGGGTTATCTTACTCAACAGTTTTCGCTGTATTTAGACTTGAGTATTGATGAAAATCTACGTTATGCGGCAGGTTTACGGCAAGTAAGGGATGATTTGCTGTGGGAACGCCGCCAAAAATATTTAAAATTAATGAGTTTGGATAGATTTGGCGATCGCTTGGCGGGACAATTGTCTGGAGGAATGAAACAAAAGCTGGCATTGTGTTGTGCTTTAGTTTCTCAACCAGAAGTTTTGTTATTAGATGAACCTACCACGGGCGTTGATCCTGTTTCCCGGCGAGAATTTTGGGATGTGTTAGCGGAACTTTCCGCCGAGGGGATGACAATTGTTGTAGCGACACCTTACCTCGACGAAGCCGAACGCTGTCACCGTGTGGCTTTGATGTACAGTGGGCAAATTCATGAAATTGGCACACCCGCAGATTTACGCGCTAACTTGGGCTTGCATCGCTTAGAAGTGCGAACCGCCAATTTAACAGCCACCGAAGAGATACTTTCCCAGACTGTACAAAACAATATTATAGATGTGCAGATTTTTGGCGATCGCTTAGATGTCCTCGTCCCAAATTTAGATGCGGGAGAAACAGAAGTCCGCCAACTCTTGCAAGAACATGATTTACCCACACCCAGCATCGAACATGGCGAACCCACATTAGAAAACGTCTTTGTCACGCGCCTGCGTCAACAAGGTTCTGTACCGCAGTTTTTTCCCTTTCCTCGTTCGCGGAAAAGGGGAGTTGGGAGTGGGGAGTGGGGAGTTGGGGGACAAGGGGGACACGGAGGACAAGGAGGACAAGGGGGACACGGGAGACAAGGAAGCAATCTTTCTACCTTGTCTACCCCCTCTACCTTGTCTCCCCACTCTCAGCACTCAGCACTTAACACTCACACTTCGACTTCGCTCAGTGTACAGCACTCAGAAATAGCGATATATGCTCATAAACTGAGTCGGGTTTTTGGTAAATTCCGCGCTGTTAAAGATGTGAATGTTGAGGTGCGTTACGGGGAAATATTTGGGTTATTAGGTGCTAACGGTGCGGGAAAAACCACCACCATAAAAATGTTGTGCGGACTGTTAGAAGCCAGTGGTGGAGAAATTTCTCTGGGAGGTGAGACGGGAAATCTGCGGAGTGCAGACTTACGGCGACGCATTGGGTACATGAGTCAAAAATTCACCCTCTACGATGACTTAACCATTCTGCAAAACCTGGAATTTTATAGTGGAGTTTACGGCGTACCGCGCAAACTGCGGCGAGAAAAAATTGATTGGGTAATTGCTACCTGTGGCTTAGAAGGACAAGAAAATCTCGTCACCGGACAATTACCAGGAGGTTGGAAACAGCGTGTAGCTTTCGGTGCTTCGGTGATGCACGAACCAGATATTTTATTTTTAGATGAACCCACATCGGGCGTAGATCCCTTGGCGCGTCGTCAGTTTTGGAAGCTAATTAATGATTTCGCCCGTAACGGTACAGCCATTTTAGTCACAACTCACTATTTAGAAGAAGCCGAACAGTGTAACCGGATGAGTTTTATGGTTGCAGGTGAAACCGTCGCCGAAGGTTCACCCAGTTCAATTAAAGCCTCCCAACCAGGCAAATTAATCGAAATTATGGTGAATCAAAATCAAGCAGCTTCCAAGTTACTTAAACAATACTTCGACTCTTGGAGAATCTCGATTTTTGCTAATAGTTTACACGTTGTTTTAGATAACCCTGAACAAGAAATCAACAAAATAACTCAACTATTAAAAGCCAATCAAATTCAAATTCATTCTCTCCGCCCCGTACCCTTCTCTTTAGAAGATGCGTTTATTGGGATAGTAGAGCGTTCTCAAATATAAATACTAAGGGAGTGGGGAGTTGGGAGTGGGGAGTAGGAGAAAGATATAGCATTCCTAAATATAGCAGTTCTTACTTGCTTGTAATACAGTTGGAACCCCACCCCGCATTTGCTGACGCAAACGCTCCCCTCCCCGCAAGCGGGGAGGGGTTGGGGGTGGGGTTGAAATGTACCTCATCCAACCGAGAAACGCTATAAATTACAAACATCTTTCCCTTGTCCTCCTTGTCCTCCTTGTCTCTCTTATTCATATACCAAATAGGATTGCTAGATGAAAAGAATCATCGCCCAATGTATTAAAGAAATCGCCCAATTTCGCCGCGATCGCCTGACCTTAGCCTTAGCCTTTATCTTACCATTCATCACCTTAATTATTTTCGGTTTTGCCATCAGATTAGAAAGTAAAGATATCCCTTTAATTGTCCAAGATTTTAACCGGACAAACCTCAGCAGTAGCTACATAGAAAGATTATATGCTACCAATCAATTTATTCTCAAACAATGGTCTGGTGGCAATCCTATACGTGATGCCATAGATAAAGGAATTGCCAAAGCGGCTGTAATTATTCCACCTGATTTTAGCCGTGATATTCAAGCAGGTAAACACACAACAGTACAAGTTTTAATTGATGCTACAGATGTGAATAATGCGCGGGTAATTAGAAATAGTATTCAAAGAGTCACCAACTTTTTTATGCAGCATCATGGATTATTACCACCAACTAATAGTATTACAGCCAGAATGCGTTTGTGGTTTAACCCTGGCAGATTAGAATCACTGTATATAGTGCCGGGAGTGTATGGCGTTGTGTTGTGGATTTTTCCTTCCTTGTTAGCTGCGATCGCAATGGTAAGAGAAAAAGAAAAAGGTACAATTATCCAAGTCTATGCTTCTAGTATCAGCGCCACCGAACTTTTACTCGGTAAAGGATTAGCCTACTTATTAATTGCCATCACTGAAACATTAATAGTAATGATTTTAGGCTCAATTATTTTTCAAGTTGGGCTTGTTAGCAACCCCATGACTTTAATAATTGGAACGCTGCTATTTCTGATAGATAGCGTCTTCTTTGGCTTACTTATAGGAGTACGTAGCAGTAATCAAAATGCTGCCGTTCAAGGTGTTTCCCTCGTTGGATTTATCACATCATTATTATTATCAGGTTTTATTTATCCCCTCAATAATATTCCTTTCCCTCTTTCATTAGCGCCTAACGTAGTTCCAGCGCGTTACTACATAGATATTACCCGTGATGCTTTTGTACGTGGTACAGGCTTTGCTGGAGTTTGGTTTGATTTAGTTATGTTGACAATCTTGGGTTTATTCTTCTTTAACGTATCACGCCGAGTTTTAAGCCGAATGCAATTACCGAATTAACCTCTATTCGTTGTGTCTTTGGATGAGAAGAGTAAGAACTCCTATCTCACAACTAAATTTGAAACATATTTTATCTGGAATTTCTTAATCTTAAAAAATATGGCAGTCTTAAATCATTTGTGAAATTTCTATATCTCTTTCTTCTTTCTTACCTTTGCGCCCTTGGCGTTCTTAGCGGTTCGTTTCCTTATCTATATTTTTACGAATCATTTAGGAGTACTACTTTTTCTCTTTACATACTTTGCGGTTATTTAAAATCATGAAACTTATTCAAAAATTATTAAACAGCCCATTTTGGGCATTAGTCAAAAAAGAAATTAGCCAAATTTTACGCAACAAACAATTAATAGTTTTACTAATTGTCCCACCTACAATCCAACTACTACTATATGGATTTATCTTAAATCCTGATGTGCATAACTTACGGTTAGGTGTTATCGACTATGCTAACGTCAGCGCCAGCCGTGAGTTAGTGTCAGCCATGACATACAATCAGATTTTTACCCTGGAATCTGTACCAAGCAGCGAAAAAGATTTGAGTCGCCAAGTAGAAGAAGGTAAATTAGATGTCGGAGTGATAATTCCCCCCGATTTTGCGCGTCAACTCGCCCAAAAATCAGCAGAAATTCAGGTATTTATTGATGCCGTAAATGCCAATACCGCCGGGATTGCGGGAAATTATATGAATCAAATTATTCAACAATATAATTTGCATTTAACCGAGGCGCAAGTTATTCCCCCAATTTCACCGGAAGTTGTCTTTCTCTACAACCCTGGGTTAACTAGTAGCTGGTTTTTTGTACCGGGAGTTATGGGTTTAGTTCTGACATTAATTGGCACATTAGTTTCCGCAATCACAGTTGTGCGGGAGAAAGATACCGGCACATTAGAACAATTATTAATGACTCCGGCGGCGAACTGGCAAATTTTATTATCAAAAATTGTGCCTTTAGCTGTGTTGTTACTCGGCGATGTTCTACTCGCTTTGACATTAGCCACAGTAGTATTTCATGTCCCATTCCGAGGAAATTTTATCCTGTTTTTTGGGTTATCGAGTATGTATGTATTCGTGGGGATTAGTTTAGGAATTATGTTGGCGACTGTTTGTCGTTCGCAACAGCAAGTAGTTCTCACATCTTTCTTTATCAATTTACCAATGGTACAGACTTCTGGTGCGATCGCACCAATTGAAGCCATGCCACCTTTCTTTCAAGTTGTGTCTTTACTCAATCCCCTACGCCATTACATCGCCATTGTCCGAGGAATTTTACTCAAAGGAGTCGGGTTAGATGTATTGTGGATGAATGTTTTAGCACTAGTAGCCTTTGCAGTAGTTTTATTAACTATTAGTATTTACAAGTTCCGCAGTCAACTAAGCTAAATATAGCCATCCTAAATAATCCATCTCCCTTGTCCCCCTTGTCTCTCTTATTCACATATCCAACAGAACTCCTACATCTGTAGACACTGGTTGCACTGGCTGAATTTGCAGCGTTTTTTTGATAGTAAAAAAGAACGTACTACCTTGATTAAATGTTGATTCTACCCAAGTACTACCGCCATACATCTCAACAATTTTTTTAACAATAGATAAACCAATTCCTGTACTTGTCGGGTCTTCAGTACTAGATAATTTCTGAAAAATCTGGAATATTTTTGTAAAATATTTCTCCTCAATGCCAATGCCATTATCTGTAACACTGATTTGCCAATAATCTGCCACTTCTTGACAAGCAATGATAATCTTTCCTTGGGGTTTACCTAAAAACTTAATGGCATTACTCAGCAAATTCTGAAAAACTTGCTGCATTTTAGTTTTTTCACAGTAAATAATCGGTAAATTATCACTAACTTCTATTTGAATATTTTTGCTTGGTTCTAGAATTTCAATGACATCACTGACTAAATATTGTAAATTAACTTCTCTCTTCTCTTCCCTAATCCGCCCAATTCTAGAATATTCTAAGATGCTATCAATTAAATTTTGTAATTTCTTCACTCTCAGGATAATTTTGTTGATTAAATCTTTGCCTTCTTCATCAAATTTATCGCCATAGTCATTAATTAACCATTCTGATAATAAACCTATACCTCTTAATGGTGCTTTTAAATCATGGGAAACTATGTAAGCAAAATCATTCAATTCTTGATTGGTGTTTTTTAATTCTTGTAATAACTCACCCATTCTTTCTTGAGATTTCTGGCGTTGCACAATCTCAGTTTGCAGTTGTTTATTGGCTGTGGCTAGTTCAGCCGTACGCTGTTCTACTAATTCTTCTAAGCGTTCTTTATATTGACGTAACTCATTTTCCACTAACTTACGTTCTGAAATTTCAACTTGTAAGGCTTGATTTGCTTGTTCAAGTTGTGCAGGACTTGGTAAAGTCAGTGCTTGCGGCACTAAAGGTATTAAAGTCAATGCAGTATAAAAAGAAATAATTGCTGTTAGCGCCTTGATTGTTCCTGATAACCAATAATAAGGATGCCACAGCGTCAATATTTCCATTAAATGAGTTGTACCGCAAGAAATAATAAATGCACTGAATAAAACAAAAATATTTTTAAATGGTACATCTTCTCTTTTATTGATGAAATATACCAACATCAAGGGAATGGAATAATAAGAAATCGAAATTATAAAATCTGACAAAATATGTAGCCATACTAATTTCGGTTGCCACAAATAACAATGCCCATGCGGAATAAAGTTCTGTGATAGAAAAAAATTAAAAAAATGTTCCACTTGAATACTCCTGATGCTGAATTAAGCACCACAAAAGTTATACTTCCACACAGTTCAGTTATCTCCCTTGTTTACCTTGTCTCTTTGAAGTCTCTTATTCATATCTCAAATAGGATAGCTATATGCAGCCTCTTATAGAATTGGTATAACCCCTTCTTAAAAATGGGGCTAATAACCCTCTATTACCCTCTTTTTAAAGTGGGTTGCCATAGGCGGTAGGATTTTAACTGAACTGTCTTGAGTTATATTTATGCCCTATTTTAAGGTGGTCAGTCCACTAAAATTTAAGGTTTATTTTATAAATTGTCTCTTAAAGCTTGCTATCACAATGAGATGAAAATATTAGAGATAAATAATAATTTTTTATAATTTTTATTATACCAATAACTAAAGCTCCCAAATTTTGGTTAAATTTGGGAGCTAAAAATTTTAAGTTCACCGCAACGCCGTTTTACCTAAGTTTATGACCTGGTTAAACCAGGTGGGTACTGATGTTGCTCGTTTAAAGTTTCCGGGTACAAGCCCGGTATACTGCCACGAGAACTATTTAGTTCCCTTTTCTTTAAAGACATAGATCAAAAAACTTGATGGCAGTCACCAACGTCGCAGTGCAACTAACTCATTATAGCTTTCTCATCCGGCTTGTGTGTTTAATATAAAGATTTTTTGACAAACAACTTCAGGACTTACGCATAAAGATTATCTGTAAAGAAGGGGTGTAAGGGTTTTGAACACCTGTACCTTTCGCTAAAATCTTGATTTTTCGTTTTTTTGCATCAATATTAATAATATGAAATGCTAGAATAAAAAGTTTGTGTCTTCTTGTCTTGTCGATGAATTATTGGTTGATGAAATCTGAACCAGATGTTTATGGCATTGGCGACCTTCAACAGCAGGGCGAAACAGTCTGGGATGGTGTGCGGAATTACCAAGCACGCAACTATATGCGTCAAATGCTAGTTGGGGATTTAGTGTTTTTCTATCACTCTAATACTGCTTTTCCGGGTATTGCTGGGTTAATGCGTGTAGGCAAAACAGGTATTGCTGACCCGTCGCAGTTTGAACCAGACAGCAAATACTATGATCCGAAATCAACGCCTGAAGCACCACGTTGGCAAACAGTTGTGGTAGAGTTTGTGGAAGTGTTTGAGCAACCTATTTTGCTGTCAACTTTGAAAGAGAAATTTAGCCCAGAAGAATTAACCGTGGTGAGAACAGGTAATCGATTATCAGTTATGCCTGTGAGTGAAACTGTCGCCCAAAAAATTCTGGCTATGAAAACAGGCTAATACGATTTTGGATTATATTGGTAAGCTTTTGGGCAATCCATCTGTTGCGATCATTTTTTAAATTCCTATAAGTCAGGACTTACGCAAAATCATGAAAAAACGAACCGCAAAGGGCGCATAGACGCGATAGCGGCTTCCCGCAGGGTAGGACACGAAGTTAAGAGGATTTGATAGGGTTCTTGCGTAAGTCCTATAAGTGTTAAAGTATCTTAAATTAACTGATTCATCCAAGCCATTCCATAGGGTTGATTTGATAATAGCGTTGCAACAACTCATAAAGCTGTGAGTGCTTCTCTAACAATTGCTGTGGCTTTTCAAAAAAAGTCTCTGTAGCTACGGCAAAAAATTCGGCGGGATTGGTCGCCCCATAACTATCAATTACAGTTTTGATATCTTGTTGCATATCGTTGCAGAGTTGTTGATATTCTGCTGTCATTACCTGCGTCCAAACAAGATAATCTGATTTGTTAGGCAAAATCGGCACACCTTCAGCTTTACCATCTTCTTGGTCTAATTGATGGGCAAATTCATGCAGCACAACATTATGTCCATCACTCCAATTTTTGGTGTCTCTTTGCACCTGTTCCCAAGATAAAATTACTTGGTCTTTAACCCAAGATTCTCCTAGCCGAGCATCACGTCTTTCTTCGACAACATAATCACTTACTGCTACAGTTTGATTAACAAAATAAGTACTGGGATAAATCAAAATTGACCGCAGTTTAGGAAAGTATTCACCGCGTTCATTTAACAGGAGTAAACAAGCAACAGCCGCAATCGTAATTTTCATTTCTGCTGTGACTTGCAAGCCTTGACAGCCAATAAATTGTTTTTCGGCTAAAAATACTTGAATATGTCCTTGAAGTCGTCGGCGTTCTTGGGGAGTTAGGCGTAAGTAAATCGGGAGATTATTTTCAATAACGGCACTCCAAAGGGGCGGAAAAGGACGCTTTTTAATGCGATTGCGCCGCCGTTTAGTCAAAATGGGACTGATAAAAATTGCGGTGACAATCAATCCCAGGATGAGAAAAATAATAATTGCTGCACCCATTGATTTTGTATGATGCTGTGCCACTGTTAGTTAGTATAGCGATCGCACCAGCGAAAAGATCCGCGACTTCTCAACAATTCGGAAATCTGAGTACACAACTGCCGTAAAATTAACATCTATCTGGCATCTGCTAACCTTTGACACCCATGCTTTGCGACTATCTAGTACAAATCCTGACCGCCCGTGTGTATGATGTTGCCCAAGAAAGCCCTTTGGAGTCTGCCCCGAATCTTTCCCAAAGACTGAATAACAAGCTGTTATTAAAGCGGGAAGATATGCAGTCGGTGTTTTCTTTCAAGCTGCGGGGCGCATACAACAAAATGGCAAATTTACCGCCAGATTTGTTAGCACAGGGTGTCATTGCAGCTTCGGCGGGAAATCATGCCCAAGGTGTGGCTTTAGCTGCTAGTCGCTTGGGAACAACTGCGATTATTGTGATGCCTGTAACCACACCCCAAGTGAAAGTGAATGCAGTTAAAGCTAGGGGTGGACAAGTTGTTTTGCATGGCAATACCTACGATGACGCATACACTTATGCGCGACAATTAGAAGCAGAAAAAGGTTTAACTTTTATTCATCCTTTTGATGACCCTGATGTCATTGCTGGTCAGGGAACCATCGGCATGGAAATTTTACGACAATATCAGCAACCCATTCACGCAATTTTTGTGGCTATTGGTGGCGGTGGTTTGATTTCGGGAATTGGGGCTTATGTTAAACGGTTGCGTCCCGAAATTAAAATTATTGGTGTGGAACCTATTGATGCTGATGCCATGAACCAATCTTTAAAAGCCGGAAAACGGGTGCGGCTGTCGCAAGTTGGTTTGTTTGCAGATGGGGTAGCAGTGCGGGAAGTTGGGGAAGAAACCTTCCGTCTGTGTCAAGAATATGTAGATGAAATTATTTTGGTGGATACAGATGATACCTGTGCCGCAATTAAAGATGTTTTTGAAGATACCCGTTCTATTTTAGAACCTGCGGGGGCATTGGCGATCGCAGCTGCTAAAGCCTACGTCGAACGCGAACAAATTCAAGGACAAACCTTAGTGGCTGTGGCTTGCGGTGCAAATATGAATTTTGACCGTTTGCGGTTTGTTGCTGAACGCGCCGAATTAGGCGAACGCCGCGAAGCCATATTTGCAGTCGCCATTCCTGAAGAACAGGGTAGTCTGCGGAAGTTTTGCGAATGTATTGGTCAACGCAACTTAACTGAGTTTAATTATCGCATCGCCGATGAGAAAGAAGCCCATATTTTTGTCGGTGTGCAGATTCAAAACCGCGCCGACAAAGCCAAAATGATCGAAACCTTTGAAAATTGTGGCTTTAAAACCATCGATTTAACCGATGATGAACTCACCAAATTACACTTACGCCACATGGTAGGCGGACATTCGCCCCTCGCCCACAATGAATTACTTTATCGCTTTGAGTTTCCTGAACGTCCCGGTGCATTGATGAAATTTGTCGGTTCTATGAGTCCCAACTGGAATATTAGTATGTTCCACTATCGCAACAACGGCGCAGACTATGGACGCATTGTTGTGGGGATGCAAGTACCACCCCACGAAATGCAAGAATGGCAAGCCTTTCTCGATACTCTTGGTTATCAGTACTGGGATGAAAGCCAGAACTTAGCATATAAATTATTTTTGGGATAGTACTACAAGGCAAAAGTAAAAAGTTAAAAGGCAAAATTAACAAGGCAGTTTTCCTGTCGTCTGTTTGTCCCGATAAACTAAACTTTCGCTAAAATCAGGGTGTTTACTTATTTGTGGTTAAGTTGTGGCTACTGTATCTTGTCCTCGTTGCCATCAACTCGTTGAGAGTCAGGCTATTACCTGTCCTTATTGCCGAACAACACTTAAAGCTTTTGGTCATCCCGGTATTCCCTTACATCGCGCTACCGGGGACGAATATTTGTGTGATAGCTGCACCTATCACGCTGACGACACTTGCAACTTTCCCCAGCGTCCCTACGCCAAAGACTGTACCCTTTATCAAAATCTGTCCGAATACCAATTACAGCAAGAACAACAGCGTCAAGACAACGGTTTTTCTACAACTTTTCAAAGTTGGATAAAACGCAATCAAACTTGGCTATTATTACTGGGTTTATTAATTATTTGTTTATTGATAGCTTTGTCAACATCTTAAGAGTTTGATGAAACTATTTTTTTACTATCAACAATTTTCACCCCAATGAGCTAAATTAATCTAGCCCCTATAGGACTCATATTTGATTTCTGAAAAAAATCAGTACACCTACAAAATGCTCTTTTCTACTCCCTACTCCCCACTCCCTACTCCCTGCCTTTACAGATAATTTCAACAATCAAAGCGGATTCCTCTAGCCCCTATCAACTTGTACTACACTCAACCGAAAAACGCTGTATCAGTAATTTAGCAATTTCATCTGGTGAATGAACAATAAAGTCTGCACCATGATTTTTTAATTCTTGCTCAGTTCCATAGCCATAAGTAACGCCAATGGTGGTTAAATTATTAACCTTAGCTCCGATGATATCATGTTTGCGATCGCCCACCATAATTGTACTCTCAGGCAACAGATTTTCCTGAACCAAAATATAGTGAATTAAATCAGATTTTACACTCCGCGTTCCATCCAGTTCACTACCATAAACCTGCTCAAATAATGTCGATAAACCAAAATATTCAATAATGCGCGTTGCATAAATATTAGGTTTAGAAGTCGCCACAAAAGTTTGATAACCAGCCAAGCGAATTGCCTTCAGAGTTTCTATAGTCTGCGGATACAGAGTATTTTCAAATAACCCAATTGTGGAAAACCGACTACGATACAAAGTAATTGCTTGTGTAAGTATTGTCTCATCTGAGGTCTGTAATAACTGAGAAAAACTATCTTTTATTGGCGGGCCAATACACCAATTTAATTCATCAGCTTGTGGTGGTTGATAACCAAGTTCAGATAAGGCAAACTGAATACAACTAGTAATTCCTAACTTCGGGTCTGTCAATGTTCCGTCTAAATCAAATAAAATAGTATTAGCAAGCATATTTTTTCTTTATTGAGGATATATTTCAGAGGTGCAAAACTCATGATGCACTATGTTTTTCTGCACTTAGTAACGCAATTCCTAATGTCACCACACCAATTCCTAAACTCTGAATTACAGTTAAAGTTTCGCTAATTGTTGCCCATGCGACTAATGCTGTCAAAGCTGGACTACTAGCACCAATCATTGCAGCTTTAGTAGCACTAATCATCCGAATACCCAAATTATTCAAAGTATGTCCAGCAAAGCTGACGATACCCGAAAAAATACTACCAATCCACATTGGTGTCCAATCAAGTTGACTACTAGAAATAGGCCAAAACAGTAAGCTAAGACCAGAAAGCACTAAAGTAGAAGCAAAACTAATCCAAGTGAAGGGAACTGGATGAAATTTTTCTAAACATTTTTGGGCGATAACACCATAGAAAGCGTAAACAATTCCAGCACCCACACTGGTGAGAATTCCTAAAGTAATAGCAGAACTACTATAACTATTAGAAGATGGCGGAATAGTTAGAACACTACCTACTAAAATAATACCCATCACCAGCCAACGAAAACTTGTCGGGCGATCGCCAAAAAATTTCCAAGCCAAAAGAGCAGTAAACACAGGATAAGAAAAAAACAAAGTAATAGCAATTCCCGTCGGAATCAAACCGATCGCAATGTAGAGTAAGGCAATATACACAAACATTAATACTCCACAGCCAAAGGCTTGGCGCAAAATATCAGTACGATGATATTTAAAGGCATCTTGTAATTCTTTCAATGCCGATGGATATAACTTGAACGCTACAATTGCCATCAGTGGAACCACTAGCAGCATCCGCATAAACATCAGCAAAAATGAATTTGGCAAGTCTGGTTTAACATATCCACCAAGTAAAAATAAGCCGAGTACGAGATGTTCTGAGAATAAAACTCGCACAGTCACGTTGTGAAACGCTAAAACAAAAGCAGATAAAATAACTGTCAGGATGCCTAGCACGCTCAAAAGGTTCCTCAATGACAATCTGATTGTAGTGCTGAAGCCGCTATTTTGCTTGACTGACAAATTCCCAGGCATAATTCCGAGAATTGATGAGGGTGCGATCGCTTATTTTTTGCATTAACCTTGATACACTCCTCGTTTTTTTGTCAATCTCAAGTTATAATCCAGTGTCAGAAATTTAGGAAGTCGCCAAGGACTCCCGAAGATAAGAGTCTATCCGCACTTAACAGATTTGGATCTTGTCAAAGTTGACTTGTCAAAACCCTGAATCTCAGTTTGGTGTTAGCTTTGGCAAATTAGCCATTAATAGAGATTAACTTCTTCCTTAAGAGCCTAAACTGCGATTGTCTTCATAAAACCACGCTGTTAAACTAATTTTACTTTAGTGAAACAAGCATGAATTTAAAAAACCTCATTAATTATGCTCGGTACTGTAATTAATATATAGTTTGATTAAGTGGTTTTTGCATAAATAATTACTAATCATTCAATTGACTTATCCTGGTATTAATTTTTTGTAAGAGTTCAGAAACCAGAATTAATGATTCAGAATACTGCATTCTTACATTTTTTGCGCTTTTAATGAGAAACATACAATAAAATAACAAATGTATATCATGGCTAGTTCACTACAGTTTCACTGTATAATTAACAGTCGTTGTGATGTACCTTTAAAGCTGAAAGAAACTTATCATCGTTCAGGAAGATGGTATCCAGAAGAAACTAATCAACCAAAAGATGTACCAGCAAAACAAGTTATTAAAGCATTTGCTTCATCTGGTCGTATAGCTTCTTCGTCAGGCACAGAAGGATATGTAATTTACCAATTGGGAAATGACTCAAATTCCTGGATAAAAATCTATTGGGATGTACCTTGGCTGACTGGCTCAAACAACAAATTTAAAGTAGAAACATCTCATGAAGACATCATAGTTCAGACCGATGGTTTTATCGGCTCTGGTTCAGTAGAAAATATTCTCTTAAAAGTAGTTGATTTAAGAGATTAAGCAAAGATAGCTAACAACTAGTTATTGCAAATATCAAAAATAATTTCTAATGTCGCCATAAATTACCTATCTCTTATTGATGAGAGCTAAGAACTTAAATATGCAACTCCAAGAACTAACGACGAATAATATCAGTCCTCTGAATAATTGGGATGTAATTAGTAGAGGCTACAATATTTTAGAAGTTGACCCATTACATTTAGTTGATAATTCAGGTTTGAGAATGGTATTCGATTTAGAAGCTACTGTTCCAATCCTAGACGGTAGTGGAATCAAGTCCTCGGAAGTTTTGCATATTTCCGAAAGTAGTGGCTTATTAGATGCTACAACAACAGTAATCTTTTCTGCTTATGATATTCAATCTTTCTTACACCAAAATATCAACTTTAATATTAATGATTCCATAGGAGAATTATTTGCTTATAGCCGCAGTAGTACCTATGAAAATATCATTCAAGAAACAGAATATAACGATAATATTTTAATTTACACTAAAGTAAGTATCAATAATTATAGGCTTCAGATTGATAACGCTAAAACTCAAAAATTAAACAGCTATTTTCAGAAAATAGTAGCAGATATTTATCATAAATCATCTTTACTAATTAAAGAGTTTGGTACCCACTATGCCCATACAGTTTTTTATGGTGGACAAGCATATCATAAATTAATTTTTGCAAAAGAAGACTACATCTCAATGGTTGGGAATCATATCAATATCAAAGATGAAGCCCAATCTACTTTTGAGATTTTAAAAGCTGGAAAGTTGATTGCAACCGCCTCAAATTTAAATCAATTTTTTCGTAATCAAATTGAAAATCAAGATGAGCAAATAAATTATAGTAGTAGGACGCAATCTCAAAATTTTTATGATTGGGTTAAATCTGTAAAAACTGCTCCTGTACCAATTAAATTAGAATTATTACCCATCTATAATTTATTAACAAAAGAATATTTTCCTGAAGATAAAAATATTGAACAAAAACAAATATATCTCAAAAACGAAATAGATAAATACATCATCAATAATGGCCATAATCCATCACAATCCGTCATCCGATATGGTGATGAAATTGAAATGAGTATTACATCTGAAGGTCAGCCTCACTATCTCTGTCATACAGATAAAGTTCAATATACTAAGACTGAATCTGAGTTGCAATATCTCAGTGGTAATCACTTACAAAAATATAGATGGAAGATTCTTGCAACTAAGCAAGAAGATTTTAATCAACCAGTAAAAAATAATGATTTAGTTGTCCTGCAAAACCAAGCCTCGAACCTTTATTTAGATGCTAAATCAGGCAAAGATGAAATATACTTTCCAGGTGAGGGTTTAACTTCTGCCAATCAAAATAATCCTCAAGTAGTTAGTGCTAAATGGAAAGTTGATCAGCTGAATTTAGCTGAACGGCGAGAAGTAGTAGATGGAGATTATTTAAGATTACAAACTCAATGGAAAAATGATGACGATGAATATGGTTATTTAAAAGGAGAAACTAGCCTCACTACTGATGAAGAACAAAAAGAAAGAGTATTTTCTTTTGGCAAAGGTCGTCATCAAAGTGGTTGTTATTGGAAAATCAATAAAGTTGGGCATTGTAACAAATATACAGCAGCAACATCTAACAAAAATAAAAATCACAGAATTACTAAATCATTACAGTTATACTGCACAATTAATAACCGTTGTGATTTACCATTAAAACTGCAAGAATATCATTATGCGGAACAATGTTACCCAAATCATAAGTCTAGTCCACCAAAAGATGTCCCAGCAAAACAAGTAGTTCAAGTATTGGCGATGTCAGGTACAGAAGGCTATGTGATTTACCAACTGGGAAATGACCCAAATGCCTGGATAAAGATTTTTTGGGATCAAATTAGTGGATTTCAAGTAGAAACATTCCATGAAAATATTGTTGTTCAGTGTGATGGCTTTATTGGTTCAGCTTTGGTAGAAAACGTACTTCTGAAAATAGCTGATGTTAGATAGTATATTTACATAACATTTGCTCTATCCAATCAGCATTAAAGACAAATTGATAAATCCGGTTATGAATTCGCAGATTTCCTTGCTGCTTGACTACTAAACCTGATAAAAGCAGTTCTCTTTCTTCTAGGCTATCAACTGCAACAATTGTTCCTTGATGCCAAATTTCTCGATATATGGTTAATCGGGTAACAGTTTGTGATTCAATATTAAGCAGGCGATCGCGGATAGTTTTTAAATGCTCAGGTTCGTCTTGAGCCTCCCAATTCTCAATCACTTGTGTTTGGACTAAGTTTTCTATCCAACTAGCTTCACTACCTTGGGGAATACTGGTTGAAGAATTACGAATGAGTTTACAGAGTTTTTGCGTCAGAAACGGTTGTCCACCTGTCCAAGCTAAAACTTCCTTTAGGACATTCTGAGCATTACCCACTCGTTCTGTTAATCCTTGTAGTAATGGTTGCGCTTCATGTAATTGAAAGCCACTTAATTGAATAGCTTGACCAATATTAAAGGGGGTGCGCTTCTTATCCAGAATTAATTGCGAAGGATGTGCTACTCCCAGCAACACAAAAGTCAGGCGTTGATATCTTGGCAAATCAGCTCGTTTATTATAAAAACTTCGCAATAGAATAAAGAAGTCATCGATCGCAAAATTCAAATTGAGCAGACTGTCAATTTCATCGATGAAAATCACTATGTTTTGTTGAATATTCTCCAATACTATTTCATCAATAAACTTACTCAAATGCTGTACTGGTGATAACAATTCATGTTCCCGCCACCAACTACGAATATTCACCTGAGCTAAAATATTTAAACTACTGGCTAACATATAGACAAAACCTGCATACCACTGCTCTAAAGTTAGCTGCTGATTTCCAATTTCGGAAATATCCATAGCCGCACAAGCAAAATTTTCTGCTTGTAGCCTTTTCATAATTTGGACTCGCAAGCTAGATTTACCCATCTGTCGAGCATTGAAAATATAACAAAACTCTCCTTGTTTCAAAGCTTTGTAAAGATGTCTATCAGCTTGGCGGACAACATAAGTGGGCGCATCTATGGGTAAACTTCCGCCTACTTGATATTCATAAGTAAGAGTTTGTTCTGTACTCCTTAATAAAGCATTTTCAATGACTAATTCAGCTTGAGTAGCTTTGAGAATATCTAAAGTTTGACTTAACTCCTTAGTTCGCTCCTGCACTTTAGCTTCTAAGTTACGGTTAGACTCTGCTAATTGTTCTGTGGCTTGTTGCAAAGCTGTATTTTTCTGAGCCAGTTCTTGGGTGAATTTAGCTCGCTCGGCTTCTGCCTGCTGGCGTTGTGTGATATCTTGAAAAGCTGCGATCGCATAAATAATTTCACCTTTATTATCAAAAATTGGCGTTGCTAACACCTCCAAAGGAACAACTTTATTCCCCTGCTCCAATTTCAGATCATCAATCACAATACTTTCACCATGTAAAGCTCTGATAATTGGCTGCGTCTCCGTCGGATAATGTTTGGCTGTACCTTGGAGATAAGCTTGATATATCTCAGTTAATTCTGTAGTTGGAGATTGATCAACAGCTAAAATTTTTCGTGCAGTTTGATTTGCATAATCAGCCTCTCCTTGGGGATCAACTACAAATATACCCACTGGAACAGCTTCCAAAATCTGGGTTAACTTTTTCTCACTCTCCCGTAACGCTTCTTCTGCTTGTTGACGCTCTTGAATTTCTTGCTTGAGATTTTGATAAAGTTGAGCATTTTGAATCGAAATTGCCGCTTGAGAAGATAAAATTTTCAATACTTCTAATCTTTCGGCAGTGAAAGCACCAACAGCCAAATTATTTTCCAAATACAATAAACCAAAAAGCTCACCTTGATGCAGAATTGGTGTGCATAATACAGATTTTGGTTGGTTTTGCAGTATATAAGTATCTGTAGTAAATATTCCCTCATGAACTGCATCAGTTAAAATCACATCCTCTTGAGTTCTCACTACATAATTAATTAAAGAATGCGGTAATTGTTGACTTGTTTCTGCCAGCAAAGATTCATAAACTACTACCTTGGAATTATCTACAACACCCTTCGCTTGAATTAATAGCTTTTCTTGCTGCTTTAAAATCAAAAACCCAGTTTGAGCGCCAGCATTCTCAATTACAATATTCATTAACTTTTCTAGTAAATTTTCTAAAATAATTTCACTAGCAAGTGTTTGAGAAGCTTTAATAATTGTTGTAGCATCTAATAATTGTGAACTACTACTAGTAGTAGAAGAAGTAGAAATATGATTTTTAGCTGATGTTAATTTTTTTTGGGAAACAAAGAGTATCTGTGAATATTTTGCTTCTAAATCTTTAACCTTAGCAATTGCACCCCAGCAGATATAACTATAGTGGGCTTTTGTCATATAAGTCCGGGCAATTTCTTGTCTGCCTAACCCTAAATAAAACTTAGCGGCTAATTCATAAGTCAGAGCTTCATCTTGAAGATATCCATTATGTGTAGCACCTGCAATAGCTAAATCATAAAGTTCCATTGCCGACAATGTTTTTCCCAATACCCTAGCTTTTTCTGCCTCGACTAATTGATATTTATGTAGATGATTCATCGGGGCATGTTCCGCCCAATATTTCATGATTTCTTGGTTTTTTTCTACTTGAATAATGTATGTTTCTTGTTCATGTATTTCCTGTTTTTGAGCCAATAACGCTAAAGAATAAAACCAGTTATGATATCTAAATAACACACTTGTTTGCATGAATAGACTATATTGGAATGTCAATTCTACAAACTCTAAACACTCGTCATATTTTTCAAATAAATAACATAGCCATACTTTATAAGCATAAACATCAAATAATGGCAAAGTATTTTTAGTAGATTTAACAGAATTAATAAATTCATCTTCATCTAAAATATCGCCAGTTAATTGCGTTTTGACCACAGATGAATTGCGTAAATTGTCTACTGTCTGAGCGCAGGTTTTAATGAGTCCTAGTTGATGTTTTTGTTCAAATTTACTGACAAACTCTATATATTCATTTTGAGTTTGGGCAACAGTATCTAAATGTTGTGCAGCAAAAAAGATATGACAACAATAAAAGTTAGCCGCATGGCAAGCATATTCAATATCTCCCACTTCTAAACCACTTTCAATTGCTTCATATATCGGATTGATAGTTGCTTGAATATGCTCTTTATGATGAGTCAAACTAATTGCAACTGTTAACAAAGATTGAGATTTATATTTTTTAGCATTTAATTGATCTAAGAGTTGCAGAGCCAACTGTCCCATCTGATAGCCTAAATTAATATCCGGCACTGACCAAGCCATCAATTGACCATAGGCGGCATAAGCAAATATACATGGTGGAGAATTGCCGTATTGTATCGAAAGCTCAATCATTGTGTGCAGAATGGGAATTGTGATGCTGCTTTCGGCAAAACAAGCAGGAGGCCAAAGCAACATTAAAATTTCCATTGCTGCTAATTTATATTTATCAGTCATCAGTGACAGGTGAGATAACTGCTCAATATCAATTGCTGGTGATGATTTTACTAAAGTAACACCCAGCATTTCTAAAAGTTGCTGACCAATATCTAAAACAATATCTACTTGATTTTTAGCTAAATAAATTTTAATTTTTAGTTGATAAAATTTCACCCCATCAAGAAGATGACTAATTTTTTTGATGGCTTGATTGCATAAAAATAAGGCTTGCTCTAAATTAATATTGATGTATTCTGCCTCTGCTGTTTCTAGATAAAAATTCCAAGTTAAGGTATATTGACTTGTCCAACTATCAGGACTTAGCAGTTGTAGACCAATATTTAAGTATTTCACAGCCGCTTCATAGGCTGTAGCGGCTTTTGCCTTTTGTCCAGCTAGGAGATTTAGTTGCGCTAATTCATCTTTTTCGATTTGTGTTTGTAGTAAATCAATGCCAAAATTCAATTGATTGACTAGGGCAAATATATTATCTTTTTGGGTTTCTGGTGAAGTATTTTTAAGGAGTAGTTTCCCAATTCTTAAATGAGTAGTTTTTCTTTTGGTTTCAGGAATTAGAGAATAAGCAGCCTGTTGCACTCGGTCATGTAAGAATTTATAATTAATTTTCGTATTGCTCAATTTCAGGAGATTTGATTCTTTCTCTTCAAAGACCAAAGGAATTTTATAATTGGAAGATAAGGGCAGAATCAAACCTGCTTGCAAAGCACTCCATAAATGATTAGCGGTGATAATCTCTGAATTGTCATGGACTGCTGATAAAACTTTTAAATTAAATTGATTACCAATACAAGCTGCCAACTGCAACAGTTTCTGTGTTTCTAATGGTAATTTACGAATATTTCTGGCAATTAATTCGACAATATTATAGTCAGTAATGCCTACTGTTTGAATTTCCTGAATATCCCAATGCCAACTGTCTGTAGCTACATGATATACCAAGAGATTTTCGCTATATAAACTTTTGAGTAATTGAGTTAAGAAAAATGGATTACCTTGAGTTTTATGAAAAACCAATTCGGCTAATAACTCAATTTTGTTAGTTATGCTCCCTTGATTTAATGTATCTTCTATCAGTTTTTGGATATGAGTCAGCAACAGAGGTTTTACCGTGATAGTATGCACCACAGTATTTTTTTGCCGGATTTTTTGTAGCGTTTGAATAAATTTATGAGTCGGGCTAACTTCGTTATCGCGGTACGCACCGATTAAGAATAAATATCGGCTACTGTCATCTGTCATCAACAGCTTCAGTAATTTTAATGATGCAGAATCTGCCCATTGTAAATCATCTAAAAAAATGACTAATGGATGTTCTGGTTGACAGAAAACATTGACAAATTGTTGGAAAACGCGGTTAAATCGATTTTGAGATTCAATGGTACCCAATTTAGGGACATCTGGTTGTGAACCAACAATTAATGCGACTTCGGGAATCACATCAATCAGCACTTTACCATTAGCACCAAAAGCCGCTAATAACTTCTGTTGCCAAATTGCTATTTGCCGTTCATTTTCTGTTAAGAGTTGACGAATTAATTCTTGAAAAGCTTGAATGAAAGCTGCATAAGGAATATCTTGTTTAAACTGGTCAAATTTACCTGCAATAAAATACCCTCTGGCTGCAACAATAGGTTTGTGAACTTCATTGACAATCGATGTTTTTCCAATACCCGAATAACCAGAAACTAGCATCATTTCTGTTGCGCCTTGGCTAACTCGCTCGAAAGCATCCATCAATGTGCTAACTTCTGTTTCTCTACCATAAAGCTTTTGCGGAATTAACAGTTGATTACCGCGATCGCGCTGACCAGGTGTAAAATCTTTAATGTCTCCACCTGCTTGCAACTGTCTAAGACAAGTTTCTAAATCAAATTTCAACCCCTCTGGACTTTGATATCTATCCTCAGCGTTTTTCGCTAACAGTTTCATCACAATATCCGACACAGCCTGCGGAATGTGCTGATATTGCTTGGGTGGGATGGGTTTTTTGGCAATGTGACAATGAACTAACTCTAGTGGATCATGATTGGTAAATGGTAATTTACCTGTCAGCATTTCATATAAAGTCACACCCAAAGAATAAAAATCGCTACGATAGTCAATCGAGCGATTCATTCTCCCTGTTTGTTCTGGTGCGATATAGGCTAAAGTACCTTCTAATAAGTTAGGGTTGCCGATAGTCGGCTTTTCTAAAAATAGTCGGGAAGATAAACCAAAGTCAGTTAATTTTACCTGTTCACTTGCTACATTGATAATAATATTACTGGGCTTAATATCTTTATGAATAATTGCCGCTTTCTCTAAATCAATTAATGTTTCTGCTAAAGCGATCGCTATTTGTAAACACTCTGTAACTGTTAATTGCTTAGATATCAAAATTTGACTTAAAGATTGACCACCAAAATCTTCTAAAATCAGCGCAAAAGCATTTTGATATTTTTCTAATTTGTAAGCTTTAACAACCCGCTCACTTACAAAATCTTTGAGAATTCTATATTCATGGCGTAAGCGAGTAATTTCTTCTAATGTAGGATATTCCGACTTGAACAGTTTAATAATTACTGGCTGCTGTTGTCGTTTTTTTCTACCTCGATAAACAACTGTAGCTGTACCTTCATGGATTTTGTCTACAATGTCATATCCTGCTATCTGAATCATGATTTTGAGTTAAAATAAAAATATAATATAAGTATATATCTATAAATATTTTGCCTTTAGCCCCGACGAATGGAATTCGCGGCTATAAAACAATACAGTTCAGTTAAGGCAAAAACTTAGACTTGTGTAGGTTGGGTGGAGGAACGGAACCCAACATTCACGCATACTTTGTTGGGTTCCGCTATCGCTCCACCCAACCTACTATTCTCTTAACTGAACTAAAAACTATTTACCCAAATACGCTTCTAAAACTTGGGGGTTGGATTGAATTTCTGTGGGAGTTCCATCAGCTAAATTCTGCCCTTCAGCCAATACCCAAACCCGATCGCACAAGGACATAATCACGTCCATATTGTGTTCAATAATTAAAAATGTCAAACCTTCTTGGCGGTTCCAGTTAACAATGCGATCGCATATATCATCAATTAACCTGGGATTCACCCCGGCGGCTGGTTCATCCAACAAAATTAACTTGGGATTCGTCATCAACGCCCTCCCCATTTCTAATAGCTTGCGTTGTCCACCAGACAAACCCCCCGCATAGTCTTGGGCTTTATGCGCCAACCCCACAGACTCTAACAAAACCATTGCCCTCTCTTGCAATTCCTTTTCTTCTTTAGCGACTACGTGGGGTTGGAGTTGCACTTGCCAAAAACTTTCGCCTGTTTGTTTTTGCGCCGCCAATAGCATATTTTCTAACACCGACAGCCGCGAGAGAGTCCGCGCTACTTGGAAAGTCCGCACTAGTCCTTGCTGGGCGATTTGGTATGGTTGCAACTGCTGAATTTGTTCACCATCAAAAATTACTCTTCCTTTATCTGGGCGGATAAAGTTAGAAAGTAAATTGAATAAAGTAGTTTTACCCGCACCATTGGGGCCAATCAACCCAGTAATGCTACCTTTGAGAACTTCAATTTGTGCCTCATTCACTGCTTTGATACCGCCAAAGCTTTTGCAAAGTCCAGAGGCTGCTAATAGGGGAAGTGGCGGTGATTGGTTATTTACCAAGGGTGAGTTCCTCCTTTTTCCCTAAAATACCTTGAGGTCGCCAAATCATTAGCACCATTAAAATTAAACCAATGACCATAATCCGAAATGCACCCAGCCGCGCTTCATCTAAGGGAATGATTCTGGGTAGAACTTCTCTGGTAATGGAATCGTAGGCAAAGTAAATAACTGCACCTAAGATTGTGCCGATGTTATTCCCAGAACCGCCTAAAATTACCATAATCCAAGCGTCGAAAGTGAGTTGGGGCTGGAAGTTATCAGGATAAATGGCGCTTAACTGCCAAGCAAAGAACGCACCCGCCACACCTGCGATCGCACCGCCTAACATCAGAGATTGAATTTTGTACCAAAAAACATTTTTACCTAAAGCCTTTGGTACTTCTTCATCTTCGCGGATTGCTTTTAATACGCGACCCCAAGGCGATCGCAATAAAATTTCTAACCGCCAAAAAACAAACGCCAACACCAACAGCGACAACAACATCAAACCTGCTTTGGGGTTGTAGTTATACAAACCAATCACACCAGAAATATAAATTGCGGCTGTCAACAAACCCAAAACAATCCCCACACCTAAACGCGATGCTAATTCCTGCTTACTGCTGGTTTTTTTAGCAGTATCCGCCACCAATAATCTTTGGGCTGTGCGAATCCATCGCCACAATGTGAAAAAAGTTACAGCCGCCAATAAAGTCAGCAACCCAATCATCATCAAACGAACTACTAAATTAGGTGCTGTCGAGAATGGGATAACATAACTCTGCACCCCAAACGCCCCAGATACCCAAGTATCACCCACAGGTAACTCTTGGTTATTCACCACCAAGCGAATCAGTTCCCCGGTACCAATAGTGACAATCGACAGATAATCTTCCCGCAGGCGCAGAGTCGCAAAACCAATAATTAAACCCAACAAAGCCGCTACGATCGCACCAATAACTGCTGATATCAGTAAAGGAACGCCTTTTAAACTTAACAATACTGTTGTGTAAGCTCCCAAGGTCATAAAAGCAATATGACCAAAGTTAATCAACCCCGTAAAGCCCCACTGTAAATTCAGCCCCAAACCAAACAGGGCAAAAATTGCCGTCGAAATCGCCAAAAAAATTAAATAATCAACCATAACAGTTAACAGTTAACAGTTAACAGTTAACAGTAAACGCTGAACAGTAGACAGGGAAAGGTAAACACTTTTCCACTGATTACTGATCACTGTCTACTGATTACTGTCTCAAGATACTACCTCTTCCCGTTCACCATTGCCAATTTTTGGGAACAATAGCCTTGACTTTTGGAACATAGTTTATTGATATATGAACTTGCTGCGTATAAGAATCCATCATTTAATCGAACAATTGAGTGACGAAGAACTCCAAAGCGTCTGGGAGAGTGTTCACGCTTTACATTGTGACTTTTATATGCTCAAAGCCATACAAAAAGTCAAGCGATCGCAGCAACCTTGGGATATTTTGACTCAGGAAGAAGCGATACAAATTTTAATGTTTTACTGATGCAGTGATAAAAAAGGGATTAGAGGCCAGAGATTAGTCCCTAGCTAACATCTTATTCCCCTAAACCCCTACACCCCTATCCCCTTATACCCTCAAAAGAGGTGATGCCTAGTGAGTGTGGAAATGCGCTATGCCAGGTCTTTTTTAATGGATCTGAAGAGTTTAGAACCTGCTGCTTATCAGCGAGTGTACGATTTTGTGTTTTTTGAATTTGGAGAAAAGTGGCAGTTGCATGGTCTTCCTGAACTGCGACAGCTAGACCATGAAGGCATTTTTCACCGTTTTACCTTGGATGATTATTTAATTGGGATTGAGATTCGGGGAGAAATTGTCAAGTTTCTGCGAGTCATACCTATGCCAGATGTTTAGGGCAGAGCATTGGCTCAACACTTAAAACTGTATAAGGCTAGGCAGGGATGCACCTGAGCTTACATTAAACTTGTCATGGAAAAACAACTTACCTGAGATTTCCCTATGGATGCGATAGCACTTTGGCAAAGATACCAAGATTGGTTATATTTCCACGAGGGATTGGGACTATATGTAGATGTAAGCCGGATGGGTTTTGATGATGCCTTCGTGGAGTCATTGCGTCCGAAATTTGACAAAGCATTTGCTGATATGGCGGAATTAGAAAAGGGTGCGATCGCCAATCCCGATGAAAACCGTATGGTTGGACATTACTGGCTGCGAAACCCTGATTTAGCACCCACGCCAGAACTCACCCAAGAAATTGTCCAAACACTCGAACAAATTGAAGCCTTCGCCGAAAAAATCCAAACCGGCGCAATTCATCCGCCCAAAGCTAATCGTTTCACTGATATCATCTCCATTGGTATTGGTGGTTCTGCCCTCGGCCCCGAATTTGTCGCCGAAGCCCTCGCCGCCGACTTTCCTCCCCTCAAAATTCACTTTATTGACAATACCGACCCCGCAGGTATTGACCGCGTTCTTAACCAATTACGCAACAACCTTGCCAGCACCTTAGTTTTGGTCATCTCCAAATCAGGCGGTACACCAGAACCCCGCAACGGCATGATTGAAGTTAAAAAAGCCTACGCTGGCCACAATCTCGATTTTGCTCAATATGCTGTAGCCATTACCAGTCCTGGCAGTAACTTAGATAAAGTTGCCCAGTCTGAAGGTTGGTTAGCCACATTCCCCATGTATGACTGGGTAGGCGGTCGTACCTCCGAAATGTCTACAGTGGGTTTAGTCCCAGCCGCACTGCAAGGCATCGATATACGTGCCATCCTCGACGGTGCTAAAGAAATGGATGATGCTACCCGCGTTGCTGATATCAAAAAGAATCCAGCCGCGTTATTAGCATTGTCTTGGTACTACGCTGGCAATGGTAAAGGCGAAAAAGACATGGTTGTTCTGCCTTACAAAGACAGCTTGGCACTGTTCAGCCGCTATTTACAGCAGCTAGTAATGGAATCTTTGGGTAAAGAAAAAGACTTAGACGGTAATATTGTCCATCAAGGTATTGCCGTTTACGGTAACAAAGGTTCCACAGACCAACATGCTTACGTCCAACAATTGCGTGATGGTGTACCAAACTTCTTTGCTACTTTGATTGAAGTTTTAGAAGACCGTCAAGGTCAATCCCCAGAAATCGATCCTGGCGTGACATCTGGCGATTATCTGGCTGGTTTCCTCCAAGGAACACGCAAAGCCCTTTATGAAAATCAGCGCGATTCAATTACTATAACGATTCCTCAAGTTAATGCCCGCACAGTCGGCGCTTTAATTGCCTTGTATGACCGTGCCGTTGGTTTTTATGGCAACTTAGTAAACATTAACGCTTATCACCAACCAGGAGTAGAAGCAGGTAAAAAAGCCGCCGCCGCTATTCTGGATTTGCAAACTAAAGTAGTTACTGTTTTACAAAGTGAAAAAACACCCCTTTCCTTGTCAGAAATTGCCGAAAAAGTGGGTGCTAAAGAAGAAGTAGAAGCAATTTACAAAATTCTGCGTCACTTACACGCCAATCAACGGGGCGTAGTGTTGCAAGGCGATTTTGCTCAACCAAACAGTTTAAAAGCTTCTATTAGCTAATTTGTTCTAAAATTTCTAGCTCAACTACAATCAAGCATCCTGATCTGAAGTCATACCTTCAACGATCAGGATGCTTAATTGTATGGCAAATAATGAGTAATGAGTGATGAGTCGGAAATTTACTTATTACTCACTACTTATTACTCATTACTTACTTCAAAAGTGCTGAATCAAAAAGTACAAATTCCTAACCTCTAGCCTCTACTCCCTCGCCCCTTTCCTCACACCACACTCATCAACCTTTGAGTAAAGTAGCTCTTAGGTAAAAAGCAGCGATCTAGGAAAAATGGATTGAGGATATTTTCACTGACAAGATTATCAGATTTATGCACATGACAGAATGGTGGTACTATTCCCCAATCTTCGGCTAACCAAATCCAATATCCGATTTCAATTCTGCCGTAATTTGAAGCTGTGAAAATTTCTCCCACACTATTATTGAGAGATACTAATTCTGGCGAACATTTAACTTCAGTTAATAGCCATGCTAATTCTTCAATAGAAAAATGAAACCGATGCTCGGTAGCTATTTTAATAAACTGTTGTGGATTTTTAGCAGCTAGTAATTGTTCTTTTAAAGATGGGATTTTCTGTGCAGTATCCAACAAATCCCAAATTTGTTTTCTGGTAATTACAAACCATGCAACTGCTTCTTGAGTCAATTTGTACCCATTTTCTTTAGCCAATATCAGAAACTCTTCAATGCTATCGATTTTTTCTAGTTGAGTACTGAGAAAAAAATTCTGCTCTACTAGTGATAAAAAATCAATAATTTTCTGCCATGTAAAATGGTCAAATCTTGGCAGTAATTTGACCTTCTCCTTCCAATAGAAATACTTATCCTCGCTCAAGAATAAATTCCAGAGTTGATAATACATAATGTTATTGGTTTTAGTTTTAATAATTGTTAGGGATAATTACCAGTGTAATAAGTATAAGTTGAGTTTATCGACAGTATTAACAAAACTAATTTCTGTAAATGAAGTTACACAGTAGCTAAGTATAAATTTTTTGTAAATTTTAGAACAAGTTAACTTCATATTTACGGACACTACAATTTTTTGGGGACAGGCGATCGCTCTCCCCTCCATCCCTAATAACCTAAAAAAACCCAAAATTCCGTCTTTATCGAAGAATATAGACGTGTCAAACCCTGATATCCCTACACCATTTCTTAAAAGACCCTCTAGGCGGGTAAATCCGATTAATAGCAAGCAATGTAATTTTTTAGCCTATGAACAGAACTTAAATACGCAGAGATAATTGATTATTTTAAGGTAAATTCATATACAGGTATACTATAACTCTGTCATCTGCCATAACAACATTAGGACTTACGCATCAAAACGAAAAATCAAGGGTTTTGGTGAGGGTGTAGAGGTACAGGGGTATAGGGGTGTACTGATTCAAAATCCTTACACCCCAAACCCCACCCAATCTCCACAGATAATCTTTGTGCGTAAATCATGAACATATTTCTAGAGAGTGAGTGCTATTTCTCTCAAAGGCAGGAGTAAATACTGCAAAGATTCCTTGATAATTTTTACTATGAGCTTTTAATAAGCAAGTTAACAAATCTATTTAGTAAAAAATATAGGAGAGTCATTATTATGGTAAACGGCTTTTTTCAAAGAGCGAAAGAGTTTTTCACAGGCTCAAATAATAATGAGTTTGACCAAGAGACAGATAAAAGTAATGTGCGTCCAGATAGCGAAGATGATTATCTTGAGCCAGAAGACCAAATTTATGAAGGCTTAAGTCCAGCTAATCAAGAACCCTCTAGCGACACGCCTGATGAGTACAGCAATATTAGTCCAACTAGTGCAGACCCTTTTGGCGATCCGGCTGATGAATATGGACGCAAGTAATAACTAATGTCGTGACGATAGATTAAACTGGTGTTGATTTTAGGCGGTGGTATTGATTATCACTGCCTATTTTTTTGCACCACAGAGGCGCAGAGAACGCAGAGTTTTAATATTACTTGGGGTTGAGAAGAAAGTAGAGGCGATCGCCCTTACTTTTTTATAATAGGAAATGAATACATCATCCTATTAATATGGCTGAATCAACCGCAAAACAACCTGCACGCCAAGGCCGAATATTTCCCGAACGAACTTTATCACCTGAAGAATTAGCTAGACGCAAAGCAGAAGATGAAGCATTTTATCAGCGTTGTCGAGCAATTTTTGAGCGCGTGCGTCCTGAGTTGATTAAGGAACATTACGGTTGGTATATTGCAATTGAGCCAAATAGTGGTGATTATTTCATTGACCCTGAAAATATACAAGCGCATAAAAAAGCATTAGAAAATTACCCAAATGCTGACCACTGTGTTTTTTGCATAAACGAAACAGGAAGCACTGGCAGAATATGATTCAGGGCAGCTTTGGAGAAAATGGGCAACTATTTTTTGTGATTGAGTTAATTACTGAAGATGGGTTAAATTTACCTGTAGATACCATGTTAGATACTGGCTTCACAGGCTTTTTAGCTCTAAACCAGCAAGATATAGAGAGTTTAGGCTGGTCTTATCTTGGTAGAGATACTTTACGAACTGCACAAGGCGAAACCTCATTCAAGGTATATTTAGGAAAGTTAATATTAGACGAAAAAGAGTATGAAATCCCTGTGTATGCAGGGGATGAGATTACAGAATTTTTGTTAGGTTCAGAGTGGTTAAAAATCTTGCCATTGCTTGTTAATTATCAAGCCGGCATTTTGACCTTGGGATAAAAGAGATGTTTGAAAGATAATGGTTACTATAGCAATCTTATTTGATTGGTGAGAATCGAGAGGCTCAGATCCCCGACTTCTTGAAGAAGTCGGGGATCTTTGGGTTCACAAATGATTTAGCAATGCTATATAGCATTTAGCTATCTTGAGTATATTTGTAACTCACGCAGAAAATAAAAGCGATCGCTCCTCCAATCCGTTCCTTTTTCTCTACCTAAATAGCCTGTTAACGGTGAAGAAAGTTCTATCAAAATTTCGTGCATTTCTTCGGTTTTGATTGGACGTGGTGGATTCGAGCCAAAATAAGCACCATGTAAAGCGTCTACACCTGCGGATTCTGTGCCTGAATTGTGTAAATAGTTTTTAACTAAGTTAACTAAGTGCGATCGCAATTTTATGGATTGTTCTACTTTTTCAAGATAATTATTGACTTTTTCTTCTGCTAAACCAAAAGGAGCTTGTTGTAAACATAGTTTTAGCTCTAATAAATTAATAGAGTTTTTATAATATGTTTGCAGTTCAACTAATTTTTGTAGAGTCTCAGGACTAATAACGTTCATATGATTTTCGGTTGCTGTTCTCAATGCGTAACTATTTAGTTCTCCAGCCGCTACGATTAATTTAATAGAATTATCATACTGAAATTTACCTAAATGGTTCATACCTATTTTGAGCAATTGAGCCGGAGTACCATCAGGAACTTTCTCAGTTTTAGTTGCTTTACACTCTCCTACCATTGAGAAAGGGTTTTCAGTGTAAAAATCCATTCCTCCAGCTCCACCAGTTGCATCTGGATTAAGCCCTAAACCAGTAAAACCTAATTTTATCAGTCCACGACGTACTAGCTTTTCAAATTGATGACCATCACTAGAATTACCAACTTCAGCAATTTTTTTAATCCAAGTTAAGTCCGTATCTAAAATCTGATGAGATTGATAAATATTCCACCCTAAAAATACTTTAATCTCATCATCTAAATTTTTCGCGGCTGGGTTAGTAATTGCTATTGAAGCTAATGCACTTTGCAATTCTTGTAATTCAGGGTGTAGAGGTGGTTCTAATTTTTCTAGTTGCTGTTTGCGTTGGGTAAAAGTGCGATCGCTTAATACTGGTAATTCTTCAGTTACAGTTATAGAAGATTGTGAACTAACAAATTTACCTAGTTTATCTTGAATATTTGAGTTAACTGCAAATTCTTGATAACTAGCTAAATTATACACACGTAAATAAGCTAGAAAAATATGCTGCTGCTGTTTAATTATCTCCTTTAAAGCTTCTGGAGAAAAGATGGTTAATTGAGACAAAATATCTAATGGCTTAGTTTCATCTAAAATTTGGCAAAATTCACATTTTGCCCAAGATTTAATATTAGATGTATGAGTAGCATCGAGATTACTAACAGGTAAGATATTGACCCGATAGTATTTCTCAAATGGTAATGCAATAGATAAACTTTGTGCTGGATAAAGAGCAAATCTCTGCCCAGGACGAATAAATATCTTGGGCATAGCTGCTATTGTTTGCCCCTGTATTAAAGCTTCAATTTCAGGGGCAGGTAAACACAAAGCTGTTGGCAGTGAAAACAGCTTATTCATGCTTTATTAGTTATAGAGTTAGTTGTATATTATCAGCGATAGAAATGCTTTGAGGTATTCTCATAGGTAATTCATCATCAGTCAAATTATCTGGTTCTTGACCAGAAGGATCACTGAGTATTTCTCGAATCAAAGGATTGTTGATTGCTAATTGTTGCTGCTCAATAAAATCAAATACTTGTTCTTCTGTTAGTTCGTAGCTTTCGCTGTTGTACCAAACAAAATAGATAGCTAATAGAGCTTTAACATCTTGACTTTGAAAGCCTACCCATTCTCCACCTTTATCTTGTAAAAGTACTCTCAAACGTTCTCTAGCTAATGCAGCATTTGGGCTAATTGTTTTAGAACGAACTAGGCAACCGCGAGTTAGGTCAAATCTTTTGTAGTCGATTAGTCTATCTAATGCAGCACCTATAAACCTACCATCTTTCTGAACTACACTTACTCCAATTCTCACTTTCCTATTATTACCGATAACTTTGAAATCAATAAACCTGTCACCTGATGCACCAGTTTCAATACCAGATAAGTCCTCAATGGCTTCAATGGCAATTTCTTCTACAGTTTTATCAACCAAGCTCACAAAAGCCAACCAGATAGCATCACTAATAGTTGTAGCTTCTTCCATTAATGAATCAATAGAAGCTTCTACGTTCGATAATTCATTATCGAAATATGCTTTAACTGGGTGTGGAGTGATTATTGGCTCGGATTCTGTATCTATAGAATTTTTATCTATTTTTCCACCATTATTAATAATAGGTGTATTAATTACAAAATTGTCTGCACACCATTTTAAAACTGACCTTAAAGTTGGTCTTCCTTTCCCAAGTTCTTTAAGTTTATTTTCATCAAATGGATAAAGAGGATGTGGTGGATTTTCTTGATTATCTTGGTAAAAATCTTTTAGCCATGCTTGGACAAGAGCAAGCACATTATCAGAATTAAGATAATTTAATGCTATCGGTTGCCTGTCAGATTTTTCACTTGCCAATCTATCAATTACTGCATCAGCCTGTGGTAGTGTTCTAATTTGCTCATTCCATGTTTCGGGATACATTGATAGTAATAAAACACCTCTTTTGAGACTGTTGTACAAGTCCTTGACTAAGTTAGCGACAATTTGAGGTGCGGTAAATCCTGTGTCGGAAATATCTGCAATATCTAATTCATCGAAACAGATTACGGGAACTTTATAATTGCTAGTTATATCTAATATTTGGCGTACATTACTTAAAGCCTCAGCTTCTTTATCATCATTTTTGGAGTTTGGCAGACCTAGAGAATCAGCTTGTATTTGTGTAATTTCTAAACCTGATAACCAATAAGTTGCATACTGAGCATGTGGATTAGAAAGTGTCTACAGAATAGCTCGAATAATATAGGGGTTAGTAATCTCAGGCTTAATTTTCAGAACTGCTTCTGTTAAATCATCAATTATCCTTGGTGAATTTTTTAACAAATTTGGGTAGCCATTGATGTATTGCCGTGGGGTATAGTTACATTTCTTCGCTTCATTAATTAAAGCTGCTGCTATTTCTTGCCACTGCATCAAATCTTGACTGCCAAAAGCTCTCAGGCTAGAAGCAACAGTTTGCAAAAATTGAGATTTAATCTGATTCAGATTGTCATACTTACCCATGTAGATAAATAAAGCTGTATTTTCTGCTTGTAAGCGATGGCGAATGCGACTAATAATATGGCTCTTACCCAATCCTTTTTCAGCAGTTATAGTAATGCCTACAGTCTCACGTTTTCCTTGGCGGATCTGTTCAACTGCATTAAACACTGCATCAGAAGCATGAGCATTAATTGAGGTAACATCGGGATAACTTTTTCCCCATATTTGTTGCGGTCTGACAACAATATGTCCGGCGAATGGATTTTTATTTCTAATCAGTTCATCAATGGTAGATGTGGTAGCAATCATAGTTTTTGAGATGATATTTATTGAGTGAGGAGTACAAAAAATTTATGCTTTCAACAGTCTGGCGTAACAGCGTAATCCATCTAAGACTGTGGTGATAGAATCTTCTATCTTGTCTGGTGCGCTATCTTCTACACTTCCGCCTTGTAGTTGCAAAATATCGTCAGCTTGCATTTCTAGCAGCCAATCATTAAATTCTGTACGGCTTAAGCGATCGCCTACTTGTCTTCTAATCCGATAAATTGGAACTAGATGATTGAAGTTGTATTCATAATTCAATTTGTCGTAGACTTCCAGCACGACTAACTTAAATTCTTCGTAGGAAGCGATCGCACCCTTGTTAGGTTTTTCTGGTGCGGGTGTACTAGTAACTGTGCTATTAATTCCACCAATCCATTTAACTAGTGCATTTGCAGTCCAACTCCCAACAATAGTTCCGTCAAATCTAAACTCGGAACTTCTCAAACCCTCACCTAGAACTTCTAAACCCTTGGGAGAAGCAAGAGAATAGCCCGTTTTGGAAATTGCGATCGCGCCTTGCTTCCGTAATTCCTCGAATACACTTTGGTAATCTGCTGCTTTTTTACCTTTGGAAACAATACGCTTAGTCAATAAGCCTTTTTTTACTTCCTGCTGCACTCCTCCCAAATCCCACAAAGCCAAAAGGAGGCGAGTTTTCGTCTGAGCTATATTTTTGGTTGGCATATTGAGTATTTTTTCTGACAAAAAACATCGTAGCGACTGTTTCTTTTTAAATGATTCCGAGAGTAAAAAATAACCGCGTAATTGCTGAATATTGACACAGAATATCGCTGACTTATAAAAAAAGTCGGGGTTCTGAGCAAGATTTTTATAAATTAAATAATATTGTTATATATGTCAATCAAATGACACTTCTTAAAAGTTACTCATAGAATAAATACTTTTGAAAAATCTATCAGCAATAAATATGAAGCAAAATTATGAAATTCCAGCTATAGCGTTTTCCAGTCTGCCGAGTTACAAATTTATCTGCGTCCATCGGCGGTTAATTATTCTTGCTCGGACTTCACTACAACGAGAAAACCTATAATATCTCTTGCGATCGCAATATTATTTGTCTTATTGTTGAGATAAAATTGTGAAATAAGTTCACGTATAAATTGTTTTTTCTAGGGAAGATATCTAAATCATGAACTACCAAAATATTATTACTATCGAACCCGGAAAGCGGAGCGGTAAACCCTGTATTCGGGGAATGCGAATCACCGTATATGATATTCTCGAATATCTTGCAGGAGGTATGACAGAAGCAGAAATTTTAGAAGATTTTTCAGAACTGACATCTGAAGATATTAAAGCCTGTCTTGCGTTTGCTGCTGACCGTGAGGAAAAGTTATTTGTGGCATCATTGTGAAAATGAAATAAGCGATTGCTATTCTTATTTCACTGCTAAAATTTCTTGCGATCGCTCGATATTTTTCCGCACAGATTTAGCAGAATTATGCAACGCTGCTATTTCACTTTCACTTAAACTTAATTCTAAAATACTTTCAATTCCACCGTAGCCTAAGCGACAAGGCACACCAATTACTACATCTTTTAAACCATATTCGCCTTCTAAATAAACCGCAATTGGCAATAGCCGCGATTGATTTAATAAGATTGACTCAACCATCATACTTGTCGCCGATGCAGGGGCGAAAAATGCGCCACCTGTTTGAATTAATTCAACAATTTCTGCACCACCATTGCGGGTTCTTGCTATTAAACTTTCAATGGTAGCTGCGTCTAATAATTCTGTAATGGGAATGCCGTTAACGGTGGCATAACGAGACAATGGAACCATTAAATCGCCGTGGCTACCTAATACCATCGCCTTCACATCCGCAGGTAAAACACCCAATTCTAAAGCGATGAAAGTTTCAAAGCGGGCTGAGTCTAACACGCCAGCCATACCCATAATGCGATCGCGTGGTAAACCTGTGGCTTGCCAAGCTAAATAAGTCATTACGTCTAAAGGGTTGGTGACGACAATAAAAATTGCATTGGGCGAATGTGCGATCGCATTTTTCGCGGCTTCGACGACAATCTTGGCATTAGTTCTCAGCAAATCATCCCGACTCATTCCCGGTTTACGCGGTAACCCAGCCGTAATCACCACAATTTCAGAATTAGCCGTATCAGCATAATTATTCGTCCCGATAATCTGACGGTTATGCAGTTCTATTCCTCTAGCTTCCATTAAATCCAGTGCTAAACCCTGCGGCATACCCTCAATAATATCGAGTAACACCACATCTGCTAAATTCTTCTCAGCAATACGTTGGGCGAGAGTACTACCAACTCTACCAGCACCAACAATGGTGACACGCGGTAAATGGCAAGGAATCGGAGAAAACATAATTAATTTGTAATTTTAGGTTTTAGGTAATCCAAAAATACTTTCCTCTCCCTCACTCCTGGATAAACTGCGATCGCCAGTTTGTCACACCCAGTATTTTGGCAATATTTTAGCGCAGAAGTTCTGTAAAAATTCAAAAGTCAGAACTGATGATTCTCAATTCTGACTTCTGGATGATATGTAGTAATCTTCAATGATTTATCAACATCTTGACCAATTTCTGCACGAGCAGAGTGTCTGCCTAAACAGGACTTACACACCACAATTGTCTGTGGGGATTGGGTGTAAGGGTTTTGAATACTTACACCCTTATACCCTCATACCCCTGCACCCTTTACTAAAACCTTATTTTTTTGTTTTTTTAGATAGATTAGTTCCAGTTCCAGCTTTTGGGACGGGGTTTTAGACCTAAAATATCGATAAAAAAAGAGGTCTTTTTTGACCTCTTGGGAACTCCCTACAATAAAGTTCTATTTGTATAGATGAATTAGGACAGCCCAGCGTTGGTACCTTGCTTGCCAGTTGCCAGTTCCACTTTAACGATTTTGCCACCCATTTTTTGAATCCGTTGCTGTTCGCGGAACCAATTTTCGTAAGGAACCAATTTGGTGAAATAGGTATTTTGTAGTTCGCGTTGAGTACGAATCCGGGTTTGGCTTGGAACGCAAGCAGTAATTTTAAACAACCGCGCCATGTTATGAATCTCCTGTGGTGAGTGTGAAAACTTTTTTTATCTCAAAATGAAGCGGGAGTATATTTTTTAGACAAATCTTTAATTAATCTTTCCAAGGCTGGAAATCAAACATCAATACTAGACCACTAACACTCATCATAATCTATGCAATTGCAATAAGCGACAAGACGTTCTAGCACTCACAGTTGATTTCCAGACCTTAATAAAGCTGCACCTAATGACTTAGATGCCAACTAGCTCTTAGCTCAAGCCAGAGGAGATGTAGTCTAAGTAAACGCCCATTTCTTTACCAGCGTCGGGGCCGACTAAGCTGGCGGTTACTTCTTTGATTGCTTGGATAGCTTGTACAGTAGCGCCTACGGGTACACCCAAGGAGTTGTAGGTTTCTTTCAAGCCGTTTAATACACGCTCATCCAGGATGGAAGGATCGCCAGCTAACATAGCGTAGGTAGCGTAGCGGAGGTAGTAATCCAAGTCACGGATACAAGCAGCGTAACGACGGGTGGTGTACATGTTACCACCGGGACGGGTGATATCAGAGTACAACAGAGATTTAGCAACAGCTTCTTTAACGATCGCAGCTGCGTTTGCGCTGATGGTGGTAGCTGCACGAACGCGCAGTTCACCAGTTGCAAAGTAGGCTTTTAACTTTTCTAAAGCACCTGTATCGAGGTATTTACCTTGAACGTCCGCAGAGTTAATGACAGCGGTAATTGCGTCTTGAGCCATTTTGTTAATTCCTTATTTTCAACCGTATTGCAACAGTTTGTGTCAGCAGGGAAAAAGCTTTACCCTACGCCAATGAACCTACTACGTAGTCAAAGTAAGAGCCAGCTTCAGAAGCGTCTTCAGCAGACAACAGGGTAGAAGCAGCATTTTTCAGTGCAGCAACACCTGCGGAAACAGCATCAATAGGAGTACCTAAAGACTTGTACATTTCACGAACGCCGATGATACCGATTTCTTCGATGGGTGTAACGTCACCAGCAACGATTCCGTAGGTGATGAGGCGTAGGTAGTAGTCTAGGTCGCGTAAGCAGGTAGCTGTCAATTCTTGACCGTAAGCGTTACCACCAGGAGATACAACATCAGGACGCTTTTGGAACAAGCTGTCGCCAGCTTGCTTAACTAGACGCTCACGGTTGTCGGTTAAAACTTGAGCGATGCGGAGGCGTTGTGCGCCACCAGAAACAAAAGCCTTGATGCGATCTAATTCGCCAGGGCTGAGGTAGCGAGCTTCTGCATCAGCATTCACGATGGACTTCGTGACGATACTCATTAATGGATTCCTCCAGTACTAATGAAACCAGGATATGAAACTGGTGCGATTTTAATTTCGGTTGAATGGTAGCTACGTTCTCTCGTTGTTTTTTAGATACAACAGTTGAGTCGCTGCTGTAGCTAATACTTTACGAGTTTGCTGGTGTTAATTTCAACTACACGAGCTGTAAAACTCAGCTACCTTCCGCAAAATATTCTCCGGCATTCTGTTGAGCATTTATGACTGCTCTTAATATTTTGTAATATTCCTTTTCAGATTTACACCTGAACACACAATCTGAGAGGAGTGTTGCTAAAGGTAAAGTGTCAATAGTTTATAGCCATGAGTCAATAGTCAAGAGTGTTAACCTCTTGACTATTGAACCTGGACTATTGACTAAGTATTAGCGATCGCTTGGACGACCAGTTAATACAGCCGGAGACAAGCTAGACCAAGATTGTTTCACCAGGTCAGCAGCAGCCTGAACACTACCGAGGTAGTTACCAGCAGGTAGAGATGGGAAGCGTGGGTATGGAACCACATCTTCACCAAAGTAGCGAGCGTATTCTGGGCTATCTATAATTGCTTCTACAGCTGCTCTCAAACCGCTATCAGCCAATAGTTTGTTATATTGACGGATTTCGCCTTGAGTAGCTGGTGCGCGACCCAACAGATGACGGAATAGGTATTCAATCACCTTGGTGTTGGGATAAGGAGTATAGAAGCGTTTGCGATAGATTTCGGAGCTGGCGAGTTCTCGGACAAACTCGCGCACTGAGATTTCACCATTCCGCAGTCTGCTGTCGAGTTCGCTACGACGGTAATAATCAGGAACTTGACCGCTAAACACATCCAATACCTGACAGTAAGCAGCGTTAATTACTAGCTGCCTTTCGGTTTGGCTACTACCATCTGTTAAGCGGAAAATCCGTGCAGGCTTACGGCGGCTGGTACCCACACCCACTTCGACAGATTGACCGCGACCATCGTTGTAAGAACGACCCAACTCGATAAACAACGGCTTGGTCTTGTCGATTTGCCGTGCTTGGGCTGCCAAATCTGCGATCGCTTTTGCCAAAATTGGTGTCTTGGCAGACTCCATCCTTGCTTTGACTGGCTTAAAGCTAGGCACAACCACATCATCGTTTTGTTTAGTGAGTTGGTTGTAAAGCTTCTCGGTGTTGGGGAAGTTAGCCGCAGGTAAAGTTGGGAAGCGACGGTAAGGAACTGTATCTTCTCCAAATACTTGGCGATACTCTGCACTATTTAACAACGCAGCAATAAACGCCTTCAGACCTTGGGTAGCCAAAATCTGGTTATACTTGCGGATTTCTGCTTGGTCAACAGGCGCACGTCCTAAGAAGTGCTTGGTTCCCAACTCAATTACTTTAGTGTTGGGATAAGGTGTGTAGAACTCCTTCAGGTAGAGGTTAGAGTAACCCAAACCTTCAATAAATTCTTTCACGGTGATTTCACCGTTACCCAGCTTACTTTCTAGGCTGGTGAATTCGTTTTTAGCGATGTAAGGTGCAATGTCGCGCTCAAAAATCTGGCGGTAAGCAGCACTAATTAAAGTTTGCACTGCAACTTTATCAGATGTATTTGCTACCAGCTTGAAGACTTTTGTTTGTTCCCGTTGCTTGCTAACACCTTGATTAATCCGGAACTGAATATCTGGTTCTGTGCGATTTTGGCTCACAGCACCCAATTCCACAAAGCGGGGTGTTTCTTGCTTATCAACTTTGGTGGCGACCACATCCTCGCGGATAGTACCAACACGCAGTTGTCGCAATGACACACCAGCCGGAGTTAGATAGCGTTCGTAAGGAACTGTATCTTCTCCAAAGGCTTCGCTGTACTCCACGCTATCTAAGATGGCATCAACAACAGCGTAAAAACCTTTCTTAGAAGCAAGGTCAAAGTATTTATTATTTTCTTGGCGACCGTAGGTCGGACGACCTAACAAGCGACGGTGGATGTATTCGATCGCTTTACAAACATACAACGGTGTCCAGTACAAACCACGGAACAAGTCAGACTTAGCCAAAGCTCTGACAAATTCCCGTACAGAAATATCGCCGTTTTCCAGCTTAATTTCTTGGACTTTCAGCCGTTGACCTTCGTAAACATCACGACCGATAACTTGCAAGTAAATTGCTCTAATTACTGCCTGGGTGGAGCTTTCAGAGAACTTAACACTTGCACCCTTGGCGGCTTTCTTACCAATAGTGCCAGGAAGTTGATCCAGCTTGAATACTTTTGGCCCCAGGCTACCAGGCGCTACACCTCGCGCTCTTGGGTTACTCAGTTGGTTATTAATTCCCGGCCCTTGGTGAATCAAGATCCGTCTTGTATCTTTACCAAATGGCGCTGGACGGGTGCTGGGGTTGCGAGTTTCTTTCGGGAAAATCGCCCCAAATTGAATTTCTAATGGGTCGTTACCAGAACCATAAGGGTGTTGATCTGGTAATGGTTGTTCGTAAGCTGCGAATGTGGTAATGAACTGTGGTACTTTGCGGAAAGGCGCACTGTAGTTAAACAGGTCTTGCTGCGGCCCCCAGTTCCGACATTCTTGGGCTTCTTGACCCAAACCGCGAATGTAGGGTACTGTCTCTTCACCAAAGTAATCAGCGTATTCGTCAGAATCTACCAGCGCATCCACTAATTTAGCCAGACCACCATTAGAAATGATAGAGAAGTATTTTTGGACTTCTTCCCGGCTACTTGGCCCCCGTCCCAAAATGTGACGGAAAGCAAGTTCAATGACGCGGCTGTTAATAAAAGGCTGATAAAACTGTTTTTGGTAAAGCGGAGATTTTGCCAAACGGCGGACAAACTCTTTCATGGAGATGTCGCCATTTTTTACCTTGGATTCCAAATCAGAAATCGACAAGCTGTAAGCACGGGTAATATCGCGCTCAAAAATTTGCCGATATGCTGCTTTGACTACCTCATTTTTTTCGGTAGCTGATAACCCAGGCTTCATCACATACTTGGGACGGCGTTCTGCGGCATTAAAATAAATTTGCGGCAGTTGTAAACCTTGTTGGTCGCCAGAAGGACGTTGACGTACTTTGGTCGAAGGTGTGGGTGCTTTAAATTCTGTCAGCAACACATCCATGTACTGAGACACAATTTCTGTAGCCTCAGCATCTTTGCGGAAGTAAGACAGGGATGCTGACTTAATTTCCTGCAAAGCCACAATAGTTGCTTCACCAGAACAAGCATTTTCAATAATTTCCCGCAGACCCCTGGTGTTTACAGCAATAATGTTGGGGTCGCCAGCTACGATCGCATAAGTAGCATAGCGCAAGAACCAGGACAAGTCCCGCAAGCTCTTGGCCATGTTGCTTGGTCCGTAACGAGAAACGTTTATTGGTCTGAACCCTGGAGGTGTTGGGCCACCAGGAGAAGTATTGAAGATAGAACGCAAGTTTTCTAAGAACCCACCACGGCTTTCAACGTAGGTGACTGTTCCCAGTTTCATGCCTTCTGTGATATCACCAGCGCCAACAGCAGCGCCAGCAGTCACTAATTCTGGTTCTTGGGGCTTTTCTAAGAAAGCCATTGGCGAACCACCGACAAATATCCGGTTAGCTGCACGAGATACGATAATCTCGGAATTTTCTGTGAGAATCTGGGCAATTTCTAAACGTTTTGCACCAGATGCAAAATAGCTTGCCAGTTCATTTAATTCACCAGTTCCTAAAAAGCGGTCTTGCTGTTCCGCTTGAGAAATGGTTGCTACAGCTAGGGTTTGATATAGTTGCGGACGCGCAACTGAGCTTCCACCACTCGCCTTAACACTCATCGGATTTGTAAAACTCCCATCATAATCGTTTATGTGTTAAGTCTGGGTCGCTTTGAGGCTTGACACATTGATGTGTTTATGCCTTCAGAGTACCGCCTTCAAAACTGCCAGTAAAATTAACCCAGTCAGCTTTTAGATTAGAACGTTTTGCGTTTTTCCTGGTAATTTATTAAGAAGTATGTAGATTCTGTAGCCTTGTTTAAGCAAAACTAAGAATAAATACTTCCTGCGACATGAGACAAAATCTAAGTTTTGTATCTGAAAGTTAAAAACTTTACAAAAACATTTTACTGGAGTCGCAACTGAGATTTTCTTTAGCTCCGACAAAAATATACAAATGTTTGCTTTTAGCTTAATTCAGTCAGCTTCGTTTGAGGAACTAGTTGCCGGATAGGCAATTGAATTACAAATTTACTGCCTTCCCCAAGGGTGGAAAAACATTGTAATTTCCCACTATGCTTTTCTGTAATGATTTGGTAGCTGATTGCCATACCCATACCTGTTCCTTTGCCTACAGGTTTGGTGGTGAAAAATGGATCGAATATCCTCTTTTGAATAGATTCTGGCATTCCTTGGGCATTATCAGCGATCGCAATTTCTAGCAATTTGGCATCAACGACTGAAGTGCGGATAGTAATTTGGCTAGGATTTTCTTGTATCTGTTGATAAGTGCGCTTGATATCTACCTCATCAAGGGCATCCACTGCATTTACCAGAATATTCATCAATACTTGATTGAGTTGACCAGGATAGCATTCTACCTGGGGCAATTTGCCATAATCTCGAATAACTTCAATTCCTGGGCGGTCTGGTTTGTCTTTGAGGCGGTGTTGCAAAATTAATAACGTACTTTCGATGCCTTCATGAATATCAACTGTTTTAAATTCCGCCTCATCCATCCGCGAAAAATTCCGCAGAGACAGTACAATGCTCCGAATCCTCTCAGTCCCAACTTTCATCGAAGACAAAATTTTGTGTAAATCTTCGATGAGAAATTCTAGATCCATTTCCTTTGCTAATACTTGAATTTCTGGGTCATTGCTAGAATGGCGTTCTTGGCAAAGATAAATCATCTGCAACAAGTTTTGAGTATATTCATCTAGGTGAGCGAGATTAGCGTGAATAAAGTTGACCGGGTTATTGATTTCATGGGCGATGCCTGCTACCAATTGGCCTAGGCTAGACATTTTTTCACTTTGAACTATTTGTGCTTGGGTACGCTGCAATTCACTCAAGGCTGTTTGAAGTTCACAAGTCCGTGCTTCCACTCGCTCTTCTAGTTCGGCATTACTATTTTCTAAAGCAATAAAGGATTCGCGCAGTTGCCCTGCCATATAATTAAACGAGTCAGCAAGGATATTGAGTTCATGGATATTGCCCTGTTGGAGTGTCTGTTGTAAATCACCGAATGCTATTGCTTGGGTAGTTTGATTCAAACGCAAAATTGGACTGGCAATCCAGCGCGAAGTAAATATGCCAATCGTCGTTGTTAATATTAAGGCCCCAAAACACAGCAGAATGCTAGATTGGGTGTTGGCATTGATTTGTGCCATGTAAGTTTTTTCGGGAATACCAACTACCACCAACCAGTCCAAACCATATTCATCATGCCAAGGCACAATATGGAGATTCAAATATTCTCCTTGAACATTGACTGTCAGTTTTTGGGTATTGGTAATCGAGTGGAAATCGGGAATCTGCTGCTGAAGTTGCTTGGCGATGCCCTTGACCATAGGATTAGGGCTGTCGATTGCTTTGAGGCGCTTAATTTGGTTATTCTCTACGGTAAAAGGTTTTTCTTGAGCAGAATTGGCGACTAACATACCATCACGCTCAATAATAAAAACTTCTCCAAAACGACTAATATCCAGTTTTTGCAAAAATTCGCTGAGTTTCAACAGGTGGATTTCAGCCCCCACAACACCAATCAGTTTTTTACCAGCATCATAAACCGGACGGCCTGCTGATGCCACAATATATGGAGGATATGCGGGGTCATAGTAAGTATAAATGCGAACCCAGATAGGTTTTCCCGCTTTTACCGGTTCAGTATACGCAGGCTCATTGAGGGTATCCCATGTACTGGTCGTCATCACTTGGGTGGGATTACCATCTTTGTCCGTTAAGTAAGTTTTCGTATTTTTTGGTCGGTCTGGTGTTTTGATGGCATTATCATCGATTGTCACAGTCTTACCATCGTAACGACCAGCACCAGCCCCTTCGCCAGTGGCTAGATTTAAGCTGATAAAGGTTAGGTCATAGGCTTGCATTTCATGCCAGAAATACTTGCCAACTTTAAGGCGATCGCGCACATCAAGCAATCCCATACGAATTGCTTCCGCATTTAATTGAATAACTCTATGGGGGATTGACAGGTAAGCATCTAAATGTTGATTTACCTCACTACTAGTTCGCTCCATCAATTTATCGGCTAGATTGTTGACCGCTTTTTCGCCGTTTTTATATGACAGATATCCAACTAACCCCACAATACCAAAAACTTGCAACACGAAAGGAACGATCAGAACAAGCTGTAACGAAAATGCGCGGACTTTGCTAGATCGATGTATTTTCATGAGTTGTAAATCTTGGTAAGAGAAGTTATTTGCTTAACCTAGATTACCCATGAGCAACTTCAGACTATCAAAATAAAATGTTATTTTATAAAAACTTTATTAATTAATAGGAAATATCTCTATTTACATATTTTCAATATATTGCTACGCAATCTATTTTTTAATAAAAAATATAATTAAAATAAATAAAACATTAATTCTTTATATTTGTTTGATAAAAACACTAGTTTAAATCTATTTGATATTTTATAAAACCTCAGCGCATTCACTCAGGAAACATAATTTTTAAAAAGCTAGTATAGTCAGACAATAATGTTAGATACACGTCAAATATTGGCAAAATTAAGGCTTAAATGTTATTTAAAAAATCTGTAGTAATGACTAACCATTTGATAGATTTTCATCACTTAACGAAGCATCTTAATCAACTTATTTCTCAGGATTATTTAGCATTTAGCATTACGGAAAATCCTGTTTTCCGAATAGTGAATGAGAGGAGCTTTGCTCAAATTATTTATGTGATACAGCAATATTCTATTTTTCCAAAAGAATTGGTGAGTTTCACAGAGTTAGCAAGACAGAAAGCACTTACAGCAGGTTGGAATAGTGTAGTTGAGGAACTCACAGAAAATATAGCTGAGGAAATGGGTAGCACTACCCAAGGAGTTTCTCATTACAGGCTTTTAGCAGAAGGACTAGAAGAAGGGCTGGGTGTTCCTGTGAAAAACACTATGCCCTCAATCGCTACATCCAAACTACTGACAACTGTGCAATTGATATTTGAGCAACAACTACTCTACGTACTTGGGGCAACTTATGCGATCGAAGCAACTGCAATTCCTGAATTAACTTTGATTATGCAACTGGTAGAATGCTTGTTGGAAAATCCTATGCCCACAAATTTGCACTATTTCTTTAGCAAGCATTTAAACGAATGGGAACTTGAACATGAAGCTGGTTTACGAACATCCGTAGCAGAATATATACGACCCGAACAATTTGAAGAGTTTACAACAGGGTTTCGGCAAATGATAGATGCAATGGAGGTTTGGTGGCAGGAGTTAGCACAAGAGGCAATTGTATTTGAGGTTGATTTCAGCCCTGCGATCGCTCAAAAATATTAATTTAAATATAACTGAACATGATGAATATCTTCTCCCATCCTTCATTGGTTGATGAAACTACTAGTAGTCATCAAGCAAAAGTTGGACTACCTGGTAATTACTACTTTAGTGAGCAAATTTTTGCTTATGAGCAGCAAACTATCTGGCGTAAAACTTGGCAGTTTGTAGGACGTGAATCTGATTTAGCAAATCCTGGGGATTATCTCACTTGCCAAGTTGGAGATCAGCCTATGTTCGTAATTAGAGATAATCATGGCAAATTGCGAACGATGCACAATGTTTGTCCGCATCGAGGAGCGCGGATGTTGGAAGGACAAGGTAATTGTCAACGGGTGCGTTGCCCTTATCATGGTTGGAACTTCAATTATGAAGGGAATCTCAAAGGTTTGCCTCGTGCTGAATGTTTTCCCAATTTAGATCAGTCAGCTGTCTATCTAGCCAAAGGACGCGTCGAGATATGGGGCGGCTTTATCTTTGTTCACCCAGAATCACAAGGGGAATCGTTAGTCAGTTATTTGGCTGGATTCTCAGACTATTTAAATCAGTATAAGCATTCTTGGGAGGAACTTCAACAGGTTGATCACTGGTTTTATGAAGAGCCAGCTAACTGGAAATTTCCCATTGAGAATTATTTAGAATGCTATCATTTGTCTGTTGTTCATGCCCAAAGTTTAAAGTGTTTTGACCCCAAGAATATTATTTATACTCCAACTGGCAGACACTATCAAATATTTGTTCCTTTCACAGATGATGAATTTGTCAAAAATCACCCTGCTTTTTCAGGAGAGCCAAAAGGACAATCATATCAGGGCTTTATCTTTCCTAATATGATGGTCAATACGGCAAAAGACAAAGTTTCAGTTTTTAAACTGACTCCTTTATCTCCCACAAGAACTAAGTTTGAGGTTTTTATTTATCAAACAAAAGCACAGATTGAAGAATTTCCTTACCAGATTGAGAAATTTCGGACTGAATTTGAACGGGTGTTAAATGAAGACTTTAGGGTAGTGCGATCGCTCCAAGCAAGTGTTCATTCCCAAGCTTATGGTGTGCTTCAGCTTGCAGACATTGAATATGGTATTTCTCACTTCCATCAAGTTTTGTCAGGGTATTACCAACCATAATTTCGATATGGAAGATGAATTAGCCCTCGACATAGGGGTTTCTGAATCGTATAGAGCTAAAAAAATTTTGAGTGTTGGTTGACAAGTGCGATCGCTTGATTTTGGCTTTTGTCCACAAAAATTAACACTCTCTCAGTTGCTTCCTGCAAGATGACCCCGAAATGATCATCGGCTATGCTGTAGCAACCAGCATTACTACAGGGAAGAACTATGAAAAACAGTAATAAATTTAACTTCATTACCTTAGCAGCCTTGTCATCTTTAGCGGTTGTATGGGCGACTAAACCTGCTAATGCACTGCCAGGACAAAACATTAACACTGTAATTAAATGGGCAAAAACTAAAACTCAATTACCAAGACTTACCTATAGTAGCGAAGCACATGGTTATTCAGGTAATAAAGGTAATTTATATTTCTATGTTGATGTTCCGGCAGAGAATGGCATAGTCACCAAAGAAGGAATCACCATTAGCGGCGACTCTAGTATCAAATTCACCAGCAAAAATCCCAAGGCAGTGAAGTTAATTCAAAGCATTTATAACGCGAATATTGCTAATGACTTTAGCCAATCTCGCCGTGTTACTAAAGTTGGTCGAGACCATTATTATAGAGGTCAAAAATATGCTTATATTCTGGCTGAGGTGCAAGGCGGTTCAGCTTTTCAAATTATTAAATTAAATCAATTGCAAAACGAGATTGATAGTGCAAAATATTGCCAAACTCATCAATGTGACTTGTAAATAGGAGGCAGTGGTTCGGCTTCGCGGTAATCGAGCGAAGTCGAGATTCACCAACCGGAGGCAGAAGGTAGTCCCGATGAAACAAGTTTCATAGCCAAGCATGAAAGTGGAACTAGCATTTTTACTCAGCACTCAGCACTTTCAAGTCAGGAGGAAAACTTTTAAGATAAGCGTTTTTATCCACATCTTGTAGCAGTTGGGTTATTGCGATTAAGGTAAGGTGGGCAATGCTAAAAACTGGCTCAAACCTTGATTTTTAAGTTGTAAGCATTGCCTACCCTACGGTTGAAAATGGTGCTGTTTTGCATTTAATTGCCTAAATTAACTGTTTTCTATAGGCGTTATCAGTAAATAAAGGTACGCAACTGCTGATGTTAAAAGCTGCGGCTAATTCAACATCAGAGGCGAAATCTTTAGCAATTAACTCCTTACCAGAACTACATTTTTGTAGGTAACTCAGTAAATCTTGGCGAACAGCTTGAAATGACTGGAGAGCGATCGCCGCTTCTGGTGATAAACTGCCATCTAAATAGCTCAAAATAGCCCCAGCACCAATCAAATCTTCAAAAGCTGGTCTGAGGCTACCATCTTCCTGCCATCGCTCACCAGATGGAATCACAGCAATTTTACTTCCATATTTTTGGGCAAACCGCGCTACAGCTTCGCAATTTCGCAAACAACCCGCCAAAGTAGGTGTACTTCCAGTTAGCAAAGTCAGAGTCGAACCATTAAGTGAAGGCAAAACTAGCCGAGTACCAGATGGGATGTTCATCAGTGATACTGGCGAGAGAGAATATTTATTTATAGACCCTTGTTGTCTGTGAGTTGCTAATTCAGCCTGTATCGAATTTGCATAATCTTGAGTTGATTCATCACCAAATATATATGGAAAAATTATCGCTCCGTTGTTAGTAGCAATCTCTACACAGGTAGAAAAAGAAAGCACATCAACTATAACAACGACATCACTAATAGGAGCAAGTTGAGCAATTCCTTGTGCGCCCCACTCACAACGCAAATCAAACTCTGATTGATTATAAATCATCGGTTGTTCACCTCTATTTCTGTTCGCCGAGCGTTCGCGCAGCGTCTCCGTCAGGAGAAGTCGAGGCGCTGCTTGCATATCTGTATCATTTTTAAAGTTAAATGGTATAAAAAAACGGCAGATAAAAACAGAATAAATATAATTGGTAAGACTATTAACCAACTTCTCAAAGCGTCTGTATTGTTTTCAGACATAAATAATTCAATATTTTGGCGCTGCTGATGATAATATCAAAAGTCCACGCAAAGGTGCAAAGGCGCAAAGTAATTTTTTACTGAGTTCACTGACCTTCAGTAATTGACAAATCGACAATTTTCAAATTAGGGATTTTCTGGAAATCCTTAAAGTTACGCGTTACAACTGTAGCATTTAAAGAAAGTGCAATAGCAGCAATTTTTAAATCTTGTGTACCAACGCGAATTTTTTGCTTTAATAATTCGTTATAGATATCAAATGCAGCTTCATTAAAATCAAGAATATTCGCTTGACACAACAGATTAAATGTTTCTCTGAATAAAACATAAGCTGTAACTAATTCTTGTTTTGATTTCCCGCGTTTAATTACATCCAAACGACCGTACATTTGCTCAACAATCGTGATTAATGTGATTGCAATTTCCGCAGGATTCACAGCAGCTACTTTATTAACAACTACTGGATGACCTCGTTGGAGTAGCGAAACATAGTCAGTATCAAGCACCCATTTTATCATCGGCTTTTTACCTAGACAATTACGCTCCTACTCTTGCAAAAAATAACTTTCTGTAGTCTCATCTAATTCATGTCGATACTTTTCTATAGCTTCAAGTACTTGTTCAAATTGTGGGTCATCTTGAAAAACTCCAGCCATTGCTAACCAGGGGTTTTTCTGCTCAGTGGAGGGCAGTTTTACAGATAAAGAAACAACTTCTGCACCAGCCAGATGGGTTTCTATACGTTGTTGAAGTTCAGTTAATGCAGTAGTGCGATCGCTTGCTTCTACTTGTAATTCTGGCAAGCCTGGAACAATGGCAAAATAGTTGCCATCCGCTTGTTGTTTAACAATAACATTTACGGAAACTTCGTTATTGTTTTGTCCATTTTGTGATGTCGCCGATGAAAAGGAATTCATCATAATTTTTGGGCTTGTTATTTTTGATTGTAAATTAACAGAAATATCCTAAATAAACTCAACTAAAAAACTTCTCCACGCAACGGATGAATATTTCCACACCCATTGGTAGGACAGTTTCATCAAAATCAAATCGTGGGTGATGATGGGGATAAGCTAAATCTTTGTCTGGGTTAGCAGAACCAAGGAAGAAGTAACAGCCGGGAACTTCTTGTAAGAAGAAAGACATATCTTCGCCGCCCATTGTTTGGCATTCTGGCACAATTCCTACAGGCGTTTCTACCACTTCTTCGGCAATTGATCGCACTAATTCTGCAATCCCCGCATCATTAATTACTGGGGGATACAAACTCCAATATTCTAAGTCATAGTTTGCGCCATGACTCTGGCAAACTCCAGCTATAATTTGCTCGATGCGTTGTTTAAAAAAGCCTGCAAATGCGGGGTTAAAATAGCGCACTGTGCCTTTCATATTTGCAGTATCAGCAATGACATTATGTGCTGTACCTGCGTGCAGTGCGCCAACAGTCACCACTGCGGAATCGATGGGGTTAACATTCCGGGCGACAATGGTTTGTAGGGCGTTGACAATCTGCGCTGCAACGACAATCGAATCAACGGTTTGATGGGGAATTGCACCATGTCCACCTTTGCCTAAAATTGTGCAGTTGAATAATTCCACCGCCGCCATCAACGCACCAGCACGAACACCGACAGTTCCCAAGGGGAGATTATTCCACAGGTGTAAACCAATAATGGCATCGACATCAGGATTTTTCAGCACCCCAGCCGCAATCATTGGTTCTGCACCTCCCGGCCCTTCTTCGGCTGGCTGGAAGATAATTTTTACAGTCCCTGCAAAGTCTTCTCGATGCTGCTGGAGATAGTATGCTGTACCTAGTGCGATCGCTGTATGTCCATCATGTCCACAAGCGTGCATAATGCCATCATGCTGCGATTTATACGGTACTTCGTTCAATTCTTGAATGGGCAAAGCATCCATATCCGCCCGAATTGCTAGTACTTTCTCAGTGCTGAGTGCTGAGTGCTGTACACTGATCGGACTTGTACTGAGCGCAGCCGAAGTAGTCGAAGTGTGAGTGCTGAGTTTAGTCCCCTTAATAGTGGCAACAATACCAGTTTTTGCAATACCAGTTTGATGTTCAATTCCCCAGGCTTGCAACTTACTAGCGACAAACTCAGCCGTCAGTTTTTCTTGAAAGCCTAATTCTGGTTGTTGATGTAGTCGCCGCCGCCACTCTACTAATTGTGGTTGCAATGTGCGAATAGAAAGTCGCACACGGGATAAATCAACAGAATAAGAACTGGGGAATGTGGAAACCATTTTGACAACAAACTGCTAGAAGAGGGCTGAGATTGGGCTATGTTCTCAGTTTAATAGTTCACTTTAGATTGTTACTAGTGAATTTTCAACTCCCCGTTAGGGGAGTAGTAGGTTTATGATACTGTCTGTACAGCTTTCTTCAACTCTTTAAACATCAGCCGTAGAGCGTAAGCAGCAGTTTGTGAGATGACTAAATTACCAAAACCTTTTTTAACCTCACGCTGTTTCACACTGGGGGCAATGTCACCAACTGCCATTCATGTAGTTAGACTCATCTGCATGGTTTGAAGTGTGAGGTTAAGTGTAGCTTCCATCTGTGGCTGTAACTCTTTTGACACCATAGGAAGTAAGTTTAACTTCAGCGATCGCACCACTATTCTGCCAGACTACCTCGAATATCCCAAACATTGGCAATAACATTTACATAAAACTTGTTTCGGGTAAATGACAGACAAACGTCAAACCCAAAAAATATAGAGACGTTACACCTAACATCTCTACATTTTTCTACTAATTACCGTTGAGTTGTAAAAACTTCTGTAAAGCATTGCTTATTGATGGCTGCTGAAGATAGGCATTTGCAGCGTTCACCAAATTCTCCAGATTTTCAGTACTCACATCATCAATGTCATCACTCAATGGCTTACCAGTTAGTTCTCGGTCTAGCTTAAATTGCAAGCGTAAAATTTGGTGATCTGGTACTACCTGTTCTGTAATGTACTGGTGAACACCAGATGACGCATCAAATAATATACCGATGATTGGTTGCGCCCATTGTAACAAACCCCAACCCTCGGCTTTTTCAAATGGGATGATGCGTGTGCGATCGCCTGTACCGATGGAAAGAATGGTAATATCTTCTAGTCGGTTGCCTAATCTTAAAGCTTCAGCTACAGCACAGGCTGATGGATTATTAGCCGCAACTCCACCATCAACCGCAGAGTAGATACATTTAATAGAATACTTTGCCGTATTATCTGGTACGGTTTCCCAAGGCGAATCTAACAAAGCTTCTCTTTTACCACCTTTATATTGTGTGATGGTGCGAGTTTGACCTTTGCCTAAACCATCCGTAATGGTAATTTGGGTATTGTTATAAATATTTTCTGTATAGGAAGCAGTACCATCTAGAAAAACACTACTTTGTTTAGCTTCTACCACTGGCCCTTTGATGATTCTATCTAATTTATGGGCAGGAAAATAAGTAGGAGCAGAGGCAGAAGAAACGCAGATTTCCCATAAAGGAAAGTTATCGTAATCTTTATCTGGTCGCCAACTTTTAAATATTATTGGCTCTCTAGAAATCGTGTCATAAGACGTAATTAATAACTTTGGTTCGTTAACATCAAATAATCTTGTATCACCTAAGTTTTCTTTGAGGACTTGAATTAAACCACTATCAGAAAACTTAGGTGCAGATAAACCATATTTCAGGATGAGGGGAATCCTCTGGGAAGAAAAACGACTTGTATAAGGGAAAATTCTTGAGCTTTTTTGTTGATATAAATCAATGATAGTTTGACTTTTTTTACCTGTGGCGATCGCTGCTGCTAAAATTGACCCTGTAGAAGTGCCTGCAATTAAGTTAAAATACTCGTGTAAAGGTTTATTAATTTGCTGCTCGATAGCCTTCAACATCGTTGCAGACATAATTCCCCTAATACCGCCACCATCCAAGCTTAAAATCCGAAAAGGCATATTCCTCCGAATCTTTATTAGTATTGTTGGTCAGTTCAGTAAATCTAAACAAATTTGATATTAAAAATATAAATGATAAATGTTTGAAAAGTTATTTGCTTAACATTTAAAATCAAAAATTATTTTAGTTTAATTCTGTAAATCTCAATTCTTAATTTATTTCATCAAATAAAAATAGATGGCAAAAACTGAAAAACAAAAAATGTTAGCTGGTGAGTTATACATAGCAGAAGATCCAGAATTAGTCGCGGAGAATCGACGAGCCAGCCAGCTTTTACAAAGGTATAACAGTAGCATTCCTGAACAGCAGGAGCAAAGACAACAAATACTACAAGAACTATTCGCCAAGGTAGGAGAAAAAACTACCATTGTGCCACCATTTCACTGTGACTATGGCAGTAATATTTATGCTGGGGATAAATTATATATGAATTACGGCTGCGTAATTTTAGACTGCAATATAGTTGAAATTGGTAATAATGTTTTGTGTGCGCCCTACGTGCAGATTTATACTGCGTATCATCCCGTAGAACCAGAAATTCGGCTGACTGGTCAAGAACTAGCTGCACCAGTGAAAATCGGTAACAATGTCTGGATAGGTGGAAATGCGATTATTTGTCCAGGGGTCACAATTGGCGACAACACAACAATTGGTGCTGGTAGTGTAGTGGTGAAAGATATACCAGCAAATGTTGTTGCGGCTGGAAACCCCTGTCGAATTATTCGCTATTTATCGGATAATTAAGGAGGTGAAGAGCGATATTCTAGAATTTGTAGCCTCTCGCCAGCCAATAATGCCAATCTGCGATCGCTTGTTCAGTGCTATCATCTGCATCAATAGGCTTAATGTCTGATAATTTTGCCGAATAGACATCATCATCCTTACCCTTAAGGTCAGCTACTTCCACATACATATCTTTTAAACACTCATCATCAGGAGCCATTCCCAGCACCTCAACAGTTTTTTCCTCTATTGTCGAGGTTTTGCGGGATTTTTTCGCCCATTTAGCCATAAACGGACAATTCAAGGCTTCTTCTAAGTAATAATACCAGCCCATTGCCCGATCTTCTTTATCTTCCGCATCTACAATAATTTCTGTGGCGATGCGATTTTCTCTGGTTTCGTCGCGTTCAACACTAGACATAACAATAAAAAACTTACGTATATTGCACCTTGATATGGTATAACGTTTTAGTTATTGACTGTCAATTTTTTTGCTGCTGTCTCACCCAAGCACGAAATGAGCGAATCATAGGAATTTCTCCATTGTTCAAGCTTTCTTGCAAGAAACGGGGAATCTCTGTAGTTAAAGGAAGATTGAAAAAACTTGGTGATACATCACAAGGAATGTACGTACCTTCCTGTAAGCAATAAATTTGCATTACAGGTTCGTCATAACGCCAAACTTCTGGAACACCCAACGCTAAATAAATTGATAATCGATCAACAGAAGCACTGGTGTAGTCTACTTCAATTACTAAATCAGGTGGTGGGTCTTGAGTCAAGTCGAGATTTTGCTTTTGCCGCATCAATGGTTCATTTTGAATGTAAAATGCAGAATCTGGTTCTACGCCACGCAGTAAGTCTGGACGTTTACAAGTTGTAGAACCAATACTTTTGATATTCAGGTTGAGTTCTTCCGCTAAGGTAAAAACTAAGTGTTCTAGTAGCCTATTGTTATATTCATGAGGCATCAACGGTGTCATAATTTCTAGGGTTCCTTGATCATAGGTCAGTCGTGTGGTGCGATTATTACCCATTTCTGCCAACATAATTTCAAAAGTATGCCAACTAATATTTGGGAGAATCCCTCTTTGAGTACTGCTGACTTGTGTAGTTACCATAAAATTTATCCTCCGGTTTTCTCTAACGATATCAAGAAATTTCCTGAATAAAACAGGAGTCATATTAACAGGACTTACGCACCATAATTGTCTGTGGGGATTGGGTGTGGGGGTGTAAGGGATATCTTGTTTGATTAATTTGTTCTACTAATTGTGGAAAGTTTTTTTAAATTCATCAACAGCATTTGGGTCTTTTTTGGATGAGTTGGTCTTGGGACAATAAATACAAATAAAAATGGGCAAGGTTTTACACCCTACCCATTTCTAGAAATATCGTTTAGTAATTACAGTTGCGGTACATACTGTTGTTTTTCAGGAACATCAGTGTATTCAGCAACAATTTGGCGGAATTCTTCACCATCGATGGTTTCTTTTTCAATGAGTAAATCAACGATGCGGTCTGTTACAGTGCGATGTTCACGCATAATTTTCTTGGCGTGTTCATAGCATTGTTCAACGATCACCCGTACTTGAGCATCAATGCGAGAAGCGATCGCTTCGGAATATTCAGATCGGGTTGTCCAGTCACGACCGAGGAATACTTCGCCTTGTTGGCTTTCTAAGGAAAGTGGCCCTAAGTCAGACATCCCGAACCGAGTCACCATTTGACGCGCCATTCCGGTTACTTGCTGCAAGTCGCCACCAGCACCAGTTGTCACTTCCGCCGAACCAAAAATGACTTCTTCAGCCGCACGTCCACCCAAAGCACCAGTAATTCTGGCTTTGAGTTGAGAACGAGAAATTAAACCTTGTTCTTCATTGGGAGTAAACCAAGTTAAACCCTGTGCTTGTCCTCGTGGAATCAAAGTTACTTTTTGTACTGGGTCATGGTCTTTGAGTAAAGTACCCACCAAAGCATGACCAATTTCGTGGTAAGCAATTAAACGCTTACTCTTGCTGTCTACTAAGGGTGTACCTTCCATCCCTGCAACTACGCGGTCAACTGCATCGTCGATTTCGCGCAGGGTGATGGCTTCTTTACGTCTTCTGGCGGTGAGAATTGCGGCTTCGTTGAGTAAGTTGGCTAAATCCGCGCCAGTAAACCCAGGAGTCCGGCGAGAGATGGCTTCTAGTGAAACGCTGGTGTCTAATTTCTTGTTACGTGCATGAACTTGTAGAATTTCCAACCGTCCTTTGATATCTGGCGCATCGACAGTTACTTGTCTGTCAAAACGACCGGGACGTAACAAGGCTGCGTCTAATACGTCGGGACGGTTGGTAGCAGCGATAATAATAATCCCTGTGTTACCTTCAAAACCGTCCATTTCGGTCAGCAACTGGTTGAGGGTTTGTTCTCGTTCATCGTTACCGCCACCGATACCTGCACCCCGTTGTCTACCAACAGCGTCAATTTCATCGATGAAGATGATACAGGGAGCGTTATCTTTGGCTTTTTTAAACAAGTCGCGGACGCGAGAAGCACCGACACCGACGAACATTTCCACAAATTCCGAACCGGAAATGCTGAAGAATGGTACACCAGCTTCACCAGCGATCGCTTTTGCTAGTAATGTTTTACCTGTACCTGGAGGGCCGACTAACAACACACCTTTAGGAATGCGTGCGCCAACAGCAGTAAATCTTTCTGGTTGTTTGAGGAAGGTGACAACTTCTTGTAATTCTTCTTTGGCTTCTTCGATACCAGCCACATCGTCAAATTTCACACCTGTTTTGGCTTCCATTTGAAAACGCGCTCTAGATTTACCAAAGTTCATTGCTTGTCCAGGGCCACCAGGAAGATTGCTGGAGCGGCGGAACAAAAAGAACAAACCAGTAATCAATAAAATTGGGAAAACAAGATTGCCTAATAATCCCCAAATTGCGCCATCATTACGCATGGGGTGAGCATCAAAACTAATTTGTTTTTCTTTAAGCTTGCTAATTAACTCAGGGGCGCTAATTGGCAGGTCTACCCGCCATCTTTGAATGCGATTTTCGATATCTGGATCAATAGCTTCGACAATTGCCGTTCTACCGCCTTCATACAAATCTACGCTAGTGACGCGATCGGCATCCAAGTATTCTAGAAAACGGCCATAAGTCATGCGGGTATTGGCAGCATTCTTACCCATATCCGCAGGAGCATTCGCAAATGCTCCTTGCCAGAAGAAAAAGCCAATTACCAAAGCAGGCAATGTCCAGAGTACTAGGACTCTCCAAGAAAATTTCATCTTAATTTGCCTCTGCCAATACGATTAATCATTTTTAGTTACTTTCTAGCTTGGCACTCATCTAGGGAATCATCTTCCGCAAGATATTGCCGCACTTGGTAACTAGATTTTGCAACGGATGTCTATAAATCCATTTTGTTTAATTTGATGTCTAGTCACACGTCACCACGAATGTGTGACGCTGAAAAGATTCTTAATTAAATTTAACTTAATTTTAATACAGCTTGGATGATGACAGCAAAATTTAAGATGTAGATATTTGGAGTCTCGTGCTGCGATCGCACAGCTTTGAAAGAATTTATCCCAAGTGGCAGTAAAAGTTGTAGAGACGTTGTATACAACGTCTCTACAAGAGTTTTATCGAATGCAGTTTCTATATGACTTACGGCAAAGCCCCTACAGCCATTCTTCACAGACAGCCTTTGTAACTAAATGCTGTTCTCATAGAATTGGGATGATTTCTGAGAAAAACACTAATCCCTAGCCTCTAACCCCTAGTACAGTTCGGCATAAATAAACAGACTATCTAGAATTGCTAAAAGGCTTGTGTTATCACTATTCTTTCTTTTTCCTTTTGCCCTTCGGGTCGCCATTTGACGACAGTTGCCTCAAGTCGGGAGACCCGCCCACGGCACTGTCTCCTTTATGCTGGGAAACCCGTCCACCGCAATGGCTCACTTTTTACTTTTGCCTTGTTGTACTAGTGACTACTTCACTTCAGTAATGGTCAATGTATAAGGATAATACTGACCTTGGTTGTATGAACCTACCCAAACTTGATAATTTCCCGGTAGCCATTCACCACTCATCCCAGCATTTTTCCCTTCAAAATCGTCATTACACCAAGTACCACCAGGGCCTTTCACAATCAGGGTGACATCTTGAGGGCTTTGCACTTGGAGTCTGAGATAATCGAATCTGGTTTTGAGTTCTAAGGTATGGTCTGGTGCTGCATCAACAAACCCATCACAAGGCCCAGTAATTGTTTCTCTTCTCCCAGCAACTTTATTTCCCGAAATTGACCCGCCACTCATTCCCCGCACGGTAATAGGGTCTGGGGAAAAGGGATGGTTAAGGGTCACATCTCCAAATATTGTTGGTGCTTCTTGAGCATGAGTGATGGTATTAGTTGTGGATGCGACACAAAATGCCAACATTGCTAAAGATAATTGTATCCCTCTATTTAAAGATGTTTGCGACATTGCAATTACACAGGTTTCTCAGTGCTTAGAAAGACATGAATTTTACATCCTAAGTTCCCAAAGTGAGAGGAATTGACTAAGGGACTTGCAATTAAAAAAATATCCCATTATTCAGAAGGGGGACAAGGAGGACAAGGGAGACCAGGGGGACAAGGGAGACAAGGGAGACAAGGGAGATAGAGGTTTTGTTGAGTAAACAAATGGGATAATTTATTTTTTGGAATACTCTAAACTAATTCGTAATTCGTAATTAAGTCTTTACGAATTACGAATTATGAATTACGAACTAATTGCTTGATTCAATCTTGCCTTGTCTAAACCAAGATGATTCAGCAGTAACCAAGATTGGATGAGGTCTGGGCCATGAACATCGCCGGTTAAAGCGACACGGAGCGATCGCATCACTAAGCCTTTCTTGACGTTTTGTTGTTTCACCACCTGTTTAATAATTTCTTGAGCAGTGGGTTCTGTGAATTCGGGTTGGTTTTCTAAGGCTGCAAGTATGGCACTCAACACAGCAGAAGCACCTTCTTGTTGCAGTTGTTTACTGCCCTCTTCGGTCAATTCTATGGTGTCGCTGAAAAAGAGTTTGCTCATCTCTACAGCTTCTACCAAACGAGTCAGGCTAGGGCCGATTAAACCAACTAACTGCTCTAACCAAGGACGTTCTCGCCCCTCTACGTTATATCCAGCCTCTTGCCAAACAGGTATGAGCAAATCTGTCAGCTTATCCACTGGCAGATTGTGGATATATTGACTGTTGAGCCAATCTAGTTTCGCCCAGTCAAATTTAGCTCCGGCTTTATTCACCCGCTCAAAGCTAAATTCTTTAGCAGCACCCTCTAGGGTGAAGATTTCTTGAGTAGAATCTGGTGGCGACCAACCCAATAAAGTCATGTAATTGACCAAGGCCTCGGCGGTGAAACCCAATTTCTGAAAGTCGGAAATCGAAGTCACACCATCCCGCTTGGATAGTTTGCGCCCATCCATATTTAAAATTAGGGGTGAGTGGGCAAATACTGGGGCTGCTGCACCCAAAGCTTCATATAACAGAATTTGCTTGGCGGTGTTGGCTATGTGGTCTTCGCCGCGAATGACATGGGTAATTTGCATATCAATGTCGTCAACTACGACCACAAAGTTGTAAAGTGGTTGACCAATGCCATCTGCGGAAGCACGGGCGATTACCATATCACCGCCAAGGTCACTCCCGCGCCACACCATTTTGTCTCGTACCAAGTCATTCCAGACAATTTCGCGGTCATCATCGATTTTGAACCGGATGACAAAGCTACGTCCCTCGGCTTGGAATGCGGCTTCTTGTTCTGGGGTGAGGTTGCGATGACGGTTGTCGTAGCGGGGTGCTTCACCTTTGGCTTTTTGGGCTTCGCGCAACGCCTCTAATTCTTCTGGGGTGGTGTAGCAGCGATAAGCTAATCCTTGATCTAACAGTTTTTTGACTGCTGTTTTGTACAAATCTAGGCGCTGGGATTGGAAAAACGGGCCTTCGTCCCAGTTGAGTCCCAGCCAGCGTAATCCCGCTAAGATATTGTCTGTGTATTCGGGACGCGATCGCTCTAGGTCTGTGTCTTCAATACGTAAAATAAACTTACCCCCGTGGTGGTGGGCAAATAACCAGTTAAATACAGCAGTTCTGGCTGTACCAATATGTAAGTTGCCAGTTGGGCTTGGTGCAATACGGACTCTAACAGTCACAGTTAATTCTCTCTTTCACAAAGCATGATTAATTTAAAGCAAAATTCAGCATCAATATATAGTGGCGGAAAAAGACCCGCAACTAATTTTAGACTGCTTTATTGATTGCTAAATTTTCAATTTAGCGTGGTGTTTCACCACTGATAACACGCTGAGACTGAGCAAGTTTCGCTCTAGCGGTATAGGTTTATAAAATTACGACTTCATTTTGCTAATAATCTGATGATGATTTATCCTTTACATCAGCATTCAGCAGCTTGGTTTTGAACGGGACTGACGGGGCTCGAACCCGCAACTTCCGCCGTGACAGGGCGGTGCTCTAACCAATTGAACTACAGTCCCTTAATTTGCAACTTTATTAGTATCGCTCTTTTTTCGAGCTTTGTCAAGTTACTTTTTTGCTTTGGCTTTTGGGGCGGCTGCATTTTCACTCAACGATTTCCTATTATAACGTTTAAAATAATTTTGGCAAGGGGTTGCTGATTTAAGTTTTTAAGTTGAGGAAGCCGCCACCTGTAGTTGAGAAGATAGATGTTCTAGTATCTGAGATTGGATTTGCTTGTACTGCTGCTTGAGCAAATTCTTGCTTGTCTGGGCTTGATCAGAGTGTGGCAAGATTTTACTTTGTTCGAGCCACTGTGTTAATCTTTGGCGCTGGGTATTAGTGATGTGGGTGTTCAGCACTGTAACACAGCTATGGGGTAGTTCCAAGGTAAAGCAAATCAAGGAATAGCGCCTATATTCGATCAAAGCCGAAACCAGTTCTTGGTTTTGGGGATTCTGCATATCTAAATAGCAAGGTAGCCATTTCGGGCCGAGTTCGGAATCGTAAAGCAGCGTGATCCATAGCAGCATCGGGTAAGGCGTTGTGATGAATACAAAATGGTTGTAACGCTGACACAGAACTCGTTTTTTGATTTCTTGTTTAGGTAACATCAGCCACAAAGCTGCAAAATTCCCTTGGGGTGTGGGGAAAATTTGGGGAAAGACAATTTCTTGAATGGGTTTATTGGATGGCCAGACAAGTTTAGCCAAATTGGTTTTTAGGGTTGGAGGTAAATCAGCAGCAACATTTAAATGAGGATTGTATGTGGAAGTTAAAGGTGTGGGTAAATTCTGACAGCTTGATTTTTCTAGACTATCTAAGACTTGTAGAATTTCTGCCATGTTTTGCGGGCGATCGCCTGGTTTTTTCGCCAAGCAAGCCATGATTAAATTGTTGAGTTGTGGGGGTAATTCGAGGTCGGGGCTGACAGATGCGATCGCTCGTGGTGGTTCAAAGTTATGGGCTTTATACCAAGCACCAAATAAATCTGTTTCCGGCTGCCAAGGTTTAGCCCCTGTCAGCATTTCATACATTATCACACCCAAGCTATAAATATCGGAACGACTATCAATATCTACACCTTCTAATTGTTCAGGAGAACAATAGGGTAAAGTACCGTTAAAGCCTCTGTTAGTATTAACTGTATTTGTATAATTAATAAATTTAGCAATACCAAAATCGAGGATTTTGACTAACTTTCCTAAAATTGGGTCTGGCAGGACTAATATATTAGCTGGTTTAACATCTCGATGCACTAAGGCATAAACTTTGCCATCAATATTAATTCCTTGGTGGGCGCATTGTAAGCCTAAACAAATCTGACGTATCAAAATTAAAAACTTAGGTAATGGTATCGGTATTAAATCTTTTAAACTTTTACCATTGAGATATTCCATAACATAAAATGGCTTACCTTCCGCACTCACTCCATAATCATAAGCCCGCACAATATGAAGACTTTTTTGACTTAAAGCAGCACTCAACATTGCTTCTCGTGCAAAGTCTTGCTGCATTTTTTCACTACAAAATTTTTGAGTTAAAAACTTGACGGCAACAGGTGTTCCACCTAATAAAATATCATCGGCTAAAAAAACTTCACCCATACCACCACTGCCAATCAACTGTTTTAGCTGATAGCGATTGGCCAGCAATCCTGTAACCCGTGGAGAGATGAATGCACTGTGATTCACTTTTACAACCTCTAATATTGCCGCAATTAAATAATTAAAAATTTATTTCATATTTTTTAAGGCCTTGATAAAATTTGGCGAATTTTATCAAAGATTTGAGACAGCCAAGCTCTAAAACCTAGCTTGGCAATTTGTTGTCTTTCTACTAATTTTTGTAAAATTTCGGACTTTAACTTTTGGTATTCTGCTTTTAAAACTGTTTTAGCTTGTTCCGAGGCGATCGCTTCATTATATTTCTGCTCTAGTTCTAACCAATCTGTTAGTTGCTGTCTTTGTTTTGCTGTCAGAGTTAGTGTCATGACATTAGCACATTGAGTTGGTTCTTCCAGTGCAAAAAAAAGTAAGTGATAATAGCCTCTGTCAGCTAAAAGTTGAGCAATTTTTTGGCCTCTGTTATCTTTTAAATCTAAAAAATAAGATAGCCATTTTGTCAGGGAAGATTGAGCATTATATAACACTGTTACCCACAACAGCATCGGGTATAAGTTCATTTTGTCGATAAACTCTGTACTGTGATATTTATCACAAAAATTAACAATTTCTTGCTTGGGTAACATTGCCCAAAAAGTAGGAATTACCCCTTGGGTAGTATGTAGTAAATGGGGAAACCCGATTGAGGAAATTGGTTTATTTTTCGGCCATGTTTTTTGTAAACACTCTTTCTCTGAGATTGAAGTGACTGGAACTAAGTTTACGGGAGATTCCAATTTATCGCTATCAATTTCTAGGGCTATATCTCTCGCCACCTGTCGCTTAATTTTTTCTAGAACCACTAAAATTTGACTAATAGTTTGCGGACGTTCAGTTACTTCTTTAGCAAGACAAGTTAATAATAATTTTTTTAATGCTTTGGGAATTTTGACATCAGGGTTAATTTGTTCTGGTGTTGGTGGCGCTTGGAAACGATGAGCTTGATACCAACTGCCAAAAGTATTACTATCTGTTTTAAATGGGTGTTTTCCTGTTAACATTTCAAACATTAAGACACCCAAACTGTAAATATCAGAGCGAACATCTAATAGTTTGCGCCCTTCCATGTGTTCTGGAGAACAATAAGGTAAACTCCCAATAAAAGAATCAGTCAGCGTCATACCGCTACGTTCTGTTAAAAATTTAGCAATGCCAAAATCAAGGATTTTCACTACCTCACCTTGTTGAGCATCATCAATAATGAAGATATTTTCTGGCTTAATATCTCGATGCACAATTGGATAAATTTCACCTTTTAGACTAATGCCTTGATGGGCGCACTGTAAGCCTAAGCAAATTTGCTGACAAATATCAATAAATTTTCCCAGGGTTAATGGTTGTACCTTCAAAATCTGCTTGAGATTTTTACCTTGAAGATATTCCATGACATAAAACGGCGTTTTATCATCCGTCATGCCATAGCTTAAGACTTGAACGATATTTTTACTTTTACGACCCAACTGAGCGCCAATAAAAATTTCTCTGGCAAAGCGTTGCGATATTTGCTGGTTTCCTAAACTTAGCATTAAAATTTTGACAGCGACTAAAAGACCACCTTTCGCTGCATCTTCTGCTAAATAAACTCTACCCATCCCGCCTTTGCCAATCAAATCCTTTATTAAATAGCGATTATTTAAAAACTTTCCAATATAAATATCGATGTCGGTTTTAGGCACTACCATATTTGGAAATGTCACGCTATAAAATTTGAAAATCAATATTGCTCAAGCTTTTATTGTAACCATTAATAAGTTTACTTACTTTAGAGAATCAATTATAAGTTATAAAACTCACTTTAAGAGGAAATAAAGGTTTAATAAAACACTAATTGATTGTTCTGCAAAATCGCTTAAACATTATGTAACATATTCATTAAGAAAATAAATGAGAAAATCCACTGAACCCAAGGATACTTGGAAGATATCTGGGTTCTAATAACAGTAAATCCACGGTTAAAAATAATCATCACTCCAAGTAGTTCCCAGGGAGTCTGAAGGCGTATTTCCAGATAATCACCAACGGAAAAAACTTAGCATCCGACGGAACCATCTGAGAATAGGTGGTTCGATTTTAAGTTGAAAAGCTAAAAACTGAGTACGCTGTAGAGAATTAAAATTATTATCGCTGACTAGAATTAATGAACGTTGTCCATTAGGTAGCCAAGGGCCGAGTGTTAACCCTTCCAGATTGTCTAGAGCTACGTCTAGGGTTCGCAAATCGAACAAAAGTTTTTTCCTTACTGGATGAATATTTCTGGAGGTGCTAAGAAGGCTGTCAATATTGTGAATATCATCAGCATCAGCTAGAGAAACTTGAAATAAAAAAATCGCAAATCCTAACCCTGTAAAAGACCTTTCTAAACTTACAAAGTGTCCTTGATTATCTAAGGCGAGTAAATCTGGTAAGCCACTAGCAAACTTACCAGTTATATCTAGCAACGGTGCGACTGGCTCAGTTTGGTACAAAAATTCACTTTCTGGCTGCTGGGTGAAGAGATTATATTGCAAAATTCGGCAAAGTGTACCAATATTTGGTTTAGCCACTGAACCATCTTGAATTAAGGCATTTTCAGTTGCGGTGAATAAATACTGATGATTGGGGGTAATAGTCAGACTTTCAAAAGCTAAATTATTGCGAATACCTATTTTAGCTTTTTGATCTGGTAAGAATTTTTTGGGTATTTTGAGTGTTGTCATACTTCTACCAGAAGCTAAGGAAAACTCTTGTATAAAAGGGTTAATTGATTTTTCCCTATCTCCTTCAGAGGAGATAAAAACAGTATCTTGATTAGTTAAAGCAATTCCTTCGGTATCGGTGGTTCCAGGGAGAAAGTTTTTTCCATCTTGATTTAATAGCATTGTTACGCCGACAGGCACAACATCATCATTTTCTAGCAAACCTTTGCTCAAATCGATTTTAAAAGTATAGAAACGTGTGGGGGCTTTTTGCCCTCTATCGTCGGAAATAGCATAATAAAGGTCATTTTTGACATCGTAGGTAATGCCTGATAAACCACCGACTTCAGTTTTTTGAAAAGATAAATTTTTGGTTAATGTTGCTTCTCCAATAAAATCTACACTGCTGATTTCAACAGTATTGGAGGTGGAATTAATCATTAAAATTGTGACAATTAAAATCCCAATTCCTAAATAAATAATTTTGGGTAATTGCCAAATTTTTTTAACTATTTTCATGTTGATGACCTTACAAGAGCAGGCGATCGCAGATAGCCATTTAATTCACCCATAGTAAACGAGCAGGTGATTTTACTAACATAACAAGTGGGACTGAGTGAAAACTTTGGTGAGACTAATTAGAATTGAGTACCTGGTTGATGGTTTGGATTAGTTCCTGGGGTTGAAACGGTTTGCTGATGTAGGCGATCGCACCCATCTTTAGCCCCCAGTAGTGATCAGACATACCAGCATTAGAAGAACAGAAGATGACAGGCACTGCCTGAGTTTCAGGATTACGTTTGATTTTGCGGCAGACTTCATAACCATTCAACCGGGGCATAACTATATCAAGAATGATAATGTCTGGGCAATCAAATTGAATTTGCTCCAGAGCTTCTATGCCATCGCAGGCAGTCTTAACATCAAAGGCGTTTGCTTTCAGTAATTCTTCTAAGAGATGACGTTGAGTGTAGCTATCTTCGACAACCAGGACGGTACTCATTTGATTTACTCCATTCAATGAGTTCATCCTAAAAAAACTAGATGCAGAAAACATGAGACATCCGTCCCCATTTCAGCTAGGTCTAAAGTCCTAGTAACAAATAGGACAGCAGAATCTTGCGACTGAAAGAAGAAAAGGTTAGGGTTGAGGGAATCATCCGAATTGAAATTGGTAAGCTATTAAGCGTGCAGTTTAAATGACGATTAGCTAATAGCTTTCAAATCCAGGTATATTGTCCGGTTTATTTTTTCAGTCATTTTTCTTAACCCATGCCGCCCATTCGTGTGCTGATTGTTGATGACCAAACCCTAATCCGTCGGGCGTTGTCCTTATTGCTGGTCGAAGATCCCCGACTGGAATTGGTGGGGGAAGCGGAAAGCGCAGAAGTGGCGATCGCTCAGATGGAAATTCTGAAACCAGACGTAATTCTCATGGATATTGTCATGCCAGGAATGGGAGGCGTTGAAGCTACCAGAGTGATTTACCAACAATTTCCAGAGACAAAAATTTTAGTACTTAGCATTGATGATGATGATGAGAATATTGCTCAGGCAATGCGGTATGGAGCAGCAGGTTATCTGTTAAAAAACACCCCTGTAGAAGAATTGTCTCTAGCGATTCAGGCAGTTCACAAAGGCTATACCCAATTAGGGCCGGGCGTAGGACGAAAGTTAATTCAGCGTATCCCCGATCCTGGGATTAATCTGGATGTCGAGTGGAAAAAACTCACCCGCCGCGAACAGGAAATTGTGCGCTTGATTGCTCAAGGGGCGAATAATCGTGAAATTGCAGAGGTGCTGTTTATTTCTGAGAAGACGGTAAAAAACCACATTACCAATATCTTGAGTCGTTTGAATTTACGCGATCGCCTCCAGATTGCTTTATTTGCCACATCAAATCCCACCCATATCACCAGCAAAGCCTGATATTAACATTCGACCAAAAGCAGACAAAACCACAACCATTACAGCACTTGCGTCTGTTATGAGGTACAATAAATTAAAATATAAATACCTCTAAATGAAGTCATACTCTGTCGATCTTCGAGAAAAAATAGTTGCAGCACATCTTCAAAAAA
>NZ_JACJRY010000034.1:0-69828 GCF_014697485.1 Anabaena sp. FACHB-83 | reverse complement strand
ACTAGCATCGCTTCACCTCCTCTCTTATACTACAATGCTCGGTATAAGATTAATTGGAATACAATAAAAGTCGCCCTCGAAGTGCCAGGCTTTAGACCCAGTTTTTCGGTAAATTTTACGTCTCTATTTCATCAAATATTTTCTGGTTCAATTAAAAATATATGCTTGACCTGACAAAATTAGCGCGACAAATGCAAGGTTTAAGCCAGCATCTCTCTCAAGAAGCTGTTGCTGGTCGCCAGCGTTTAGAATTAGCGCAACAACATTTAATAAATGCTTACGAATGTCAGCAAGATTTAATTGAACGTCAAGAAAAATGGCGCGATCGCATTTTATTTGCTAATGCTACCCCAATTGAGCCATTAGAAACTCGCATTGATATTCCTATTCCACCGAAAGTACATACCGTTATCGCTACCGACGGTTCACAAATTGCCCCCAGCCACCACGAAATAGCTTATTGTTATCTCTTAAATATTGGCAGAGTCGTTTTACACTACGGTCAAAATCGTCATCCACTACTTGATAGTTTGCCAGAAGTATTTTACCGCCCCGAAGATTTATATGCGTCGCGTCAGTGGGGAATTAGAACAGAAGAATGGATGGGTTTTTGTCGGACTGCGAGTGAAGCAACGGTCTTAGCTGAATTAGCTTGTGCAGCCAAGGGAGATGCGCCAGCCTTAGCAATGGTGGATGGTTCGTTAGTTTATTGGTTTTTAGAACAGTTACCGCTAGAAGCACGCGATCGCATTTTACCGCCGATTTTGCAAGCTTGGCAGCAGCTACGTGATGCAGGAATCCCTTTGATGGGTTATCTCAGCGCCTCTCGGAATGTGGAGGGAATTAACTTTTTACGGTTGATGGCTTGTCCCCATCCGGTTCCCGACTGTGTAAGTTATTGTCCCAACCAGTTAGAAAAAGTTCCTTGCAAAGTATTTGAACCTTTACGAGATACGTCTTTGTGGTCAACTCAACTCCAGCCAGGACAACGCGGCCCTTTATGGCGGAGTAATGCGCGAATTTTAGAGTTTTATGAAGGTCAAAACATTTATTTTTGTTATGTTCACGTAGGTACGGAAATTGCTCGTATTGAAGTCCCTGCTTGGGTTGTGGAAAATACAGCTATGTTTGATGAAGCCTTGGGATTGATGCTGGCGCAAGTTCAAAAAGGATATGGCTACCCAGTGGCGATCGCAGAAGCGCATAATCAAGCTGTAGTCAGAGGTGGAGATAAGGCGCGTTTCTTCGCCCTTTTAGAAAAGCAAATGATTAAAGCTGGCTTAAAAAATGTCGGTACTTCTTACAAAGAAGCCAGGAAACGCGGAAGTATCGCTTAAAAATTCAGACATATTAACCTGTAACTTATCACCTGCTATATCCTGCTATATATTGTTTGTCTTTGATTCGCTGATTTTGGTGAAAGTTCTATGTCACGAGGCAACCAAAACTCACAACCTTCTCCCCAAGAACCTTACTCCAGAAAGCCACCAATTTGGAAGGCGGCTATTATCGGAGTGTTGCGGGGGACAATTGGGGTTTTAGAAACAGCCGTGGTGAAATTAGAGGCTGAGTCATCTACAACAAATCCAACTTGGCAGCAGTTTCAGTTAGTCTGGAATGGGTTATTAGCTAAAATTCGCTCTTTATTACCAGCAAGTTTCTCTAGGAAGTTGTCGAACACAACTTTGACAGGAATTATTGCTGGAATTACTTTAGTTTTGGTGATTGGGACAACTTCTAGCTTATTTTCGAGTAAACCTACGGAAATTGCTACCATTCCGCCTGCTGAAGAAGTTCCTGCACCTACGCCTACGCCAACTGTTCCGCCAGAGTCTACAAGATCAGAACCTCAGCCGCCAGTAGAAGTTACGCCAACACCAGAACCGGAACCGGAAGTGACTCCTACACCAACACCAGAACCACAAGCAGAAGCTACACCAACACCAGAACCGGAACCGGAAGTTACTCCTACACCAGAACCAGAATCGGAGGTTACACCAACACCAGAACCAGAACCGACACCAGCAGTAGAATTAACACCAGAACAAATTTTGATTGCAGCAATTGAAAATCAAGTAGCAGAAATTAGCGATCGCTTTGCCTCTGGTCTGATAAAGTCAATTCAAGCCAATTTTCGCACTAGCAATCTCATTATTAAAATTAATGATGATTGGTACTCTCTTAAAGAATCTCAACAAAACAAACTGGCATCAGAAATATTACAGCGTTCTCAAGAACTCAATTTTAGTCATTTAGAAATTTTCGACTCTCAAGATAGATTAGTCGCCCGTAACCCCATTGTCGGTAACGAGATGATTATTTTTAAACGCCGCACCGCAAATTCTACTATTTCAATTCCTGGCTGACGTTCATTGTATATTTAAACTCTTTATATTATGAATGTTATACCTCGTTTGCTAGAGGATTGGCGATCGCTTATAAAATAAGATAGTTAATAAATTCTTTGCAATTGGCTTAAACGCCAATCGATTTAATAAATAAATTCAAAATTATTCTTAAAGGGAGCATGAAACTATGGATATGCAAGTCCTGAGAGAACGTGCTGGACTTAGCCGTGCAGAGGTGGCCTTCAGGCTTGCAATTAGTGAAACCAGTGTACGTAACTGGGAAGCTGGCCGCACTGAACCTACAATGACACCCAAAAAATATCTAGAGGCTATACGTCTATTTGGCTGTACACCAGAAGAATTAGCCTCCGCCAGTGAAAAATCCATCAATCAACGCCATAAACGTAAACCCGGTAGACCAAAGCGTTTTCCTGAAAATTCAGTAGCGCCAGTCCCAGATGCAACTGTTTGTGGTTAAAACAAAAAGTGTGAAGTATGAAGTATGAAATGAAGAAACTTGTATAGTCAGGCTGAACTGTACTAGTTTTGGAAAATTACTCAGCGAGAAGTTGCGTGCGGGGGTTACCCCCGTTGAGCAAACTTCGGTGACTCAATACTTTTTACTCTAACGGTGGTAATGGTTTTGTTACCACCACTTTTCGCGTTAAAATATTTATTTCAGTCACGAAATTTTTTGCATCTGAGGTGTAAAAAACTAGGAAAGTGGATTCATTCGGTTGATGGGTTCCTAATACTTGGTCTACTTGGCGGATAACTTCAGTATAATTTTTGCCAGCAAAATCAGAAACAGCTATAGTTTTGCGATCGCTTGCTGTCAGACGTTTGTCACCATCGCTGTCAGCCGTTACCACTTCATACCAAATTCCTTGCACCTTTTTGATAACATTTTCAGGAGGTGTTGATAAGCCTAATGTTTGATAGCGTAAAAACAACGAGTTATTATTGGGAATTAACTTCCAAGCTGATTGATCACTGGTATTAAAAAATAAAAAATTCCGAATGCTGGCAGCTTCTTTTTCATAGTAAGACTGACGATAATTTTGTTGGGAACTGATCGTTGCCATTAGGTACGGTGTACCTTTAATCACTTCAAATGAACCCAAGCTAAATTGCACTTGAATATCAGAATCAGTTTCTAGATTAACTATGTCACCAACATGACGTTCTCGAAATAATTCTTGATAAATTCGATAAGCTGCATAGCCTAATATCGAAAAAGTCATCAAACCACAAAGTACAATAATTATTGCTCGAATCGTAGTCAAAAAATTCGGAAATCGAAATCTACTCATGTTCTGGATTAGGTTGAGTAACAACGAGACATAGCCGTAATTGTGACAATTTATGTATATACTAAATAAACATTATTGAGTATTGAATTCAGTAGATTTACTAATATTTCAAAAACTCATCTCCAACTAGTGCGATCGCTCACCGTATTTGCTACGGCAGCGCGATAAGATTCTAAAACAACCGTCGTAACTAAAGGTTTAAATGGCAGAAACATTATTTTTCAACGCTCTGCGGGAAGCCATTGATGAAGAAATGGCGCGTGATTCCAGTGTATTTGTTCTGGGTGAAGACGTAGGACATTATGGCGGTTCCTATAAAGTCACCAAAGACTTGTACAAAAAGTATGGTGACTTGAGGGTTTTAGACACTCCCATCGCCGAAAATAGCTTTACTGGTATAGCAGTCGGGGCGGCCATGACTGGGTTGCGACCGATTATTGAAGGTATGAACATGGGCTTTCTGCTCCTCGCCTTCAACCAAATCTCCAATAACGCCGGGATGCTGCGCTATACTTCCGGCGGTAACTTTAAAATTCCAATGGTAATTCGCGGCCCCGGTGGTGTCGGTAGACAATTAGGCGCAGAACACTCCCAACGCCTAGAAGCTTACTTTCAAGCCGTACCAGGGTTAAAAATTGTGGCTTGTTCCACACCCTACAACGCCAAAGGCTTACTCAAATCCGCCATCCGCGACGATAACCCCGTACTGTTCTTTGAGCATGTACTTTTGTATAACTTAAAAGAAAATTTACCAGAAGAAGAATACCTCCTGCCCTTAGATAAAGCCGAGGTAGTGCGTCAAGGCAAAGATGTCACAATTCTGACTTACTCCCGGATGCGCCATCATGTCGTGCAAGCCGTCAAAGCTTTAGAAAAACAAGGTTACGACCCCGAAGTAATTGATTTAATATCACTCAAACCCTTGGATTTTGATACCATCGGTGCATCTATCCGCAAAACCCACCGCGTCATTGTCGTAGAAGAATGTATGCGGACTGGCGGTATCGGTGCAGAACTAACTGCTTCCATTAACGATCGCCTCTTTGACGAATTAGATGCACCAGTATTGCGTCTATCTTCCCAAGATATTCCCACACCATACAACGGCGCTCTAGAGCGTCTTACCATTGTTCAGCCAGAACAAATCGTTGAAGCTGTACAGAAAATGGTCGCTATGCGGGTTTAGGGAGTAGAAAGGCAAAAATCAAAAGGCAAAAGTCAAAAGAAATATAGTCTTTTACCTTTTGACTTTTGACCTTTGACTTGATTGATACCTACTCCCCACTCCCCACTCCCCACTCCCCATCATTCATAACTCCATCAAAGAACGCTATTATAGCGTTTGTCAGTTGCGAGTTATGGTATGCAAAGACAGCAGTCACTATTAGCTTTGATATTAGTTTTGGTAATCGCTGCGATCGCAGTAATTGCCACAATTCCTATACCTCTGGGGCTGGATTTACGCGGCGGTTCCCAGCTTACAATTCAAGTCAAACCCGCACCAGGGATGAAGGAAATCACCGAACGCGAATTAGCAGGCGTTCAGAAAGTCGTAGAAGGAAGAATTAACGGCCTTGGTGTTTCCGAACCAGTCATTCAAACCGTAGGTGCAGATAAAATTCTTGTCCAGTTACCAGGGGTAAATGATCCCGAACAAGCAGAAAGAGTTCTAGGCGGTACAGCACAATTAGAATTTCGTAAACAAAAACCTGGAACTGAAACCCAACTTTTTGCCTTTCAATCTTCACGCGCCGAACTGAAAGCCAAGCAGCAAGAATTACGCAACAGCACAGATAAAGCCGCAATTAACAAAAATCAAGAAGAATTACAAAAAAATAATCAAGCTATCCTGGAATTATTTGAAAGCACCGATCCTCCCCTTAATGGTAAATACCTGCAAGATGCCTACGGTGAACCGACTCAACAAGGTAACAATTGGAATGTTGCCATTCGCTTTGAGCAGAAGGGCGGTGAATTATTTGCTGAAATTACCAAAAATTTAGCAGGTACAGGCCGTAGTATTGGGATTTTCCTTGATAACGAACTGATCAGCGCCCCTGTAGTCGGGCCAGAATTTGCGGCTAATGGGATTACTGGTGGTGCAGCCGTCATTACAGGCCGCTTTACAGCCCAACAAGCCAATGATTTAGGCGTGCAACTGCGTGGTGGTGCGTTACCTGTACCCGTGGAAATTGCTGAAATCCGCACCGTTGGGGCAACCTTGGGTAAGGACAGTATTGTCAGCAGTATCTATGCTGGCAGTGGTGGTCTGCTTTTAGTATTAATATTTATGATTTTGTACTATAGACTACCAGGATTAATTGCGAATATTTCTCTGATTATCTACGCTATTCTGACTTGGGCTTGCTTTGCCTTGTTAGGTGTAACTCTGACATTGCCAGGTATTGCAGGTTTTATTCTGAGTATTGGTATGGCGGTGGATGCTAACGTGCTAATTTTTGAGCGCACCAGAGAAGAACTGCAAGCAGGTAAGTCATTGTATCGCTCTGTGGAATCTGGCTTTTACCGCGCTTTTTCGAGTATCTTAGACGGCAACGTCACAACAGTAATTGCTTGTGCAGCGTTATTCTGGCTAGGTGCTGGTTTGGTGAAAGGCTTTGCGCTCACCTTGGCTTTGGGCGTAGCAGTGAGTATGTTTACTGCGATTACCTGTAGTCGTACCTTTATGTTTTTAGCAATTTCGATTCCTGCACTGCGAAAACCAGAATTTTACTGTCCGAACCTGTCAGCATCAGGAGCATCTAATAAGACTGAGGTAGCGCAATGAAACTGAGTATTAACAAATCGCGATCGCTTTGGTGGACTATCTCTTGTGCAGTGATCCTCGCTGGTATCATCTCAATGGTGATTTCTTGGCAAAATCCAAATATTCGTGCGCCTCTACGTCCAAGTTTAGATTTTGTCGGCGGTACAAGACTACAGTTTGAACGAGATTGCAGTCAACCGAAAAACTGTGAACAGCCACTTGATATCAACGTTGTTCGGGAAGTCGCCAAAGAACAAGGGCTAGGTGATAGCAGTATCCAAATTGTTGCCGATCAAGAAACCAAAAAAGAAAACGGTATCTTGATTCGGACAAAAAATTTAAATCGCGATCAGCGTACCCAGTTGCAAAATGCTCTCAGCGCCAAAGTTGGTGCTTTTGACGAGCAGAAAAACCAAATTGACACAGTTGGGCCTACCTTGGGAAGAGAGTTATTTACCTCTGGGATGATTGCTTTGGTGGTCTCATTTGCTGGAATTATCGTCTACCTAGCTTTCCGATTCCAGTTAGATTATGCCGTCTTTGCGATTATTGCTTTGTTTCATGATGTGTTGATCACAGTAGGTATATTCTCAATTTTTGGTCTGGTTTTCGGAACAGAAGTAGATAGCCTTTTCATCGTTGCTTTGCTGACAATTACTGGGTTTTCAGTCAACGATACAGTGGTAATTTACGATCGCATTCGTGAAACCCTCAAAACCAATCCTAACCGCCCAATTGCCGAAATTGTTGATGATGCCGTCAATCAAACCCTAACTAGGTCAATTAACACCACCTTAACAACTTTATTGACCTTATTTGCCATCTTTCTGTTTGGGGGAGAAACCCTAAAAAACTTTGCCTTAGCCTTAATTATTGGTTTCACCGCCGGGGCTTACTCCAGTATTTTTATTGCTAGTACTCTCCTAGCTTTGTGGCGGGAACGTACCGAGAAACCTAATCCAGTCACCAACAGCGAAGCATTTGACGCATCAGCAGATAGTTAGTCAATTATTAGGGATTTTCGATTAACTTGCTGAAATGTTGTTTATAAGGCTCCCACATTTCTCAAACCAAGACTCAAATTCAAAAACTACCCAAAATCTCGCATTTAAAATCAAAAATTGCTAACACTATTTGCATCAACGTCCGCGTGACCTTTTCCTGCTATGGATCAATCAGAACAACCATCAATTAATGACCCATCTTTTGCTAAACAAGTTCAGAAACTACATCAGCTGACAGTGTATGGCAGATGGTTATTTGTGACATTTTTATGGCTGTTGATTGCACCTGTGAGTCTGTGGAATTTACGCTCAGAAATTGCCCTGTGGCAACAATACTTTACCTGGGTAGCAGTGCGATATGGACTCATCTATCATCCCCTGTCTACCTTGGGTTTAAGTTTTTGTATTGCTATGACTGTTTCTGTTTTAGTTTGGCAAAGCCGTAATATTTTAATGGGACTACCACAGCCAGAAAAAGAACGCCTAGAAAAACAAGTTTGTCGCATCCGCCAGCAAGGGCCTAGTCATCCTCTGTGGAAGTTCATTTGTGAGTAAGTCTGAGAATGGTTAAATAAATTTGTATATGGTTGCATTTCACTATGCCTATGGAGAAATTTTCTGCACAATATGACTAAATAAAAGCAAACATACTTATTGGTGCAATTGAGTTGCTACACATGAACCATCCTCAGATTAAATTTAGCGATCGCCATTCTGACATCGACCTTTACCAACTCCAAGAATTATTTAATCTTGCAGCTTTTTGGGCAAAAGGACGTAGTATTGAGGATTTAAATATCGCTGTTACCAACAGCAAGCCAGTAATTTCTTTATGGGATGATACAAAACTCGTTGGCTTTGCTAGAGCAACTTCTGATGGTATCTATCGCGCCACAATCTGGGATGTAGTCATTCACCCAGACTACCAAGGCACTGGGCTAGGTAGCAAATTAATCACAACAGTTTTGAACCATCCCCGAATGAAATTGGTAGAGCGAGTATATTTAATGACCACTCACCAACAAGGATTCTATACAAAAATGGGTTTTATACCCAACAGCAGCACAACTATGGTGCTACATAACCAATCCAAACAGCTAAATTCCCTTTCCGCAGCAGAATTACAGTTTCAGGAATAGGGGTTAGAGGCTAGTACAACAAGGCAAAAGGCAAAAGTCAAAAGTCAAAAAGCTTAGAACACAAGCTTTTCACTAACTTGAAATGGTATCTTTATTTCCACCGAACTGTACTAGAGGCTTTTTACTCAGCACTCAGTACTCAGCACTCAGCACTTTTTCAAGCTACAGGAATGGTAATTTGTACCCTAGTTAGTGAATCAGTTGATTCTGGACTTGTTAAATGGGGAAGCATTTCTAGTTTTGCTCCCATAACTTCTAATAGTGTTTGATTGAGTAATAATTTCATTCCTGGAGAAAGATTGACCTTCTCATCTTTAGTTTGAGAAGGCTCATTATTATGTTTCATTAAATCTATCGGCTCACTTTCAGGTAAAGCATGGGCAGGAATATCTAAATAGATATGAGCCATATTAGTATGATCTGAAACTGTGGCGGAAACCCAAATACTACCCTCTTGCATTTGGGTAATTGCAGTGTCTACTAAATTAACTAAAATTTGGCGCAACCAGCGATGATCTGCCAACACATGAACTTCTGGATCTATGGGTGACATCTGCAACAAAAAATTCCGATTCGCCGCCAGCATATAAGTTAAGTCTTTAACTTCTTGAAAAACTGTGTCTAAACATCGGGGCTGAATATCTAATTTATTTGTACCGTATTCGGTTCGAGAAACGCTGAGAATTTCATCCATCAAATGCAGCAATTTCAGAGCCTTTTCGTGAGCTTGGGCGATAAATTCTCGTTCTTCTGCGGGATTTTCACATAAGTCTGACAAAATTAATTGATGCAAGCTAATCACACTATTGAGTGGCGATCGCAATTCATGGGTAGTACGTGCTAAAAAACCCGCTTTAAATTGACTCATTTCCTGCGCCATTTGATAAGCCAACTGCGTTTGTTTGATTTCTTGCCGCAGTTGTGACACAGTTTCTTGTGATTCTGATATTACTGGCGATATGTTAGGACTAGTGTTTGCTGACTTAGCAAATAACCAACGAAAACCGATTCCTAAGATGAGTCCGACTCCGAGATATGCCCAGTTGCTCCAATTCATAAATATGGCAATTATTATTCTGATTAATCCAGTGTGATGCTTCCTTGACGCAAAATTTGCCAGTTTTCTCCTGTCCACTTAGCAACAGTGGAAGGTACACCAACCCCAGAAATTTCCTCAATAAGTCCTTTCGTCTCTAAGGTTAACGCATCAGGAAATTGCCTCGTAATTTCTGCCATCGTTTGTAAAGGTGGCTGTCCAGAAAAGTTGGCACTGGTTGTTGCTAAAGGGCCTGTTTTTGCCAAAATAGAACGCGCGATCGCACTATTTGGGACTCGAATACCAACTGTAGTTGGGTCAGTCGGGTTCATTTCTTTGGGCAAGCGATCGCTCGCTGGCAATACTAACGTTAACCCTCCCGGCCAATATTTATTTACTACTTGTTGCCAAATTTCATATTCATGTTCGCCACCCTTGACATAAGGCCATAAATCCTCAGCCTTAGCACCCATCAAAATCAAAGGTTTATCCTGACTGCGCTGCTTGGCGGCAAAAATTAAGGCAGCTTTCTCTGGCAAAGTCGCCAGTGCTGGTACAGTATCAGTCGGAAAACTCACTAAACAGCCAGCCTGTGCGCCTGCAATCAAATCTTCTAGAGCAACTTGAGGCATATTTACCAATGTCAGAAGTTATGAATGAAAATACGTAATTTTTGTATTTTCACTCATAACTCCTGTCAAGGTGTAGGGATGTATATATCCAAAACCTTTCACCCCTATCTGTTACCTGTCACCTATCCCCTGTTCCCTATATACGCTAAAGCAAAACGTTCAACTCCTTCTAAATCAGAGTGGATTTGAATATCGCTATAGCTACCTTGATTTTGCAGAAGTTCTCGCACTGCACCCGCTTGTCCCGCCATCATTTCAATCAGCCACACGCCACCAGGGCGTAAATAACTGGGGGAGACTTCAATTAAATGACGAATATCATCTAAACCATCCGCACCACCATCTAATGCCAAATGTGGTTCATGCTGCTTGACTTCTGGTTCTAGGGTAGCCACCGTTTCCGTCGGGATATAGGGCGGATTAGAAACCATTCCACTGATTTGGCCTTTGAGAGTGGTTAATGGTTCCCACCAAGAACCTTGATAAAAATGAATCCGGTCGGCAAATCCCAGATTTTTGGCGTTGGTTTGGGCAATTTCTAAGGCGGCGTTGCTGTAATCAACGGCATGAATCGTAGCGTTTGGCAACCCATCCGCCAACCCAATAGCGATCGCACCACTCCCAGTCCCCAAGTCTACCCAATGCCCTTGATCCAATGACTTGACAGCCTGATTTTGGGCGATCGCCGCTATGGCTAAATCAATGATGCACTCTGTCTCTGGTCGAGGAATTAACACCGCACTCGACACCGCCAGTTTAAAATTTCGCCAAGGTGTCACACCCGCGATGTACTGCACTGGTAAGCGATCGCGCAATCGTTTCTGCCAAAGCTGTTCTAAATCTCTCAAAGACATGGCGATGGTTACTTCCGCCCAGTCTTTGAAAGATTCTAAACGCAGGGACAAACGGTCTAAACCAGCGATTTCTTGCAGCAGCCAATCAACTTCTAATGGGGGTACAGCAGCAGCGATCGCAGCTTGAATTGCTTGCTTACGCCACTGCCAAAGTTGTAACCCAGAAACTACCTGTGGCTGTTGATCTGCCATGCTTTAACGTTTTGGCTTTGCAGGCTGGGCATTATTATTCCCACTGTTTCCCGAATTTTTGGGTAAAGTCCGAATATACTCTCTGGATTCTTGAGAAGGCACTAATACCACTTGCTTGAGCCAATCTTCGTTCTTATCTTGTAAAGTCTTGATTACGCCATCTATGTCTATAACCTGAATATCCGCCTTGGGATATTTTGGTTTGACTTGGTTTAACAAACCTTGAGCATCTTGCTTACTCACAAACAACGGTACGACTTGTTCTTTGTCGTTTGTCAGTTTAATGGGTACATAACCTTGATCTGGTGCAAAGCGAACCGCAAAAATCGGCACACTCCGAAACTGTTCGACTTTCTGACCGCTTTGGTTCAATAATTCTAATGCGCCTTTGACATCCTGATCTACTGGTTTAAAAGCAAATACCAAACGATTAGGTTGATTTTTGGTTTCTTGCAACTGCTGATAAATAATTCCCAACGGTACAGCTGTCACCTGGAGATTCTTGACAATTTCTGCCATTTTGGGGTCGTTAGCGTTGGTCGTCCGCAGTTGATTAATAAAAGCCTGCGCCTCTTGACGGCTGAGATAAACGCCTGTGACTGAACCACCCAGTTTTTTACCATCTTGATTTTCTGGTAAAGGACGACTCAAAGGTAATCCTTTATCATTGGTAATCAGATACACTGGTACTGAGTCTAGTTTTTCTTTGATTTGTTGTTCTGACAATGCCAGCACTGGGACATTACCGACAAAAACTGTGCCTAACAGAGTACTCCCGATTAAACCCAATGTTGCGCCCCAGCGAACTAATGCTTTCATGACTACTCCTCGCGTCAATGGTTTTTAATTAAAGTCAGACTAATTGGTTGGATTTGCACAGCACTAACTTGTTTTAGTTATATAGCAATCCATTGGAGATGTAAAAACGCCATAATGGCTGTTAAATGGTCACAATCAACTCGCAAAATGGGAGATTTCTAAATTCTTGAGAACTCCTACGCTATTTTTGTCGCAGTCAATTGTGCTGCAACCTGATTTTTTTATTTGGCTTTGCCTGATTCCTGCACAAGAATTATAGATGCCTATTATAGACTGCTCTCAAAAAATGAAAACTTTTGCTGACCGTTGAGATGATTAATGCCATTTTATTGTCTTTCTCAAAAACTAGTGACGCGATCGCAAAATAATTCGTTCCATTTATTTATTGCCCATATCATTGCTTAAATCAATACCTAGACTTACTCTCGGCTGATTTTACTATTCAAAATATAATTCCTCGACTTTTGACCAAACCAAAAAAACTAAATTATCGTTTTCTGTAGTATCTATAAGACTCATATTTGATTTGGGAAAAAAATCAGTACACCCAGATCAGGCTTCTTTCCTACTCCCTACTCCCCATTCCCTGATCCCTCTACACAACTAGATTCAGGAATCAAACCGTATTCCTATACAATCTAATTGTTAAACTTAGTACACAATTCGACTGCCACAAAAATTTTCTACTTCAACGATAGTAAATTCTAATGACAACTTAAAAATATAAAGAAATATCCTATCTCTGGATAAATACATAGATAGGATATTCCCAAATTTAAAGTATTAAACTTCAGTCGGGATGACAGGATTTGAACCTGCGGCATCCTGCTCCCAAAGCAGGCGCGCTACCAAGCTGCGCTACATCCCGGATTTTTTAGTTGGGCGTGACTGACTTTGCCTTTCGCATTACCAGACATTTAACTTAACACACAACCTTTACCATCATAGCAGGCTTAACATCTATTTGCCAACCATTCACCTGAATTTATAGTCAAAGGTTATGTATTAAGACACTCTGAAAAAGTGCTATGTGGAAAGTGTTGAGTAAAAATACTAGTCTCTAAACTCTAGCCCTTAGTACAGGTTTGCGGAAATAAGCAGACAATAAGAAATTGCTAAAAGGCTTGTGATATGACTATTTCTTTTGCCTTTTTACTTTTGCTTTATTGTACTAGCCTCTAGCCACAATATTTTAGTGAGGATACCAAAACATTCCCTTAATGCCTTCAGGGTCAGTCATAAAACCCATACCCCTATAGAAATCAACTACATGGGGATCAGCAAAGAGAGTCACATTACTGATTTCTTCGCTTCTGAGTTTTTTGAGTACGTATTTCATCAAAGCTTTACCCAGCCCTTTACCTTGAAAGTCTGGATGAACTACTACATCCCAAATCGTGGCATTAAAAGCATGATCTGAGGTAGCGCGGGCAAAACCAATAAGCCGACGTTGGTTTCCTCGTACTTGCCACATCGAGGCGACGAGAAAACTATGCTCTATGGCTTTTTTTACTTTTCGCAAAGGACGACGCGACCAACCAACTGCATCACACAGTTCTTCTAATTCATACAAGTCAATATCTCTCTCTGTGCTGAAAACAATGCGTTCCGCGTTTCGCGCCGCATCACTATTAGCACTAGAGTTACCAATTTCCCCTGTATGTTCTTCAAAGGAAGTTGCTCTATTTGCCGTTACAGATTCAGGAGTACTAAACCAAGTTTTCCAAAAACCCATGCCAACGTGGTTCGGGTAGTATAACTGAATTGGCTACCACTCTTTTAAAGAGATGATACACGTTTTATCAAGTCAGTGCCATCTTTTACCCTACACCCTGAGTTTTTCAGATTTTGTTGGGATCATTTAATGGCAACAGCTTTTAATCGCGTGTTTTGTACCAATCATTTTCAACTTTAGCATTTTGTTGTAAAGTCCAGGGAAAATTCCCCAAAAGGCAAAGTTTTGAGAGTCAATTGTATATATGGCGGTGTCAGATGTGTTAGGACAATTGGAAAGCTTGAATGCCAGGAATCATCAGACTTTTCCTCCTGACTTCTGCCTTCTGGAGACACTGGCGTGGGCGGGTTGCCCACGCCAGTCGCTACAACGGAGGGAACCTCCGCAACGCGCTGGCTCGACTTGAGCAAAGTGTCGTCCTCCTGCCTCCTGCCTTCTGTTATGTGAATATCGGTATTAACTACTGGTTGTTGGGAATAATGTTTATTACTAGCACCCAGTCCCTAGTCCACAGCCCCCAGGTGAAAACAGCAAGCGAGTCTTACCCCCAACAATGGCTTCTGGTTTAAAATCTTCGACACTGGAACTCCTAAAACGCTTTAACCGAGCGTTCCCCCAGTTTTATGAGCAATTTGTCAGCAGTGAGATTCAACTGCAAAATCTTCGATTAGCTTACCGTCTATATAAAACCAGACGTGCCGTTATCGAGTTGAAGCCGGAAGGTAGTAAAAGTGCGCTGCATTTTGCCTACCGTAACCAATCCTTTCTCCTCAGTGATATTTTTGGTGTGCTGGCAGCTTATGGCTTGACCATTCACGGTCTGAGTCTGTACGGTCAAATTCGACCACCAATGTTAGTTTTCATCAAACTTTTAGTCTCTCGCGGTAGCAAAGCTTTGACAGAGAAAACCGCAGAAAATGTCTGTCGGGCAATTCGAGAGGCTTTAGGAGGGCGCTTTGAAGTCGAAGAAATGCTGGCAGTAGAATTTAATTTAGATGCTGGCTTAGAACAAGTACAGACTGAGTTTTATGTCGATCCTGTATTTCATCTGCCGGCTTTGGTGATTGAAGCAGATAACCAACCAGGATTGTTTTACAAAGTGATGTACGCTATCTGGCAAGAAGATTTGCTAGTAGTTAACGCGAATTTGTTGGTTTGGCGAGGACGCACGCGGCTGATTCTCTATTTGTTGGGGCCAAACGAAAGCTTAATTCCTGAATATCTCGGACATAAAATTGCCGAAGGAGTCCGACAGCGTTTGTTGGGGAAATAATTCGCTAGTACAAAAAGGCAAAAGGCAAAAGGCAAAAAGAAAAATAACGATAGCACAAGCATTTTAGCAATTCCAGATAGTCTGTTTATTTACACCGACCTGTACTAGCCTCCAGTCTCTAGCCCCTAACCCCTCATCCCTCCCTACATTTTCTGTTCTGTATTTAGTCGTACCCATGCTTGGGGGTACGATATAAATATGGCAACCATAGAAATCTTAGGCGTTCCACACGCATACGAGTTAACGGCTCCCACTGCTTGCCCCCATGCTTTAGTATTTATCCACGGTTGGCTAAATAGTCGTGGGTACTGGCAACCTGTGATTTCCCGTCTGTCCGTAGATTTACAGTGTTTATCTTATGATTTACGCGGTTTTGGTGAGTCCCAATCTCACGCTGAAATTGATGTAAATCGTTTACAAAGTACTGTTGGTTTGACATCCCAATTGCTGGATAGTTCTAATTCCCAATTTGATTCTCTGTATACACCAACTGCTTACGCCCAAGATTTAGCCGCTTTATTACAAGAGCTAAATATTACCAGTGCTTGGTTGATTGGGCATTCGTTGGGCGGGACGATCGCACTTTGGGCAGCTGCTTTACTACCTGATGTGGTTCAAGGTGTAATCTGTATCAACGCTGGTGGTGGGATTTATCTCAAGGAAGCTTTTGAAAAATTTCGTTCAGCAGGTCAGAGATTTTTACAAGTTCGTCCGCGCTGGCTATCTCAAATCCCTTTGATTGATTTGCTATTTACTAGAGACAGTGTAGCCCGCCCTCTAGACCGTTACTGGGCGCGTCAAAGGGTGATAGATTTTGTGGTTGCTGACCCAGAAGCGGCGTTGGGAGCGTTATTAGATTCCACAACCGAAGAAGAAGTCAATCGCCTACCGCAGTTGGTATCACAATTAAAACAGCCTGTATATTTTTTGGCTGGTGCCGATGATAAGGTCATGGAACCGAAATATGTTCGCCATTTAGCCAGCTTTCATCGGCTTTTTCAATACTGTGGTGACAATGTGATTGAAATTTCTAATTGTGGACATTTAGCTATGTTAGAACAACCAGATGCTGTTGCCAGCCATATTCGGGCAATTGTCAGTAATCAGTAGTCAATGGTCAAGAGTTTTGGATAAAGAACAAATGACCAAGGACAAAGGACAAATAACCATTACACTTCATACAACTTCATCACCTGACCCAGCGATAACCGCGACTCTACACCCAAAGTCAAGGGTGAGATATGACCGCGAGATAAATGGTCAGATGCGGCGCAGGCAATCATGGCGGCGTTATCGGTACAAAATTTCAGGGGTGGGAATAAAACACGCAGGTTATGTTGACTGGCGGCGGCTTGCAAGTGCTGTCTCAAGCCGCTATTTGCTGCTACTCCACCACCTACAGCAATGGTATTGAGTCCATAGTCCAGGGCGCAAGCGATCGCTCTTTTGGTGAGTGCCTTGGCTACAGTTGCCTGAAAACTGGCTGCTAAGTCTGCCACAGGCACTTGCTCGCCATTTTTGTCAAATTGCTGCACTAACCTGAGTACGGCTGTCTTTAAGCCACTAAAACTGCCATCATAGCGATGAAAACCGCCACCCGGTAAGGAAACTTTGCCCTCTGGTAAGGCAAAAGCTTGGGAATCGCCCTGCTGTGCTAACTTGTCAATTACAGGGCCACCTGGATAACCTAGATTTAACAAGCGTGCTACCTTATCAAAGGCTTCCCCTGCCGCATCATCACGGGTTTCACCCAGGGTTTCGTAGCTACCACAGTCTTTAACATAAATCAAGCTTGTATGTCCGCCTGAAACCAGTAAGCTAAGAAAAGGGGGATCTAAAGTTGGCTCACTCAAGTAAGTCGCAAAAATGTGGCCTTCGAGGTGATGGACTCCCAAAAATGGTTTATTGTGTACGATCGCTAAAGTTTTGGCAGCAGTTAACCCCACCAATAACGCTCCCACCAAACCAGGGGCGCAAGTGGCAGCGATGCCATCGATTTTTGACCAGTCTAATTGTGCCTGTTCCAGAGCTTGGGCGATCGCTTGGTTGATCGTCTCTAAATGCTGGCGTGATGCCACCTCTGGGACAACTCCACCATATTGCTGATGAACTGGAATTTGGGAGGCAATAATACTACTGCGAACTTGACGATTGTTAACAATTGCGACGGCAGTTTCATCACAACTGGTTTCGATTGCTAAAACGGTTGCCATCTGAGGGTTCTACAAAATAACGATTTGTTTGAGAAGCTTTAACTTTTATTTACTTAAACTTTACTCGGTTCCCAGGCAAGAGTATGATGACTTGCTAGTTAGCCAAATAAAGAATGTACAAGCCGCTTCGTTTTGTACAAAAAACTTTTTCTTTTGTAATAAAAGGAAACAACTCCATGCGACGATTGTTTGCTTTGATTTTAGCGATTTGTCTTTGGTTCAATTTTGCTCCCCCAGCGAAAGCTCTAGGGGCTAATCTTACACCCTGCCAAGACAACCCCGCATTTCAAGCACTAGCTAAAAATGCCCGAAATACAACTGCCGATCCCCAATCAGGTCAAAAGAGATTTGAGCGTTACTCTCAAGCACTCTGTGGCCCTGAAGGCTATCCTCACCTGATTGTTGATGGTCGTCTAGACCGCGCTGGTGACTTTTTGATTCCCAGCATTCTCTTTCTTTACATTGCTGGCTGGATTGGTTGGGTAGGTCGTGCTTACCTAATCGCAATTAGAAAAGAATCTGACACCGAACAAAAAGAAATCCAAATCGATTTGGCTTTGGCACTACCCCTAATTGCCACAGGTTTTGCTTGGCCAGCAGCCGCTTTGAAAGAATTCCTTTCTGGCGAATTAGCTGCTAAAGATTCTGAGATCCCCGTTTCTCCTCGTTAGGTTTTGCTTAACTGATTCATTGTTTTGGAGATTAAATACATGGCTGAAAAAGGCGATCAATCATCCTATTTGATTAAATTTATTTCCACAGCACCAGTGGCAGCCACCCTCTGGCTGACAATTACAGCAGGCATTTTGATTGAGTTTAACCGCTTTTTCCCAGACCTACTGTTCCACCCACTGCCATAACCAAAGCATTGGAATTTTAAACTGTTGCTTATGTAATTGAGAGGCGAACATCGAATTATGGCGCAAGCAGTAGACGCATCTAAAAATTCACCCAGCGATGTGAGAAACAGAGAAGTCGTGTTTCCCGCAGGTGGTGATCCTCAGTTGGGTAATCTCGAAACCCCTGTTAATTCTTCTCCCGCAATCAAGTGGTTCATCAATAACCTGCCAGCTTATCGTCTAGGTTTAACTCCTTTCAGACGTGGGCTAGAAGTTGGTATGGCACATGGCTACTGGATATTTGGCCCCTTCGCTAAATATGGCCCACTGCGTAGTGCAGAAAACGCTAACCTAGCAGGCTTATTAGGTGCGATCGCCCTAGTAATTTTTCTGACAGGTGGTTTATCTTTATATGCCAATAGCAATCCTCCCAAAGCCCTGAACAGTGTAACTGGCGCTTCAGCCCCAGATGCTTTCCTATCTAAAGAAGGCTGGAACAACTTTGCTAGTGCTTTCTTAATTGGTGGCATTGGTGGTGCAGTAGTTGCTTACTTCCTAACTAGCAATATTGCACTCATTCAAGGCTTAATCGGCTAATTGGTTTTTGGTAATTGGTAATTAGTGATTAGTAATTCTAATTACTGATTACCATTTGCCAAGCTATGCGGGGCTAGGGGCTAGTACAAAAAGTCAAAAGTCAAAAGTCAAAAGAAAAAATATTGATACCACAAGCCTTTTAGCAATTCCAGATGTCTGTTTATTTCCGCCGATATATACTAGAGGCTAGTTTTTTTAGAAGTTACATTATCAAAAAATGGATATTCATCAAAAAATTTTAAGGACACATAGAAATATGTGTCCTTAATTATTTGGTGCTAAAAATGCTTGGTGTGTGATTATTCAAATATCGCGGCTTCGATCGCTGCAAGTGCTGTTTCAAAATCGTCATTGACAATTTGAATATCAAATTCATCAGCAGCCGCGATTTCCGCCTTGGCGCGGACTAGGCGACGGGAAATCGCTTCTTCAGAGTCTTGTCCACGGCCACGTATCCGTTTTTCTAATTCATCAAAAGAAGGCGGCAAAATAAAAATGCTGAGAGCATTAGGAAAGGAAGCGCGAATTTGTCTTGCTCCTTCTAACTCAATTTCCAGCACTACTAACTTACCAGACTGAATTTGATTGACTACAGTTTCTCGCGGAGTACCGTAATAATTCCCCGCAAATTCCGCCCACTCTAAAAATTCACCTTGAGCAACCAGTTGTTCAAATTTACTACGGTTAATAAAGTAATAATTTTTGCCATCAATTTCTCCGGGGCGAGGAGAACGAGTTGTCACGGATACAGAATAATACAGTTGCGGATGACGCTGCAACAGCGATCGCATTAAGGTGCCTTTGCCAACTCCACTAGGGCCAGTTAAAACAATTAACTTGCCTGTAGGTGGGCATTCTGTGGTAGTAGCACTAGTCTGGATGGGTAAAACTTGCATCATCCGTTCAACCTGTGAATTAATCAACAATCATGATTTTTGCATTGGAGTTCGTTGTCAGGCTGACCTCGACTCACGAATTTGTAGCACTGGTGACAGAAAACCAGTCTAATTCACATAGTACTGCCGATATGGTGCAAACAGAATAGTCGTTTGTCAACTATCCTTGGTTAATTATCTACCGTATGGTGATCGCGGGAAATCACGAATCGGTTTGCTACCGTTTCGGGTTGAATTGCGGAAAGGATGACATGATTAGAATCGGTGATAATTACAGCCCTTGTCCGACGACCATAAGTTGCATCAATCAGCTGGTTTTTTTCCCGCGCATCGGTGATAATCCGCTTAATTGGCGCAGATTCTGGACTGACGATCGCAACTACTTTGTTAGCTGAGACAATGTTGCCGAAACCGATATTTATTAATTGAATGTCCATAAAATAACTGAGACTAAATGTGGTACGAGAATCCAGTAAGGATTTTATTTCCATGTTATCCCTAAAAAACTGGAGTTACAACGCATCACATCTAGCTTTCTTTAGTTTTTAGACAAACTATGCTTTTTTTAGCTGTTTATTTGCGAAATATACTGAAAATCCTCCCGTAGGCACATGCGTAATTGTGAGGAAGTAATCTATGGCCGTTGAGGGGGGTGTGGGGAGTGTGGGGAGTGTGGGAGGTGTGGGGGGTGTGGGGGGTGTGGGAGGTGTGGGGGGTGTGGGAGGTGTGGGAAGTGTGGGGGGTGTGGGGAGTGTGGGGGACAAGGGGGACAAGGAGGAATTGGAGAAGATTCTCCCCTCTGCACCCTGCGCCCCTACCTCTTGTGTCCTTTTTTGATTTCTTGCCATTTTTGGCGTAATTGTTGCAAGTTGGGAGTCTGCCCACCATAGCGCCAAGTCACATAAGCCTGACTAATTTCATCGATGACTTGGGCTGTGGCTGGTGGATGATGTTGATATGACACTTGGGCATATTCTAGGGGTGTTTGTGACGGATGCTTACCTAGACCTTTGCTGGCTGTCCATTGCAGCATTTGTTGATAAAGCCTTTCCATTGGTGGTAATTTACTCAACCACCGACTCTTTAACCACTTCCGCCACTGTACCCAACCCAGCCAGCCAAAGAAAGCAATTGTAGTTCCCAAAGTTAAGCCAGTTAACACACCCAGCCAACCTTGAGCGAATAAAGCAAAAAACCAAGCGATCGCTTTAAATATCCAACCCAAGAGTTTCCCAAAGAACGTGTTCAAGAAGCCCGTCACAGGGGAAGGTAGCCACCCAGCCACCCAATTCCAGAATTGCCGCAAAACGCTAAAGGTTTGGGAGTCTTCAACAGAAGGGGGAATTAAGGGATGATTGGGAATGGGGTCAAAGGTAAACCAACCATATTTAGGAAAGTAAACTTCTGTCATTGCGTAAGCATCGGTGTTACGCACAACATACATTCCTGTAAACGGATTAAATTCGCCGGCACCAAACCCCGCCACTAACCGCGCGGGAATCCCAATCGAACGCAGCATGACTGTTAACACAGTTGAGAAATGGTCTGGATAGCCGCCTTTATATTTAAATAAGAAAGCTTCTACTAAATCTTCTTTGTCTCCCAAATAAGGAAACTCCAAGGGATTTTGGGGAATCGAATAATTTTGCTTGAGGTATTGGGCTAGATAAAGTACCTTTTCATAAGTTGCATCTAAAGTTTTTGACACCTTAGATACATTATTGCGATGGTAATTCGCCAGAATTTCTTCAGTTAATTGGCGGACTTTGGGTGAAATTTCTGGTGGAATTTGCAAATAGTATTTTGTAATGTTTTTTGGATAGTTAGTAGTAGCTTTACCTAACAAAGTTCGATCGCGGTAAGGTACTTCGGAAATCACTGTGTAAGTCAAGTCTTCCGCTAAAGCAACTGGCGATCGCAGTCCATTTTCCTGATCAACTGCAATAATCGGGGTGGGGAAGTAAATTTCTTTGGGGTAAGACATTGCCGGAATCAAATTCGGCAAATCTGCTACCACTGTATAGGTTTGTACAACTTCTCTGGTTTTAGCGGTGGTGGGAGGTGGAGACAGATAAATTTGATAAGACCAAGGCGATCGCTTGAGGGTAGTAACATTATCATTGCGGGAAATTTCCCAACCCTTACCTGTGTAGCGATCAAATGCTAATACCCGCCAAAAACCTTCCACCTGCGATCGCACCCGCATCACCACCTTGGATGTCATGCTTCCCCGCAGGTTTTGATTCATTTGGCTATTAAAGCCATAATAAAAGCTCTCGTTTAATTTTCCTGGTTGACCATTTTGACTGTTTTCTGTACCATTACCTTGATTTTCAGAATTGCCTTGACGCACATAACCAGGATTAATAATACTGCGTCCGGTAAAACTGCCCTTAACTTCAATCGGCGAACTAACGGGAAATGTCCGTAATTGATAACCAGGGAACCGGGGTAGAACTGCAAAAATTCCTAAACCTAGCCCCACAATTAAAGTAAAAAGTAAAAAGTAAAAAAGTAAATATGATTTTAATTGTGATTCTTTTGCCTTTTCCCTTTTAACTTTTGACTCATCTAACCCGATTTGGGAACGATAATTTAAGACTAAAGTTGGTAAGGCGATCGCTAAAAACAACAATAATACAGGTGCAAAAGCCAAAGTTTGACTCAGTGTTGCCGCGACACCCAACAAAATCAAACCAATCACAATTGAATAGCCCAAATCCTTGCGTCTGGGCATATCAAAACTATGGAGTATTTGCAGTTGAATTAATAACTCTGCTAAAGCCAGCCGCGTATCATTTAATTCTCCCAGTACTTGCCCAAAGAACGCACCCAAAGACACTAACATCCCAATGGCGATGCAGAACTTCACGGGAATATTTTGGCTGCGGCGATAGCGGTAACTCCAAATTCCCCCGACAACACTTAAAGGGACAGCCCAAAAACTAAATTTGGTATCTGCGGCAATATCAACCGCCACAATTCCCATCACAATTAACCCAAAAACTAGCACCCGCAGAGGAACCGAATCTTCCACTACCATTACAGGTGCAGTCTGGATATTTTGTCGCCAACTATTAACTATAGGTAGACGCGAAGACCAATCAATCCTGGATAAGTTAAACATTTACAAGGTCAGGTGTAGATGCAGTCAAACAATTTTGGATTTTGGACGGTTCAATCACCAATTTAAAATTGCAAATCTCAAATTGGCTAAGTTAAACTATCTACCTAGTTGTAACTTATATAGCAGTCGAAGTATAAGTGAGGCAATTTAAAAAGCACGAATACCAGGCATAGCAAAGCTTTTAGCTCTGGTTGGTGAGCGACTTGCCTTGAGCGCAGTCGAAAGGAGCCGAACCACTGCCTTCTGCTATAACCTGCCGAAATTCTGGTTCAGATAGCAGTAACTCCCCTCAGCATTCTTTGGGAGTCTCATAGTTTTAGCCCTAATGATCGTTTAAAAAAACGTAGAAGCCCTAATGATCGCTTATTAAAAAAGATAAGCTCCAAAACCACAATAATTTTCTTAATCTCTCAGATGTCTTTGATCTGGACTAGATTGTAGGATTAATCACAAATAACAAAGGCTGTTGGTCTATTTCAGGAAACTCAACTTCTAAAGTATAGGTTGGGTTAAATTCCTGACAGGATAACTCAACATTCAAGCAGCCCGCACTAGAAGACTGAGCCATTGCCAAAGTACCATCAGCTCGCAATGTCACAATTCCTTTGGTGGGTAAATCAGCCTCAACTCGTAATTGAGTGTGTTTGCCACGAGATTGATATTCAACCCGCAAAGTCAACAAACCTTCACTTGTCAACCATTGTCTTTCTACCACTGGACTGTTTGGTGTCACTGGCAGACTTAAATTTTCTAGCAGTTGTTTGGCAGCCATTAAAGACAATGCCATTTGTTGACGCGGTTGTAAATCTGGGTAATCGCTCTCGATGTTGAGTTTTTGATCGAGAACATCCGCAGACCGATAAGTACTTCTGAGTACCAAACCAGCAATATCATTCAGTGCATAAGAAGATTCTTGTGGGAAGAAGTCTTCCACTGCCTGAACTAATTTAGCTCCCAAAGGCAGTGAAGCAGTTAACAGTGTTTGGCACTTTTCTAGTAATTCGCGGAAAACTGTTTCTGGCAAATTAATTGGCAGATTCAGCTTAGATTGTTGTGCTTTCCAACCCCAGGCAGGAACTAAACTGAGCGATCGCTCTTCCAAACGCTCAGGATATTCCATTAATTGTGTTTCCCAAGGAAACAAAGGAGGTTGGTTTTCGATTTCGGTTTGTAAACGACGCTTGAGTACGGCTTGGAAACGGTCTTGCACAGTAGGAATATCTCCCAGTTTAAAGGTTTGGGGTATCCCTCCCAACTCTAGATCGCCACTGGCGAAAGTGGCTGCTTGTTGGAGAGAGTTGTCTACCCCGTCTATTTCCTTAAACTCGACCAGGTTAGACTCACTGGTGTTAACATCATCTGCTAACAGCCAAGTGAGTAATTGGTTTTTTAAGGATTCTGAGTCACTATTCATGAGTAGATGCACCTGATCCGGACACTAATGAGTTACGAATTTCCCAAGCTTGTTCCAGAACCTTAAACCAGCGTTTTTGCAGTTGTGCCATTGATAACCCTAGAGTTTTTGCAATTTTATCGTCGGGTTGTCCTTGCTGTTTTAAGTCGAGTAAAGACCGTTGTTTCTCGTCTAGCTGCGAGGTGTAGGCTTCCCATTGCTGGGGAGTCAACCCCAAATTTGTGTGTAAAGAAGCTTCTAACCATTCGTGTACTAGTTCCCAACGGTGTAATAAAGCGAACCTAATTAAATGATACTTGAAGCGTTGTTGTAAGTAATCTCTCTGACGCGGAGTGAGATTTAAAATTGCCTCAATTTCTTGTGTGGATAAATCTTTAAGTCGGAGAGAGAAATAATCAGCACAATCAGATTGTTGTTTCTGCTCCAAATAACTCATTAACTCGGTAATCACAACCGAACGCAAAGTATCTTCTTCAGGTTCTGGTTCTGCTTGTGTGGCCATTGTAGAACGTAATTGCTGGACTGCGGGTTCTTCCCAAGAACCATCACCATCACCAGAACTACCTTCCGCCGCTTGTTCAATATCAACGCTGGTTTCGGGAGGTTGTTGTTGAGAGAAAGTCTGCGCCCGCAAAATAATTAATTGTTGCTGACGACCAGGTAAGGGAATGCGCCGTTTACCATAGCGTTCGGTAAAGGCCATGTATTCTGCCAATTCCAAAAGAGTTTGGGGACGATAAGTAGTACCCAACTGATTCTCTCGTCGGAAAGCGTTTAATGCTTCTAGATAAAAACTTTGTAGAAAATCTTCTATGATAGTCAGCCGCCCTTGATAGCTTAATTGCTTCTGGGGAGGATTAATGTAACGATAAATAATGGCGCTCAGAGTACTGTGTAATTCAACTCTGCCTCTATTGGAACCCAACTGATAGTATCTCAGACATTGTTGCAGCCGATGTCTGGCTAGGGTCATTGCGGAGCTTTCTACTGCACCGGAAGCTTGGATGCGTTTACTTTCGCTGCAAATTCTGTATACTTCGGTAGTAATACGTGTTGCCACATCATGGCAATTCTGTTCTGAGGCTTTGGTTGATTGCCGAAACTCCTTGTACAGGAGTTGAAAGATCACCTCCACGCCGATAGTATGTTCTCCCAGAAAAGTTGCGGTTGGAATAGTTGCGGTTGCGGCTGAATTCATAGTCTCGGTGTTTAAAAGACCCTAACATATATAGAAACAACCTGTACGACTGTAGGTATTGGCTTTTTGCGTTTTGCCTTGAAGCTAAACGCAGGTCTATCCTGCATTCAGGATATAGCTGATTTTATTATTCCCAACTTGGCGGGAATTTTTCACACTTTAACCTGCTGTGATTGCCATTACCCAAAAGCCGTTGACAAGTCATTATGGATTTAGAAACACAAATTCAATTGCTGATCGACAATGCACCCCGCGATGGTATTTCACCTCATCTTGTTACAGCAATTGCTCCTGCTTTTCGTGCGATCGCTCAACAATTACGCCACTCCCAGTACTATATTCTCCAAAAGGAGGGAAGCTGGGTCTTAACTACATTGAGCCACCGTACAGATCCAAGTTTGGAGAAGCAGGTGATTTACGCTTTTTCTACCATACAGGATGTTTCCCTAATTTCATCTGCTGGGCGAGACCCTCAAGTGGTGGCCACACCCATTGCTGTCACCCATATTTTGTTCCAATTAATTGCCCTAGCACCCGTAGATAGCATAGTTTTTTTAGAAACACCTGGAACATTAGCCCATACTTTTGAAGTGCAGCGTTCCCAGTTGGAAAAAACCATTCAAAAACAACTAAAACAAAGCCTCAAACCCAAAAAAACTTCCAGAAAAATACCACCAGATATTGCTTAAAAAAAATTGGAGTTGGGAATCCTTGGATACATCTCCAATTTTTTGAATCCCAACTCCAACATCAAAACTTTATGATTAAAAATTTTTAATAAAGCCGACTCAACACATATTCAGTGATGTCAATTAAGGCTTGGCGTGATTCTGATGGGGGCAGAATCGCAATGTCTTCAGCAGCCAATTTGGCGTGATGGGCAGCTAATTCCCGCGCTTGCTGTATGCCTTGACTATCGTGAATCAATGCCAAGGCCTGCTCTAAATCTTGTGATTGGGCAAACTGGCGTTCAATCAGCACTTCTAAATATGGTTTTTCCTCTAGGGCGAATAAAACAGGTGCGGTCAAGTTACCACTTTTTAAATCAGAACCTGCTGGTTTACCTAGAGTGTCTGTAGTACTGGTGAAATCTAAGATGTCATCCACTATCTGAAACGCTAAACCCAAATTCCGCCCATAGTTATACAGGTGCTGGGCAATTTCTGGGCTAACATCACTCAGTAATCCTGCGGCTTTGGCACTGTTAGCAATTAATGAAGCAGTTTTGTAATAGCTCTTTTGCAGGTAAGTTTCTATTGCCAAGCCGCTATCAAAGCGGTTCATCCCTTGCTGGATTTCTCCAGTCGCCAAATCCATAATGACTTCGGAGAGGAGTTTGACTACCTCTAAATTGTCTAAATTTGCTAAGTACCAAGATGATTGAGCAAAGAGAAAGTCTCCTGCGAGGACAGCAATGCGATTGCCAAACAAGCTGTGAACAGTCGCTACGCCACGGCGCATCTGTGACTCATCTACCACATCGTCATGCACTAAGCTGGCCGTGTGAATCATTTCTGTGATTTCGGCTAGACGGCGGTGACGCTGGGTGATTTCTTCTTCTAACATTGTCGCCCGCGATATCAGCAGGACGATCGCTGGTCGGATGCGCTTTCCCCCAGCTCCGAATAAATGTTCGGCTGCGGCAAAAAGAATGGGATGGCGATTGCCAACTAGCTGCTTCAGGTTATCGGCTAGTATTTGCAAATCTGCTTCCACAGGGGTAAACAGGGAGGTAGCTGGGGTCATGGATGGCCGGACTCTGGCTTAGGTTACGAAAGTTTACATATCCTATACTCATTTTAAGATAACCATGTGCCAGCGCAAAGTTTTGCTGAGAGAATACTTGCTTTCTCGTTAAATGACAATCACAGCTATTGCCCTACTGTCAAGGCAAACAGGCTGTTTTAGCGGTCTTAAACTTGATGAAAAAAATTTTTGTAGTTCCCAAAGAAATCTGAGAACTGCATCACAGCATGGTTGCTTAACAGCATGTTTAAATATACAAACTTATACTTAATAAGTATTGAGCGTAAAATTATCTGCTGCTACGAGTAGATGATGTAAAGAAATATAACAAGTCAGTTTGTGAGAATCATAATTTTTATCAATGGTTCTAGCGACGATTCCCGATGAGTGGTTTATGTTTTCTAGACTCAGAATTTTATGTCTTTTTCAGTATGCTAAGTATATATACAAGTATAAGAAAATTAAATAATTGAGTCGGCTAATTCAGTAAGCATTATTCTTGAGGAATATCTTTGATTTTTACTATAAATTTATATTTAACATCCCTAAACCTGGGTAATAATAACTACATTAACAGGGTGTTAGGTTTTGATGATTTATGCTCCAATAAGACAAAAATAATATTTTTAATCAAAGAAAAACTTGTGGCATCCGTGAATTTAACCTGCTAAAAAATTCAAAATTTAGCCTCAAGTTTGGCTTAAAAGTCAGGTTCATTGTGTTACGCTAAAATGTAGGGATTTTAAATTTTTCAGGTATTGACAGCGTGGAGGTAAAGCACTTTTTGGTGGCGTTACCTGCTCGTTGTTTTGAATCCAGAATAGCTAATTGCCAACAGCATAAAACCAAGAGACTTATTTCTTGTGATTCTGTAGTGGCAGATAAACTTCTTGGGATGGAGTGAAGCGATGTCCTTACAGGATTTCGTTTTCGGCTTGCAGCTTGCGCTGGGAGTCGTGGTATATCCTACCACAGAGGTGTGAAAAGCAATAATGCAGACTAAGTAAACTGCTGAGGAGCGCGGTTAATTATGCCATTTGGCAAATTTACCGTTGTGGGATTTATTGTCTGCAAATAACTTCAATTAAATAGTTAACTTGATTGACCGAAGAGCTTCATAACTCTACGGCAGATTTAGCATAGCAAACTGCGACCATCAAGAATGATCTTGCATGGTTGAAGTTCTACGTATGGGATGAAAATTGATATTTTTCGGGGAAAAAAGTTGGTAGAACAATGATTTACGCTAATATGCCTATGATGATTTTTATTTTAGCTGCTGGGTATTTATTCACTGTTTATCTATTATTAGCACTAGCAAAGCGCAGTAGTCAAAAATCTGTTGCTCAGAATTCTTTCTCAAAATCCAAGAATCATGAGAAACATCAGCAGGAGATATCTGTAACCTCACAAGTAACTGAGGTGGTAAACAGTCACGAGTCAATAGTCACATGAATTATAGGAATAGGGTTTGATTCCCAAATCTACTTGTGTATACAGGGAGTAGGGAGTAGAGAGTGGGGAGTAGGAAAGAAGTTTTATCTGGAATCAAATATGAGTCCTATATATGAAGTATGAAATTTCTGAAGTTTCATACTTCATTTTGGTTTATGAGAGTTGGGAAACAACTGTGTTATTTAAATCTACAACTTCGACCAATGGGGTATGACCTAGCCATTGGACTGCGGACTGAGCAAATTGTTGGGGAGAACCGCTAACAACAAAGCGCGTTGGTAATGGCGGGTGAGTATTAGTTAAGCCCAGCAACTCTAAATCTTGAGAACAAGCACCGACAACGTGAACAGCCGGGTCAACTAATTTGACATAGCTGGGAAGTAGCGATCGCAGTACTGGCGCTAAATGGGGATAATGAGTACAGCCGTAGACTAAAGTATCAATTTCTTGCTGAAGTAAAGGCTCTAAATAAGAACGGGCTACCTCAGTAGTGTAAGGGTCATTGATGCGATTCTGCTCAATCAGTGGGACAAACTCTGGACAGCCAACTTGCCAAACTTGTACTTCGGGGTCAATTTCGAGAATTGCTTGCTTATAAGCATTACTTTTAGCTGTAGCTGGGGTAGCAATTACACCAATGCGCTTACCTTGTTGTACCGCCGCCTTCGCGCCAGGGAGAATTACGCCCAAAATTGGTAGATTAAATTCTTGACGAACAATGTCTAAAGCGAGGGCGGAACTGGTGTTACAAGCCATCACTACCATTTTGACTTTTTGCTGCTCCATCCAAGAGAGAATTTCGCGCACAAACTGAAGAATTTCGGCTTGAGAACGAATCCCGTAAGGTAGCCTCGCTGTATCACCAAAGTAAATAATCGATTCGTTTGGTAGTTGGCGGTAAATTTGTCGCAGTACCGTTAACCCACCCACACCACTGTCAAAAACCCCGATAGGGGCGCGTTGAGGTTCTTTATCAGAAAAATCGTAAAGATTACCTTCAAAAATGGAAGATGAATACACAGGCAGATATTGATTTAGGTTTTAGCAATTAAAATACAGAATTTAGCAGACAATTTGTGAACTGACTAGTTTGGCAAATAGAACTCAGGAGTCAGAAGTCAGAATAAGTGAAAGATTTTTCTACAAATAGCGGGTTTAAGACCTCTACTGATTAATTCTGACTGCTGAACTTCTGCAAATATCACCTCATTAATTAAAAACTTGTACTATATTTTGAGATTGGTTGTATTCTTACCTTTGGCGTAAGTACTTGAGAATACCACGCGCGATCGCATCAGCCATCCGATTTTGATATTCTGGAGAACCTAAGCGGGGATTATCTTCTCGACCAGTCATATAACCTGTTTCTACTAAAATCGAGGGCATAGAACTTTTTCGCAAGACATAAAATCGCGCTTTGCGTGTGCCTCGGTCTTTAATTGTGCCAATATCTTCCAGAATAGTTTTACGAACTACTTCAGCTAAAGCATAACCACTATCGTAGTAATATACTTCTAAGCCATTCACATCAGGGCGATTATCTACAGAATTAGCATGGATACTCACAAATAAAGTTGCATTGGCGCGTTCAGCAATATCTACTCTTCCTTGAAGTTCAACAAAAAAGTCAGCATCTCTGGTGAGGACTGCTTGTACACCATTGCGCTCTAGAATTGCAGCGACTCGTTTACCAATGGGTAAAATCACATCTTTTTCTAATAATCCGCCCAAACCAGGAGCGCCAGAATCTTTACCACCATGTCCAGGGTCAATCACTACTATAAGTTTACCTTTGGGGACTGGGTTTGGCGGTGTTACTGAGATATTGTCAATTGGAGGTAGAGGCGGAAAACCTATTGGTGGTGTAGCTGGGCGAGTGCGTTGTAACTGTACAGCCAACAACTGATTACTAACTTGGTTGACTTCCCCAATTTGGACTCCCGTAGCTGGTTGAATCAAAATATTGACAGAATCATCTTGGGGTTGCAAACGTACCCGCAAAATGGGACTATTGGCATTTAAAGCAGGGCCGATAACTCTGGGGGCTAATTGAGAATTGGCGATCGCAATCCGAAATAAACCAGAGGATCGATCCCAGCCACCCCTAGCAGATACAGGTCTGTTAGAGCGAATTAACAGTTGTGTGCCATTCTCAGCTAACTCCACCGCTTGAATGATGGCGGGTGAATCATTAACTTGGGAAATGACATTGCTATCGCTATTTCCTGGTAACTTCCCTAGCCGATTTGGTATAATTACAAACCCGCCAACGCTACTATTACTGGCTCGCCAGTCGGGACTATTGGGTTCCACATACAAAGTTATGCGGGCTGTTGGTTGTCTGGTTTGTAACTGAGAAAATTGAATCCGACTCACACCATAACGATTCACCGATAAATCTTGTGATGATAAAGCAGAAGACAAAGACGCACCAGCAATATCGATATGAACTGCGCGTTTGTCAGAACTGCGATTTACCTGAATCTGGGGATTACCACCGTTAGTCCGAACAAAAAAACCATCGCCGGTGACTCGCAAACTTTCTAGTTGAGTTACAGCCGCGAGAGTGTTACCCAGGGGTCTGGTATTTGATGTTACTGGGTCGGGTTTGACAACAGAATAGATATTTCTGGAGGGAAAGTTGGAATTAGGTGTTGTTTCTAAAGGCTGGGGTTCTGGCTGGAGTGAAATATCTGCTGATGAAGTAATGGGTATGGTGGTTGGTGTCGGTAACTGTACTAACCAACGACTACCATTAGTAGGAATAAATTTGATTGCTTGGGGGTCAATAGTATAACCAGGAGCCAGTTCGACAACAATTCTGGCTGTTTGGGGGTCAAATTGTCCCACCCGAATTGAACGCACTGCGCCACCAACAGGTTGTGTTAATTGTGGTCTGCCAAAATCTGTATCTGGTAAATCGATTACCAAGCGAGTGGGATTGAAAATGAGTTGGGCTTTGGGTTGAACCGCTCCCAAAGTATTAAATTCTAAGCGGTTTTGCCTAGCATCAAAGCGCCAAGATTCCAGCTTTGCTGCCAAAGCAGGTGACGATAGTAAAAAGATTGTTCCAATAGTACCGGTGAGTAACCAGTGTAGTTTCACAGTCATTTCTCCTAATTTCTGTTCATAGAAGCAGTCAATATGTCCACGTATCTATTGGTAAATCCTCACACCGTCACCGCCAAACTTAGTTTTAACTCTAGAAGTTAGAAGTCTGTATGGTGGACATTGTTCATCAGAACTTCTGTAACAGCCAGTAATTATCTGCTGGCACTCAAGACAATAAATACTTTCAGTCAATATACGTAAAATCAGTAGGAATTAGTTTTGAGTTGTTTGATGGCTGATTATCAATGTACCCAAAAAGTTATTGCTACTATCAAATGGCTACGGGAAATCTGGTGACATTTAATTTAGCATTTTGAGCAGAAAGCGATATGTAAATGTATCTACTAGTACTAAAAAATTAGTTCTCACTCAAAAAGTGAGAACCGATCATTTTCATCAGTGATATTACAGTCAGATTTTGCTTGGTATCAGCAAGATGACGATGAAGCAGACAAAACTATGAGTTATTCATCGGATTAGTTAAGTATTTCTACTAAAATTTGCTAACTATCGCAGTCCTCAATGAATTACAAAAAAATCTACTCCCCACTCCCTGCCCACACAAGTAAATTTGGACATCAAACCGGATTGCTATAGGAGTCATATTTGATTTGGGAAAAAAATCAGTACACTCATACCATTTCACTTTAAAAATGATACGGATATGCAAGTAGCGCCTCGACTTCTCCTGACGGAGACGCTGCGCGAACGCTCGGCGACCAGAAGCAGAGTTGCAGAGGAAGCGATTTCTATCAGTAATTTCGTGAAATGGTATCAGATCAGGCTTCTTTCCTACTCCCGACTCCCCATTCCCTATTCCCTACCTACACAAATAAATTCAGAAATCAAACCGGATTCCTATATATGATGATTTATCTCCGTTTGAGGTACTGGAGTATACCACGGGCAATCCCTTCTGCCATTTGATTTTGATAAGCTGAAGTTCTTAACTTCGCAATATCTTCCCGACCAGTTAAATAACCAGTCTCGACCAAAATTGAAGGCATCGAACTTTTTCTCAGGACAAAAAATCTGGCTCGGCGCACACCCCGATCTCGGACATTCAGACTTTGCAGAATACTGTTATGTACCACCCGCGCCAGGCCCAAACCACTGTCATAATAATAAGTTTCTAAACCACTGACATCGGGACGACCAGCACCGGCAGAATTAGCGTGGATACTGACAAACACATCCGCGTTGGCTCTCTCTGCTAATTGGACTCGTCCAGGAAGAGTCACAAAATAGTCAGAATTACGCGTCATAATCACCTGCACACCATTTTGCTGTAAGATTTCTGCCACCCTTTTGCTAATGGGGAGAATGATATCTTTCTCACGGATACCACCAATACCGATTGCACCGGGGTCTTTACCGCCATGTCCGGGGTCAATCACAACTACAACTCTGCCTTTGGGGATGGGGCGTGTGTTAACTGGAGGTCGGGAAGGAGAATTTTCATTGGGGTCTGGTAATTGGCCTCTATCTGAAGGAAAAGGTAACGTACCAGGAACCGTAACAACACTGCGTGAACCTTGTAATTGCAGTGCTACTTCGTCATTATTTTGGTTAATTTGCCCAAATCGTATTCCCGCCGCAGGTTGGACTAAGATAACCACCGTGTTCGAGTCTGGTGTTTGCAGGCGCACCCGCAAAATGGGACTGTTGGCATTAAATGTGGGGCCTTTAATCCGGGGTGCTAATTTAGCATCATTAATCGTGATGCGATACAACCCAGAAGTTCTATCCCAGCCACCCCTAGCAGTTATGGTTTGGTCGGCTCGAATTAAAAGTTGCTTATTATCATCAGACAGTTCGATAGCTTCAATTGTGGCTGGTTGGTCACTGACAATGCGGCGAGTGGGGGGAGAATATTCGGGTTGATTATCAGAGGAGTTATTTCTTGGTAAGCTGGCAAATCGGTTGGGTAGAACGATTAAACCAGTCGCACCGCTTCTAGCTGCTCGCCAGTCTGGACTATTTTTATCTACTCGCAAAGTCATCCGAACTGCTGGGGGACTGGTTTGGAGTTGGGTAAATTCTACACGACTTACGCCATGCCTGTTAACGCTGAGGTCTCGCTGCGCCAAATTTGTGGATAAAGTGGCGCTGGAGATATCCATAAAAATTGTAGAGCGATCGCGGCTCCGATTCACCCTAATTTGAGGATTGCCGCCACTAGTCCGAATAAAAAAACCATCCCCTGTCACTTGTAAGCTGTCAATTTGAGTGCTGCTTTGTGTTGTGCTGCTTACTCTTGGCAATGGTGGTCTTGTATCTGAGTCTAGGCTGGTGACTACGTTGTAAACATTATCTGCGGAAGAATTTACAGGCTCTAGTCTGGGTCTGGGTAATTGTACCCTCCAACGACTAGGCGTTATCCCGACAAATTTTATCCCTTGGGGGTCAAGAGTGTAACCAGGAGCCAGTTCCACCACAATACGGGCTGTTTGGGGGTCAAACTGACCAACACGAATAGCCCGAACTGCCCCGCCTACAGGTTGTGTTAACTGTGGTCTGCCAAAGGTTGTGTCTGGTAAATCAATAACCAAGCGTGTGGGATTGAAAATGAGTTGTGCTTTGGGTTGGACACCCCCAGAAGTATTAAATTCCAGACGGTTTTGCTGGGCATCAAACCGCCAAGACTCCAGTCTGGCAGCCAACACTGGCGAAGACAGTAAGCAGATCATCCCAACCGTACCGGGTAGTAACCAGTGTAATTTCACAATCCTTTCTCCTGATTCACATTCATGGAAGTCAATATCTCAAAAATTTGCATAAATTGTGCGCCAGTTACGAAATAATTTTGAGATTTGACCTGAACTTTTTTTTGGGTTAAAGAAACAATTAATAACAGGTAACAGGTGACAGAGTGTAAGTTATTTTCAGGTCTAAATTTGATTCTCTGTGGATTTCCTAACTACCTTGGCTATTCTACGCGAACTACTATGAGAGGCAACACAAATATAACCAGATAGTTCTGGTTTTGGTCAATTCTTGTTAATTGTGTTTTTTTGAATGAGCCAACAATTTTAGGAATAACAAATTTCAACTCGGTTTTAAAGATATTGCAATATTGGTAATTACTAGTTTTTAGTCACTATGAACATACTGGGATAAAGATGATTAATCAGGTAAGTTTGGTAACAAATTAAGTTCTCAAAGTTAAGAATCAATAGGCACAATCGCAGAGAAACAACGATATCAGAGGACGCAGATTCTGAGATAGAAGTTTCCTGTCATGTCACTATTCAGTACCCAGGAGTCAGAAGTCAGAATTTAGAGGTATCTAGTAAATTAGTCAGTTAATTCATCAAATATTTCTCCTATTCTTTAAACCTTCTGGCTCCTGGATTCTGACTCCTGAATTCTTACCCTGTCATTAACTCAGGGATGAGGAAATCAGCAAGGAGGAAGTAGATAATTTGATTGCCACCTTTCTGTTTCCTAGTCTCCAGTTACTCAGCTTTCATCTTGAATTAATTGTTCGGAGTCAGTTGCTACTTTTTGGGAATCGGGAAGTACGAAACTTAACACAGGCGGAGCTAAAAAAGTTGTGAGGATAACCATCATAATAATTGCCGCCCCCAATGATTTTGAGAGAACGCCACTAGCTGCGCCGACACCAGCAAATACTAATCCAACTTCTCCTCGTGGAATCATCCCTACACCGATCGCCAAACGATTGATTTGGGGTTGACCAGACACGCTCAAACCTGTAATCACTTTACCAATAATGGCTACTGTAATCAGGAAAATCGCCATAATTAAACCTTCGTGGTTACTGGGAATGACTAACTCGCCACGGGTTTTGAGTTGATCTGCGATCGCCACAAATATTTTATTGAACACATAATATAAGCGATCGCACCACCGACAAGTTCGCCGAACACAAGTGGTAAACCAAGGCGCTTGGATAACTCTCCACCAACTTTGCTGGCGACTTATTCAAAACCCTTACCCTGGATTTCTCTCTTATGAGAAATCCAGAGGTGTGGGAGGAGTGGGAGGATAGTTAAGAAATCTTTCTCCCCTCTCTCCCCACACTCCCCACACCCCCCACACCCCCCACACTCCCCACCTTTCAAGGGCAGGTTTTTAAACCTTCGATAAATAGTTGAGAATATTCTCAATTATGAAACGTAGTTTTAACTGTTCAGACAATAATTTTGGTTTTAAAAGCCCAAAAATTTGTCTAATAAAAAAAGCCTGCCCTTGAAAGACACTCCCCACACCCCCCACACTCCCCACACTCCCCACACTCCCCACACTCCCCACACTCCCTACCCATACGTGAGAAATTCGAGTTACACCCTTTTACCCCTACACCCAGTCTCCACAGTAAATCTTTGTGCGTGAGTTCTATTAAAGATGCGGATGGCGGGGTAGATTTTTGTAGAACCACAGTGTACTTGCTAAAGCTAGGAGTAAATTGTAAATCCACTGTATCCAAGATGGCAGTAATAAAATGAGAGGACGGCCAGCAAAAATAAAAAAGAAATTAAAGATGCTAAAGGTATAGATTGTCAAAATCCGATGGCGAATGATGTGGGGAGACAGATAAAGTTTGCGCCGACGACTATAGGCTTTGGCTTGTGTTTCTGCCCAGCGTCCTAAAATATAAGCGATCGCTGTACATCCGCCCAAAATAATTGGCACAGTTATGAGTTTGGGTAGATAAATTGGCCGTTCAAATAAATAAAGCCCTGGACTCCATAGAGTTGCCAGTTGGTTAGTTTGTCGCGCCCAAGCCCCTGAAAAGTAATATTCCCAATTGCCTGCATACAGGTAGTAATAAATAAAGTAACCAAATACTAAGCCACTGTAACCATAGCGGACAAAAGATTCTGAGGGTTTTTTCAGGTCTTGCCAATAAGCCCGTTCGCCATCTATATCAATACAAGCATTTTGACAGCCAACACAGTCACTTTGTTCTTTACCTTCTGGCAAAACAATGCGGCACATTGATTGGCTGATTGGCTGATTCTTCCTATCAACCTTGCTGCTGAATAACCCACTGGGTTGACTGTAAATCTTTTCTACTGGTGCCATTGGACAAAAATAATTACACCATGTCTTGCCGCTATAAAAGTAGCCAACGGTAATCGCAAAGACAATTGTAAATAACAACCATGATGCCAAAATTAGGCGATCGGCATCAAAAAATAAAATCCGACCACATAACCCCAAAAACAACCAGCCAAACTGGAGGTAAGCATAGTTTTTACCCAACCAAGATTTAGGATTGACTTTGGCTAATCTGTAGCGTTCTTTTCCTAATCGAGATTGCTGGTGTTGAGAGTAACGCTGCCAACCCAAAGCGCGGGGAATTTGTGACAGAAACGAAAGCGGGCAAATGCGCCGCCACAGTTCATGGCCAAATACTAGCAAAATAAAAATGGATGCAGGTACAATTACTCCCCACATCACAGTTGTTCCCAAAGGATATGCTCTTTCTGGTAAGCATTTACCTTGCACATGAATACAGCTAACAGCAAATTCCTGTGGGGTAGAAGTATGATTTAAGTGAATCAGAGCCGGAGTCCAAGGGTCGTACAATAGGGAAGCAATAATTAGGAGCCATGCGAAAGTTAACAGACAGCGCACCCAGTGCATCTGACGTTCAGCTATGCTCAAGAGCATGGATCTATTCCACTCAATAATATTTTTTGAATGCCGAATGTAGAACCAGTTAAGTCGATGATTGGGTAAACAATCTAGTTAAAAATTTTGTATTTATCGTTGGGCTTATTATGCAGCTTGGCTAAATCAGACCAGAACAGTATATATACTTAAATCTTTATCTTTTCTTCGTAATTACTCAGCCTAAATACTCACAGTTCAAATTCTGCACGCTTGCTAATAAAGTCGCGGCTAAAGGAACCAAGCTTGCCTACACAGGCTGTAAAACTTTAGTTCTGTGGTGACAAAAGTTTTATTGTGATTTTTAGTTTCCAAAAATGTAACCGTGCCTGTTTTTGACTAGAGCAGTGTCACAGTAGAAACATAGAAATGGTATCGAGCGCATTGACTGTTAACTATTAATGCTTGACAGTTAACGAATGATAGTTCGATGCAGTTTACTTATTAGCATCTGTATACATTGTTTAGAGGAGTGCAAGCTTATGTCTAGAACTGCTTTGTCTGGTTCTCAATTTTGTGCTGGGAAGTTTTGGAAATCTCTACCGTTAGCTTTGCTGTTATTTGTCACGGTGGCTTTACCTGCATCAGCCCAAGAAAAAGAAAAGTTATGGCGGACTTTGACTGTGAGTGGAAGAGGAACGGAATCAATTGCTACTACTTTGTCGCTGGTGAATTTAGGAGTGGAGATTCAAGGTAAAACGGCTGAAGAAGTCCAGCAAGAAGCTGCCAAGCGGTCATCAGCTGTGGTTGCTTTGCTCAAAAGTCGTAATGTCGAGAAATTAGAAACTACAGGTATCCGCCTCAATCCTGTTTACAGTTACACCAACAATGTGCAGCGCATTACTGGCTATGCTGCTGTGAATAATGTGAGTTTTCGCATTCCTACCGAGAAAGCAGGCACATTACTAGATGATGCGGTGAAAGCCGGGGCAACGCAAATTAACGGTGTTAGTTTTATTGCTAGTGATGATGCGATCGCTACCGCCCGCGAAGTCGCACTTAAAGAAGCTACTCAGGATGCCCAGAAACAAGCTAATGCTGTATTGAGCGCGTTAGGACTCAAATCGAAAGAAATCGTCAGCATTCAAGTTAATAATGCCAGCGCCCCGCCATCACCTGTATTTTTCCGCGCCCAGGCGGCAAAAGTCGCGGAAGATGTTTCTACACCTGTAGTTGGTGGTGAACAAGAAATAGAAGCATCGGTGACGTTGCAAATTAGTTATTAATTGTCATTGGTTATTGGTCATTGGTCATTTGTCCTTTGTACTGACAAATGACCAATGACCAACTAAAAATTATCTGGAGACATATCATTCATACTGCTGTCTCCCTCATTTTTAGAACCTAATAAATCCAACTGGTCTACGACAATCACAGGTTTAGAACGACTAACTCCGGTTTGGCGATCGTTCCAGGAGTCAAACTTTAAGGAACCTTTGACGGCAATTTGCTTACCTTTGCGGACATAATTACCAGCCACTTCAGCAGTTTTTCCCCACAATTCCAACTCGAACCAGTCAGGCTCGTCACTGTTGCGTGTTCTTCTGTTGACTGCCAGGGTTAATCTACATTTAGTTTTACCGGAATGTTACAGTCGATAAGCAAGTCGCCCTGCTTACCTCTGTTTCAGAACCGTGCGTGCGACTTTCACCGCACACGGCTCCTCAATAACTCAGCTCGCGTATGTACCTTGTGCGTGTATGATGTCGTGGCAGTGTCGATGCACCAGTGTAAGATTATTCAGTTTGTTATTTCCGCGATTTTGATCGATGTGATGAACTTCCATGATGTCTTCACTGGTAAACATGAGATGACATTCGCTACATTTTTTCTCCTGTTTAATCAAGAGTTTGGCTACTACATAACGTAGCATAGGATGTTGAGCCAGACGATTACTCCAGTAAGTTAGGTCGCCATCATAGGGGCTTCTTTCCCCTTTGATTTTGACGTGCCTTTTGATGTGAGTGTCCCGGTATCTTTCTAGGACATACTCATTATCTGGAGTCATGAATTTCCAGCCTAATCCTCTGTTGACCCCCCAGTAATTGGAGACTAGCTCAGTATTGTTTTGTCCCCGATTTTTTCTTTTCTTAGCCCATGCAAACAATTTCTGGTACAAAATACTATCCATATTGTTAAAAGTATGACTGCTAGCAACAGTTGAGTAATATGCTGCCCACCCTCTAATAACTGGGTTAAGCGCATTAATTACTTGTTCTTGGCTAGATTTGCCATTTCTTTCCAGTAGGTCGTCGATTTTGTTCAAATGTCGTTTGATAGCTTCTTTACTGGGTCTTATGAACGTTTTGTGTCCTCGTTTTCTTTCAGTTCCGCCAACTGACCCACTTTGTTTATCACTACATGGATACTGTCGGATATGAAATCCCAAGAAGTCGAATCCTACCTTTTCTTCATATTTCATGAAGGTATGAGTGATTCGCGTCTTAGATTCTTTGAGAACTAACCCCATTTCACTTAACCATGTTTCTATTAGCTGTTTTGCTTCTAGAACTACTTCCAAACTTTCATCCATCAGAACAAAATCATCTGCATATCTGACGAAACTAGGTTTTCGTTTTCTGCTAGTTTTTCCTGTTCTTCTAGAGAAATTTTTCGTCAACATTTCTTCGATTCCATGTAAGGCAATATTGGCAAGTAGAGGTGAAATTACTCCTCCCTGCGGCGTACCTTCTTCTGTGGGGAATAACGCTTTTCCATCCATAACTCCAGATTTGAGCCAAGCTCTAATCTGTCTTCTAAATGTTGGCGTTGTGTTGAGTTTATCAAGTAGCTTTTGATGGTTAATGCGGTCAAAGCACTTCTCAATATCTGCATCTAAAACATATTTTGGCTTCTGCACAATACCGTTATAAATTGCAGTTATTGCGTCATGACATGACCTACCAGGTCTAAAACCGTAACTGTTAGGCTCAAATTTCGCCTCCCATTCTGGTTCTAAAGCCAGCTTCAGTAGGGCTTGCTTCGCTCTTTCTCTCATCGTCGGTATTCCTAACGGTTGCATCTCAACACTCCCAGGTTTAGGAATCCATACCCGTTTTGTTGGTTGAGATTTGTCACTCAAGTTCAGGTTGTTAGCAAGATGAATTTTCTGGTGATTTCTGAGTCTTGAGACTCCATCAACCCCAGCCGTATTTTTGCCTTGATTGTCCTGAGTTACCTTGCGGACTGCTACCGCTTTGGCGTTCCACGATTTGGTCAACAGCCTTTGTAGCCGACGAACTGCCTTGACATCACCACGCTCTGAGGCTCGATAGATTCTTTTTTGAAGCTTAAAGACTAATCGCTGGGTTTGTGACCAGTTGATTGTCTCCCATTCATACATCGGCTTGTTTGCCGTGTCCATGACTTTTTGACTCCTACTGAATTATCCATCTCTGAGTTACCGTGGCTCTGTCTGCATATCCTTTGGCTTTCCCAAAGGCTTTGGCTTCTGAGCCAATCCCTCCCTTCAATTCCATGCGGGTGACTCCCTGCTCACAAAATCGACCACTGTGAGAGAAATTGAGGGGTTATCCCGTTCCTAGCTTCTGCTTTGCGATGGGTTTAGAGTTCTACTATCCGCCGGGTTTGTGTGGGGATGCTCTAGGTCAAACTTCGGATTGCCTAGCCCAAATCCTTGCCTTTTGGCACAGCCAATAACCTGTGTAGGCTGATATAAATGACGACGGCTCAAACGTAGATTCAGAAAATCTTACTCATGCCCATCTCTGCTTGGGGGGATTCTCCGTCAGGTTCAGAGTTACCTCCGTTACTCCCCGCTTCACTAGTTTGATAGTCAATCGCCCTAATGGGGGTGTTGCATCTCCTTGCATCTAGAAGGAGGGAATTGAAATTCTAAAGAGTTTATTAAAAGTTTGATTCCTCTTAATATTTCTTAGAAATCTCACCCTCTCAGAAGCTAAGTTATCAAGGTTATGTAGGCATTCCTACTTATCCTTGCGAATGGCTTCCAACCTCAAAAGAGATTGGTTTCCCATTCAACGGGTCGCACCAAAATATTTCATGTCTGGGTCGCCACCTACACGACCAATGAGGTGGACTATATTAATAGTCATGTGTCTTACCTTTTAGTACTGGCGTACTGATTTATCTTGTTTTCCATAATAGCCAATTATGAACTGAATAAGGCAGAATTCAGAATTGACCTTTGCTTTAATTGTGGAAGCAGAAGCAAAAATTCTTACCTAGCCAAAATTCCTGATTTCAAGCATAGGAAATTCTGAATTCTGTATTCTGGCTCCTGATGATTAAAAATGTGTTACAAACTTAACAACGTTGCAAGCGATATTAATTTGAGCTATCACTTAGGGAAAACTAATAAAACCGTACGGATATACTGAGTTGGGCAGGGAATATCGAAAACGTGGATGTCACAAATCTAGTCAGTATGGTCAAGAATAAATCAAAAAATGACCAACTTTACTAGACTGATGATCAAAAACGTAATAGAATCCAGCACGATTCCATCTAACATTTTTTTATAGTCAAAAAGTATTGCGAATAGGGGGCGTAGAGAAGCGTGGGGCTGTTTAGGAACTTTCGCTCATCATGGGATATGGGTATCGACCTCGGTACTGCTAATACCCTTGTTTATGTATCAGGTAAAGGCATTGTACTGCAAGAACCTTCTGTAGTGGCGATCGACCAAATCGAAAAGGTGGCGCTGGCAGTAGGAGAAGATGCCAAAAAAATGCTCGGTCGCACACCGGAAAACGTGATTGCCTTGCGTCCCTTGCGCGATGGTGTAATCGCTGATTTTGATACGGCAGAGTTAATGCTGAAAAGTTTTATTCAGCGAGTTAACGAAGGGCGATCGCTAATTTTACCGCGAATTGTGATTGGGATTCCCAGTGGTGTCACCGGGGTAGAAAGACGGGCTGTAATGGATGCCGCAGTTCAAGCTGGGGCAAGAGAAGTATATTTAATCGATGAGCCAGTTGCCGCCGCAATTGGAGCAGGTCTACCAGTTGCCGAACCCACTGGTAACATGATTATCGATATTGGTGGTGGCACAACAGAAGTTGCCGTCTTGAGTCTTCAAGGCACAGTGTTGAGTGAATCAGTACGCATTGCCGGTGATGAACTGACTGAATCCATCGTCCAATATATGAAGAAAGTGCATAACTTGGTAATTGGTGAACGGACTGCAGAAGAAATCAAAATTCGTCTGGGTTCAGCCTATCCCACCAATGAAGATAATGAAACCATGATGGAAGTCAGAGGTTTACATTTACTGTCTGGTTTACCCCGCACTGTTACCATCAAAAGTCCAGAAATCCGCGAAAGTATGTTGGAACCGTTATCCATCATTGTGGAAGCGGTAAAACGGACATTAGAAAGAACCCCGCCAGAACTAGCATCTGACATCATCGACCGTGGTATTATGCTGGCTGGTGGTGGGGCGCTACTCAAAGGCATTGATACCCTAATCAGTCATGAAACGGGGATTGTGACTCACATAGCAGCTGATCCACTCAGCTGTGTTGTACTGGGAACAGGCCGTGTCTTAGAAAACTTTAAACAGCTTGAAAGGGTATTCAGCGCCCGTTCTAAAAATATGTAGGAAAAAATATGAGATATTGGGTTCTATTTGGCTTGAATTTGGGTTTCATATAAATAGAATCCGATATCTATCAAAATATAGAAATAGGTATACATGGTTACTGTACGTCGTTGGTGGGGTCGCAAAGGGTTACAGGTTGCTTCGCTGGCCCTTGTACTAGGTGGTGCTTGGATATTACGACAGACTCAAGGGGCAATGCTACTGGAAGTTTATCAAGTAGTAACAAGTCCTCTACAGCTTTTACAATCTGGGCAAACTCCCGCAGAACGTTTGGAAGAACGCCTCAAAGATGCCCAGTTTATGGAGATGCAAACCCGCATTCAAGAACTGGAAAGCCAAAATCAACAGTTACAAAATTTATTGGGTTATGTCCAACCTGAGCCAGCCGCATCACGTCCAGTACCAGCGCGGGTAGTAGGGCGGAGTGCAGATCATTGGTGGCAACAAGTAACCCTGAATCGTGGCTCAAATTCTGGCATTCAAGAAGGGTATATTGTCAAGGCTGAGGGTGGATTAGTTGGTTTGGTAGATAGTGTCACCCCGAATACTAGCCGTGTGTTGTTGATTAGTGACCTCAAAAGTCAAGTGGGTGTGACTGTTAGCCGTACTTCTGCCAAGGGAGTGTTACGGGGCGATTCTTCCGCAGACGCGGTGCTGGAATTTTATGAAAAAGTGCCGAATGTCAAAGTCGGAGACTTAGTTTCGACTTCCACTTACAGTCAAAAATTTCCCTCTGGTTTGGCAGTAGGCAAAATCAAATCTTTGGATTTAAAGAAACTACCAGCATCGGTGGCGAAAGTTGAACTTTTCCCACCAATTAGGTCATTAGATTGGGTGGCTGTGTATCCTAAACCAACAAACCAACCACAGGAAACGCCACAGTCCAAGGAGCAAGAACAGGCAAATCAACAATGAAGATACCTTCATTCAATGGTCGTAAATCGAACAAGCCAAAAGCTGCGGAACGGAAATCGAAATCTAAAGCTTATCGCAAACCCATCGCCCGTTGGCATCCGCGTGTAGTGCAACTGTTAGATTTGTCTGTGACAGTTGGATCTGTGCTGTTATGCTTGCTGTTATTGCCGACGCGCTTTCCTGGCACAGAATTGTTGGGGTTGGGGCCGAATTGGCTGTTAATTTGGGTGGTGGCTTGGAGTATCAAACGCTCGGTTTGGGAAGGAGCGATCGCAGGTATAGTTTTAGGACTACTGCAAGATGCCCTAACTTCACCAGATCCAACTCACGCCGTCACCTTGGGTTTGGTGGGATTACTCACAGGATTAGTACAGAAGCAGCGATTTATCCAGGAAGACTTTATTTCTATTGCTTTAATTGTCTTTATCATGGCAATTTTGTCGGAGTCAATTTTTGGGTTGCAATTGAGTTTGACGGGCGATCGCAAAGTAGAATACATCTGGGCTTATTACCAAAGAGTTGCCCTAGCATCAGCTATTCTCAGCAGTCTTTGGGCTCCTGTGGTTTACTATCCCCTGAATTTGTGGTGGCAAAAGCGCAAAGCGATCGAACAATAGTTACAGAGGAAATATCTTGAGTGGAAATTTGGGAGTGAGGAATCATAGGCTCAGAGCCTAAATCCTCACTCTTTTTGATTAAAAATCAATAGTCAATAGTTTATAGCAGTAGCCAAGTTGCTTAGGACATCGATAAATAATAAGACTTAGACACCACAAAGCTTTTACCCCTGTCATACCAATTCACGAAATTACTGATACAAATCACTTCCTCTGCAACTCTGATTCCGGTCGCCGAGCGAAGTCGAGGCGCTGCTTTCATGTCTGTATCATTTTTAAAGTGAAATGGTATCACCTATTACCTGTCCCTTGCTATAGATGTGAGGTGGTTTAATAACCTATTTTGGGTTATTGTATTGAATAATAAAGTGTTTTGCTCAAAAGGTAGGTGTAACGTTGAAGGATAAAAGACAGAAACTACCAATCAATCAAATTATTTTAGGAGATTGCATAACACTATTAAAAGAAATACCAGATGAATGTATTGATTTAGTTATATCTTCACCTCCATATAATTTAGGAAAGGAATACGAAGCAAGACAAGCTCTCGATATTTATCTAGAATCACAAAAAAATGTTCTACAAGAGTGCAGCCGGGTTTTAAAAAAAACAGGTTCTCTATTTTGGCAGGTAGGAGCTTTTGCGGATAAAGGTACGATTATTCCCCTAGATATTCGCTTATTTCCCATATTAGAATCGTGTGGTTTACTGCCAAGAAATAGAATTATCTGGGCTAGACAACATGGACTTCATGCTCAAAAGAAATTTTCTTGTAGACATGAAACAATTCTCTGGTTTACTAAAAGTAATGAATATATATTCAATTTAGATGCTATAAGAGTTCCGCAAAAATATCAAAATAAAAAGCATTATCGAGGAAATCGTAAGGGAGAATTATCCTGTAATCCAGATGGTAAAAATCCTGGTGACATTTGGTTATTCCGCAATGTGAAACATAATCATGAAGAACAAACGATACATCCTTGTCAGTTTCCAGAAGATTTAGTGTCCAGAATTGTATTAGCGACAACTAATGCAGGTGATTTAGTTTTTGACCCATATATGGGTGCAGGTACAGTCGCAGTTGTTTCCAAAAACCACAACCGTAACTTTATCGGTACGGAAATAGACCCCAAATATCATCAAGTAGGACTTCGCCGACTCAGTGGGGAACCTGATGAAAAAGGTTATTTTCCCAATCTCAAAACTTTACGAGATTATGTTGAGCGTACAGGTCAGCCCATCGAAAAATTTAGATTTGATGTGCAAATTGGCGAAAAAGCCTCAGATAGAAGTAAAGCTAAAATCTACCCAGAAGAGTACCATTTACAAGAAATGTATGAGCGATTACTGTATGAGGAAGCAGCTTTTTCTGCTACTCTGCAAGGTGAAGATATTCCGATAGATCCAAAACTCAATGGCAATGGTAAAAAAACTGCGGAGAAAATTCAGAAAAGTCAACAAATCGAGTTAGAACTCTTCTAAATTTTGAGCTAAGGTATATGAATTTTATAACGCTTGCTTCTGGCGTTACTTGACAGGATTTGACATTGGCAATCAATCTGCGTATTGACAATTCTAGAATATCTTGTACTTTGGTATACCGTATAAATAGCTGATATGGTGGTATTCTTCTGCTCGAATAATCCAATTAGTCTAATTGGTATATCAAAGACATGATGTTTAATTAAAGCAGTTAATTGTTGAACAGCTTGTTCGTAGTAAAGAGTACTATTAGAAGCAGGAAACATTTGAGCTTTTGTAATAATCACTAATAGCTTTGTAGAGTTACCTGCAAAATGAATGCTACTTTTAAAAAATAACTCTGATCGTAAGAGATTGTTTAAAAGAAATGGATAGTTAGAAAATTGGCTTTCTAGCAGAATACCGGATTTACCAAAATCAACGTCTTTTCCCAAGAATCTGTATTCTACTGGAATTAAGATATTACTATGCCATCCTAGTTTGACCAATGTATTTTTTATATATTGATTACTGCCTACTGGATCAAAAATCGGATTACCTTTAATATTTGCCTGATCAGAAGGCTTAATATGCAAAGGCATTTGAGTGAGGCTAGTACTAATTTCGTTCCATTCAGATTCATACTCTGTGTTGGGGCCGATAATCTGATCGGCATTGTTAAAATCAGAGAATTGAATAATAATGACTATTTCTCCTCTTTTTCCTCAAGCAATGTTTTGATAAATGTTTCTGGTTCGACCTGAAGGGCTTCCGCTACTTCTAAGAACTCAATTAGATCCAAACGGCGTTCACCGCGTTCATACTTCGAGACGTATGATTGTGGACGAGAAAGCTTATTTGATAGCTCAGATTGAGTTAGCATAGCTGCTTGGCGAGCTTTGATCAGCAATTGACGAAATCGATTGTATCTTTCAGTAAAGATTGATTTAGGCACATGAATTTTACTTGTTTTCTGTAACAGTTCACTTAATCTCTACGAGAGTTTTCTCAAGTACTGCAATCAAGGTTTTGTTAGATACTAAAACCTAATATAGGATTAACCCAAAATAGGTTATTAGTATAATTCTGTGAGTAATGTTTTAGCGAGAGCCTACTGATATAAAAGGAAAACAGGTATGGTAAATATAATTACATTTGAGATGCTGGTTAGTGTTGTGTAGATTTTGGCGTGGAGATTTCGTTATTTAAGTAAGCACGCCGACAGCGAACAGTAACTTGGAAATATTAATGTTGAGGTATGAAGATCCAAATTGGAAACGTGCAGAATCTTGAAATTATTGCTCAAAATTTATGGATAATTCCCCAGTTGTTACTCAAGTAGATACATCGCTAAATTACACTCAAGAAGATGGCTTGAGATTGCGATTCTCCTCTGGAGAGGCTGCGCCAACGCCAGTGGTATTTGATTCCCCAAAGCAGAACAGTATGAGCAGTGAAGCTGACTTTGACTCCCAGATGATGCAGCGATGCTTGGAACTTGCCCGCCGTGCTTTAGGGCGCACTTCGCCTAATCCTTTAGTGGGGGCGGTTGTAGTCAAAGATGGCGAGATTGTGGGTGAAGGGTTTCATCCCCGTGCTGGTGAACCTCATGCTGAAGTTTTTGCTTTGAGGGCGGCTGGCGATCGCGCTCATGGTGCTACAGTTTATGTCAATCTGGAACCTTGCAACCATTATGGACGCACTCCTCCTTGTTCGGAAGGATTGATTAAGGCGGGTGTGGCTAAGGTAGTGGTGGGTATGGTTGATCCTAACCCTTTGGTAGCTGGGGGCGGGATTGCGCGTTTACGTGCTGCTGGTGTCGAGGTGGTAGTTGGGGTAGAAACTGAGGCTTGTCAGCAGCTAAATGAAGCTTTTGTACATCGCATTCTCTATAAAAAACCTTTTGGGATTTTGAAATATGCCATGACTTTAGATGGCAAAATTGCTACGACTGTTGGTCATAGTGCTTGGGTAACAAATCAAGCCGCCCGCAGTGAAGTACATCAACTACGGGCGGCTTGTGATGCCATCATTGTTGGTGGTAATACAGTCCGACAAGACAATCCTTTTTTAACTAGCCATCAAGTCGGGGCGCATAATCCGTTACGAGTGGTGATGAGTCGTCAACTCAATTTGCCAGAAACCGCCCGTTTATGGGAAACCCAAGAAGCACCGACTTTGGTGTTAACTGAAGTTGGAGCCAACCCTGATTTACAAAAAATCTTACTTAAATTTGGCGTGGAGGTTGTGGAATTACCCGCACTGACACCCGCACAAGCAATGATGCACTTATATGAACGGGGTTTTTGCAGTGTCTTGTGGGAGTGTGGCGGTAATTTAGCTGCAAGTGCGATCGCGCAAGGAGCAGTACAAAAAGTTATGGCTTTTATTGCTCCTAAAATTATTGGTGGTAGTCATGCGCCTACTCCCGTTGGTGATTTGGGTTTTACTAACATGACCGAAGCATTGCCCTTAGAAAATGTGCGTTGGCGTGTGGTTGGTTCCGATTGCTTAGTGGAAGGTTATTTACCTCAATAGTCAATAATTGATAGTCAATGATCAATGGTTTTGACTCTGGACTATTGACCATTGACTTATTAATAATGTCGCTCATAAGCGATGTCACGTATCAAACTTAGCCGGGATTGAATATAGTCACCAAGAGAATCAATCTCATGGGAATCTAAGAAAACTTGTGTTGTGGTTTGTTTTACCAACCATTGCACCAAGCTAGCATCATCCAGCTGTAGGAGGGTCATGGTTTGGGCAGTTTCAACCACAGACCAAAGCTGACGCAGAATATTGGGAGTCATCAGACCTCATTGAAGATTAGCCTAGCTTTTTTTAGATTACACAATTTCGGCAGTGACTTATGGCATGAATGTACAAGCTGAGACAAGTATTATTAAAAAATTAATAATGTGATTTATAACTTTATGAACTTTCAGAAAGGCACTCTTACATCGACTAGTTCATAAAAGTTTACTAATACTATGTTGGTATTCTTATAATAATTTGTAAATGCCATCTACCAAAAGAAATATCTTAATTCTTTAGGTTTAAGAATGTATTTAATTAACAAAAATATTTAAGAAACAATAAATTATAGCTAATAAAGTTATGTGCCGAAAAAAGGATAAATGAGGGGCTAAAGACTAAAAAAAAGAAATTAGTCCCTCTTTTATGCAGAATGATAAAACTTGTTTACTAGGGACTAACTTTGCCCAATGATAAAGATGTGTAACAATCTACGGACTAAAATTATTCTTCATATTCCACCCAACTATTAGGTGTTTCTGAAACATGAACTTTTAATTGTACATTTGGCGGTACTCGCTTCTTAGTTTCATCGTAAATATACTTAGCAATCATTTCAGCCGTAGTCTCATATTCAGGAGGCATAACTTCATTTAAAATGCAGTGGTCAAGACCGCCTTTTGTGACATCTTGTTTTGCCCAACGTAAAGTTCTAAAATCCGCTACCATGACTGGATGAGGACAGAATTGTGAAGAATGCAACTGTGTTGAGGTGGCTTCGATGCGGACTTGATAATTATGTCCGTGCATCCGACCACAGGGGCCGTCATAATCTTTGATGTAGTGGGCGCTGCTAAAAGAAAATTCCGTTACTACTTTCCATTTGGGCATTTTAAGATTACCTCGTAGGCAATTTAGAGATAAATACTTACAGCAAAATCTAGAAGTCAGAATACAGAATGCAGCATCAGAATCGGCTTTTAGCCTAGCGTTGATTACTCAATTGTGTACTTAACTAACTGGAAATCTGCTGTATCTCTTGTAATTGCATGTGTAAATCAATCAGACTTTTATAGTATTGCTAATACTAGTTTAGAAAAATAATATGGCAGATATCGGGTTAGCTTGGCATTTTAAAGAATTTATCACAGTTGCAAGTGTGCGATCGCGCTGGTAGTGTTGGGGGTTAAAATGCGATCGCTACTCAGTATTTTCAAGATTCAACCAGATTATGATAGTAATGACATCTGTAATCTCCAACCAGTTGACTCAACTCTAGCCCTAAGAAAGTCATGTCAGTTGCCCAAGATTTGCCACCAGCCACAGATATAATATTTCCACCAGGAGATATATATAGTGACGAACCACCATTGGAAAGCGATTTACATCTACGCCAAATTATTTTGTTACTACAATGTTTAGAATTGTGGTGGCAAGACCGCAGTGACTTTTATGCGGCTGGAAATCTGACAATATATTATAGTCAACGTCAACTCAAATCAGAAGAATTTCGTGGCCCTGATTTTTTTGTCGTGCGGGGATGCGAAAGAAGACCTCGCAAAAGTTGGGTGATTTGGCAAGAAGACGGTAAGTATCCTAATATCATTGTCGAGTTACTTTCATCCTCCACAAAAGCCACAGATAAAGGCTTAAAAAAACAAATCTACCAAGATACTTTTCGCACACCGGAATATTTTTGGTTTGACCCAAATAATTTAGAATTTGCAGGGTTTCAATTAGTTTATGCTCAATACCAACCAATAGAACCAAATTCTCAAGGTTGGTTATGGAGTCAGCAGTTAGAACTATATTTAGGTGTCCAGAATAATCAATTGCGCTATTTTACAGCACAAGGGGAGTTATTGCCGACACCAGAAGAACTGGCACAGCAAGAAAAACAACGCGCAGATGAAGAAAAACAGCGTGCAGAACAGGAAACGCAACGTGCAGAACAAGAAAAGCAACGCGCAGAACGTCTGGCTGCTAAGTTGCGGGAGTTAAATATTGATCCCGATGTTCTGTAAAATTATTGATGATGTTGCGCGATCGCACCCTTGATTAATTAATGATAGGACTGAATAAGTGTGACTATTATCCTAATCAATGAAACCCCCGACAAGAAGCAAAACTAAAACGCAAGTTTGGGTAGTCGAAAATGGCAAAAAACGCCTGCGACAAGACCAACTCACCACAGAAGAACCTTTAGAAATTCGGTTGACATCTCCATCGCGCACAGTAGCTATCACTATGCGAACTCCTGGTGCAGATTTTGAATTAGCGGCGGGGTTTCTGTTTAGTGAAGGTGTAATTAATAGTAAACAAGATATTCACAGGATGAGTTACTGCACAGATAAATCTGTAGATGGCGAACAGCGTTATAACATTATTAATGTGCAGTTAAAGCCTGGGTTAAATCCAGACTTACAGCCTTTAGAACGTCACTTTTATATTAATAGTGCCTGTGGAGTTTGTGGTAAAGCGAGTGTTGAGGCTTTACTTTTACGGGGTTACGCAAAAATTACTTCGGAATTAACAGTCAAGTCCGAGGTTATTTACAGCTTATCTGATCAGTTGCGATCGCATCAGGGTATTTTTTCGGCAACTGGAGGGTTACACGCAGCAGCAGTATTTGATGCTGAAGGCAAAATTGGGAACTTACAAGAAGATGTTGGTCGTCACAATGCTTTAGATAAGTTGATTGGTAACGCCTTACTAAGTGGTGATTTACCTTTTAATCGTCATATTGTCATGGTGAGTGGACGTTCTAGTTTTGAGATTTTGCAAAAATCTGTAGTTGCAGGAATTCCAATTGTTTGTTCGGTTTCTGCACCTAGCAGTTTGGCGGTGTCTGTCGCCGAAGAATTTGGTATTACTTTAGTAGGATTTTTACGGGGAAACCGCTTTAATGTTTATACCGGATGGCAGAGAATAATTACAGCGTGATATGCTCTAAAAAATCACCTTTTTTACTTGATTTTTACGTAATTCTGTCATCAAAACCTAGGATATTTAAATATGAACACGCTTGGTCAAAAGCCGAAAGTTAGCTTTACTGTAAATGCGTGCATTGTTGATACCCCATTCATCAATCAAATACTTCGGAGTATGATGCGTTCTCTAGATTATCCATTCTCCGAAAGACTGGTAGCATTAGATCCTGGTAAGCCATCTGGTAAATATCTAGAACGTCAGACAGGACAAATAGACGAATTAAGAACGAAATTAGCACAACTGCAAACTGAGGGAATTATTGATCGAGTAGATGAAATACCTTGGGATGAAGAACTGCAAAGGTCAGTCTTAAAAAAGTATTTTGGGCGTGATGATATAGATGTTAAAGATTTTGATGGAGCGCCCATTTATCAATATCTTTTTGCCTTAGAACAGTGTACTGGTGATTATATTTTGCATGTTGATTCTGATGTGTTATTTTACCGAGATGCTACTAGAAAATCTTGGATAGATGAAGGAATTGAAATGTTGCAGGCAAATTCATCAGTTGTGATTGCTACTTGCGAAGGCGGCCCGCCACTAGCTAAAAGTTTCCTCGAAAAATTAACTGGTCGTCCGGCAAAGTCTAAACCTAAAAAGTTGTGGAATAAAGCAGGTAACGTTTCTACAAGATATTTTCTCTTAGACCGCCAGCGATTGGAAAAGCAAGTTTTACCACTAGTCCAAAAGGATATCAAAGAACCATTAGAAAATTCACTTACACATACTTTTAAAGTCAAAGGTTTTGAACGTTGGTCAATGACGGCTGGGACTTGGGCAATTCATCCTGTAGAACATGGTGAAAATTTTATTAAACATTTAGATGATTTAATTTGGGCTGTAGAAAACAATGTTTATCCCTTTAAACGTACTGGTAAGCGATGGAATATGCACACGGATGGTAATGATATCAAACCCTGGCTAAATGCAATTTCTCAAGCTAAGTCTGCAATGTTTTAAATTTTGAACTAATCCAGTAGAAAATAGTAGAGACGTTGTATACAATGTCTCTACAGCATTTATAGAGTGCAGCATTTGATGTAGCAGTCTTATTTGAGGAATGAACTAAAGAGACAAGGGAGACAAGGTAGAGAGACGTTTATAGAAGATTTAGGATTGCTATAGAAGTGGGATGAATTAACGACAGTTTGAGAAATATAATAGTGATGGTTTTGCGATATACTGAAGTATTCGTGGCGATCGCCACAGTGAATTTAGAAAAATTAGTAGATTTCTATACCCAATTGTTCAGTGAAAAACCGAGTACTTTAATTCCCAATGTTTATGCAGAGTTTCAACTAACAAGTTTACGTTTGGGAATTTTTCAACCGAAACAGAGTCATGAGTCAGAATTTACCAACTCAACTAAAAGTAAAATAAGTTTGTGCTTTGAGGTGAGTAATTTAGAAACTGCGATCGCTCATCTCACAAATTTAGGCTATCCTCCACCCGGCGAAATCTCCATCGCTTCCCACGGACGAGAAATCTATGCTTACGATCCTGAAGGTAACCGCCTAATTCTGCATGAAGCTAAGGGAGTCAATAGTTATTAGTCATTTGTCATTTGTCATTAGTTTTTATCTCCCTTGTTTCCCCCATCTCCCACACTCCCCACTCCCCACTCCCTACTCCCTACAAAAATATGTCTCTCACAAACAACTACAAATTAAACCTGATCCAATGGTATCCGGGTCATATTGCCAAGGCGGAAAAGAATCTCAAAGAACAGCTAAAGCTGGTAGATGTGGTGTTAGAAGTCCGCGATTCGAGGATTCCTTTAGCGACGCACCACCCGCAAATCGGTGAATGGGTGGGAAGCAAAACGCGGATTTTGGTGTTGAACCGCTTAGATATGATTACACCCCAAGTGCAATCGCTATGGACAAATTGGTTTAAAAGTCAAGGGGAAATACCTTATTTTACCAATGCTCAACATGGTCAAGGTGTAACGGCTATTGCTAAAGCCGCCCAAGCTGCGGGTGTGGAACTAAATCAACGAAGACGCGATCGCGGTATGTTACCTCGTCCTGTAAGGGCTGTAGTGATTGGTTTTCCTAACGTTGGTAAGTCAGCCTTAATTAACCGCCTTTTGGGACGGCGTGTAGTAGAAAGTGCTGCACGTCCAGGTGTCACACGTAACTTACGCTGGGTACGTATATCTGATCAATTAGAATTACTTGATGCGCCTGGGGTAATTCCTTCCCGTTTAGAAAATCAAGCCGCAGCGTTGAAGTTAGCAATTTGTGATGATATTGGACAAGCATCTTATGATAATCAACTCGTCGCATCAGCATTCGTAGATTTTATAAATGAAATTCATATAACAGCGAATTATTTATTACCAGAGTCACCATTCAAGTTACGCTACGAACTCGACTCATCTAACTACACAGGCGAATCATACCTAGAAGCTTTGGCAGAACATCGCTACAACGGTGATGTTGAACGTGCGGCGAGACAACTTTTCACAGACTATCGCAAGGGTTTATTAGGGACAATTCCTCTAGAATTACCACCAAAAGTATAAACAACGATTCCCGACATTTTTGAGTAGTCAGTAAGAACAGTACGGCGGCTGATAGATAAAAGGTATTAATCTTGGCTATGATGCTCCCAGTTCTCAGATAGTGGCTTTGGCGTTACGTCATGCAATCAAAAGACAATTTAGGATACGGAGAGCGATCGCTTCATGATTGACATCCCATTTTGCATAAAAATTCTTGGGTGTCATTCCTAGCTGACATCAAGCAAAAAAAGTACGCCTACCTTTGGGCAAAATACAGTCTAGAAGACGCTCAAGAAACTTAGGACTTACGCAATAACCCTCTCAAATCCTCTTAACTTCGTGTCCTTTGCGTTCTTTGCGGTTCGTTTTTTCATGATTTTGCGTAAGTCCTGAAACTATACCAGGACTATAAAAGAACAGAGATTAACACCCTAGAACCTTAGTTCAGTTAGACTCTTGTAATTACGAAGTAAAATAAAGATAGCCAAGCCAACTGCACAATTGCCATGACCAGAACACTCATCCACTGGACAGTTGAAGACTATCATCGGATGATCGCAAGCGGTTTGCTGGCAGGGCGACAGGTAGAATTAATTGATGGGCAGATTTTAGAAATGCCTCCAGAACTTCCGATTCATCGAGCAACATATCGACGAGGCGTGAAGTATCTAGAACAATTGTTAGAAAATCAAGCCGTCATCTTCTCAGCAGCACCAATTACATTGCCGAATTATAGTGAACCACAACCGGATATTTGCGTCGCGGTTCCCCCAGAATCTCGCTACGATGAACGCCATCCTGAACCAGAGGACATTTATTGGCTAATTGAGGTTTCAAACTCTACACTAGCTTACGATTTAGACGAAAAAGCCAAGCTCTACGCCAAAGGCGGGATTCAAGATTATTGGGTATTGGATATAGTCAATACTCAATTGTGGGTGCATCGAAATGCACAAAATGGAGAATATCAGTCAGTTGTGCGTGTTTCTACAGGTGTGTTAACTCCACTGGCGTTGCCTAGTATAGTGGTTGAAGTTGCTCGTTTGCTGGGCTAGTGAAGCATGGCTGATACAATTTAAGCCTTAAGGTCATGAAATACATCAAAGTCAAGGATTCAAATCTACAGTGATTTACACCCTTATACCAATTTAAGATGAAAACTATAAAAACCAATTACCCCCCTTAATCCCCCTGACAGGTGTAGGTTTTTTACGTTATGCCCCAAAAACCTTGATTTAGGGTGTAGGGGTGTAAGGGTGTGAGGGGGGTGGAACTCTGATTAAATCGTGATTTTTAGAGTCGCTACTCATCACTCTGTTAAAAACCTACACTTGTGAGGGGTTAGGGTGGGGTAAAATACTGAAAAGCGGGCGATGGGACTCGAACCCACGACGTTCACCTTGGGAAGGTGAATAGTAGCTTGATTTTTCAATACTTTTGAGCTTTGTGTAAAACTCTACACCCAATTTACACCCAAAATATATTTTATATAATCTCGTCTTAATTTAGTTACATACAACTGCCGCTTAAAAGTCGTGATGAGTAGCTTCCTTTAGACTTAGGATAATTTTGTATATACCTTTGTCGCTAATGACTCAATGACATCTGTTTGGTTGTAGATGAAACAGATGCGATCGCTTCAGACACACATATTAAGCTACGCTTAAGCAGAAGCCAGGTGTAATTTAGGATATTATGTATGAAATTAAATAAATTACTAAAATTTTTGGCGCTTTAAAAAGGAAAATCATCAAAAATAGCGTATTTTGAAATTTATCAATTATTTTCAGTATTTTCATGCAATTTCTTGTATCTTATAAGTCATATATTAATTACTGTTAAGGATTTTGATATGTCTACCGAAATAGGTCTAGCAGAATTCATCCAGCAAGTGAAAAAAGAACTACTGACTACTTACCCCAAAAGTGAAAATGATACACCAATACTCTGTGTAGATTCTGTAGAGTTGGAACTACAGGTCACAGTTAAAAAAGAAGGTGGTGGTGGGGTCAAAATAAACGTTCTCCAATTTGGAGGAGGTGAAGCATCAGGAAAAGTTAGTCGGGATGATGTGCAGAAGGTAAAAGTGCAACTCTCTCCACTGTTAACTAAAGAACAGATTCTCAAAGCCTACTACAAAGAAAATCCGGAAAAGTGGCAGAAATTTTTGGAGACAACTGTTGACGCATTACTCAAAGGTGATGCTCAAACCAACCTGAATGAACGCCTCGTTGACTAATTTGCAGACAAATGAGTAAAGATAACCTGCTGGAACTGCGATTCTATCCAATAGAGGATAAGCAAAATCGTTTTAAAGTGACTGTGGAAGGTTCATCAGGGGAAGTACATTATGAACCAACTCTACCTTTTATAGATGATGCGATCGCAAATAGTGTTGATAGACGTTTTACTGTCGTCAAAATTTTAGAGTTAACAAGGTTTGCTCAAGATGACTTTTCTGAAGATGAGCAAGCCTGGATGGTACGAGAACAAATTCTATTGCCAGAGCGAAATGCTTTTCATCCTCACTATTTAACTACTATTGGGCGTAAGCTCTATCAAATAATAGGTATTGATATTCAAAAGATACTTGACACAGCCATAGCAGATGCTAAACGCGATCGCACTTGGTTACATATTCGTCTCAGATTTCCCGCAGATGACCCCAAATACCTCCGATTGACCGATTATCCTTGGGAGTTACTTCATAACAATTATGACTTTCTGGCACATCAGGGAGTAACTTTCTCTCGTTATATTGCCTATAACAGCCCTCGTCCTAATCTACCAAACGTTGAAAATCTCTGTGTATTGTTGATTTCATCCGGTGCAAGTGATAGCAGGATGGGGTTAAGGTCGTTACCTGATACTGAACGAACAGCGATCGCTCAAGGACTGCAACAGGCTCAAAATGAAGGATTAATCCAACTAGAACATCTTGACCCCCCAACCTGGAATGCTCTTAGAAATAGGTTGGTAGAGCGTCGAAATACAGCAGTTCCCCACGTAATCCATTTTGATGGTCATGGTTTTTTTGGGAAACGTTGTAATGAAGCAGGATGTAGAAAAGCGGCTTTCGCTATAGCAACTCATTGTGAATGCGGTGCGCCATTAGGAGAAGCCCAAGGTTATCTGGTATTTGAGAAATCTGATCGCACTGCTGACTATGTAAGTGCTAAAGAACTTGGCGAACTGTTGGGTAATTTAGAACGTCGAGAGCAACCCAATTTAGAACACGGAATTGCATTGGTAGTTCTCAGTGCTTGTCAAAGTGGAATGTCTCGTGTGAGTGATACTGTCTTTAATGGAGTAGCACAAAAGTTAATTGGTCAAGGTATTCCTGCTGTAGTGGCGATGCAGTATTCTGTAGGCGTGAATGCTGCTAGTGATTTTTCTAAAGACTTTTACCAATCACTTGGTCAAAAAGAGCCATTGGCGATCGCATTACGGCGAGGACAAAGTGCAATGGGGATTGAAGGTAATCAATGGTATCGTCCTGTGCTGTATCTGCGTTGGGAGGATAACGAAGGCGGACAACTCTTTACTCAAGATTTGCCCTTAGTTAGAGATTATTTTGTTCAATCTGATGTGATAACTCAATCATTACCCACTCCTCCAGTTACACTTCCACAAAGCCAAATAAACCGACAAGCACCTTCGCATTCAAAAAGTGAATTTTACAAAAAACGTATAACTGCAAAGCAACAAGAGTTAGCTGTTATTGAATCTCAGTTACAAGGGACAATTAGCAAAGTTGATGAATTGAAATTGACAAATCAAGCTGAGGTAATTATGAAAGAAATAGAAGAATTAGAAGCAAAAATACAATTATCATAAACTTAGTTTAAAATTTGTATATTACTGATACATGGAATTATTATAAATAGTGATTGTGGTAGCTAATAATAGGAGAAAATTTTATAGTAGTCAGTTAGCTAACAAGCAAAAAGAATTAGCTGCTGTTGAATCTCAGTTAATAGGAACACTTAGTAAGGCTGATGAACTGAAGTTAAATAATCAGGCTGAAGCTATTCTCGAAACAATTGATGAATTAGAAGCCAAGCTTAAAGAATTAGATTCAAAAGAGGAGAATTCTAATGTAAGGCATCTAAGTCTAGAAAAAAGCTTCCAAAAGATTGATAATGAACTTGGTAAAAAAATTGCTAAAGCCGTCAATTCTCAGTTAGGTGACAATAGTGGAGCCATACTTTTATTTTTACAAAGATTTACAAAACAAAAAGGTCTATACTGCCTCAATGAAGTTTTGGATTTAATGATTAGCGATCGCAAAATTGGCAATGATATTATTGGTGATTTTCGACCTTATTCAATTAACTTAGAGTCGCCCGTTTCCGAATTTAATGAAACTGAGTTTTCTAAAAGATTATCTAGTCATTTAAGTCAAGATTTAGAAACTCCTCTTTATAAGAGTATCAAAATACTTTGCTCATCACTGCAAGGTGGTAGCACTATTTTCATTAAAATAGAGAATTGGGATAGTGTGCCTGACAAAGCAGAATTTTTAAATTGGTTTATAGAAAATTTTTGGAATGTTTTAATAGACGAGCTTGAAGTGGTTTTTCAAGAGTATAGTAAAATTAGGTTTATTGTTGCGCTCATTGCCAAAAGTCAAGTTTTCCCTGATTGTTCTTGTTTATCAGATTATTTCTGCTTCCAGAATACATTTGACTGCCGCAAAATTGTTGAACTTCCTCTACCAGACTGGACTGTTGAAGACATAAGAAATTGGCTAATTAAATTTCAAGGATTTTCCAATTCAAGAAGTTTACAATTAGCAAATCAGATTCATAGTGAAAGTGAAGGAACACCCAGTGTTGTTTGTTCAATTTTAGAAAACAAGTTTAAAATATGACAATATCTGAAAAATTAAAATTTACCAATAATCCCAAACTTCGCCCACAAAATCCACATCCCGAATCGCCAAAACATCCAGAACCCTATGTTGTTTCTCCAGAATTAAAAAAAGCAGTAAACTTAGCCATCTATCTCAGACGACCATTATTATTAGAAGGAGATGCTGGTTGTGGTAAAACTCGCCTAGCTTCGGCTGTTGCCTATGAGTTAGGATTACCCCTCTACCGTTGGGATGTGCGCTCTACTACTAAAGCTCAAGATGGACTATATGAGTATGATGCGATTTTGCGATTACATGATGTGCAAACGCAAAAAGTAGAGCAACAATCACCAGTAGATGTGGTAGAAACCAACGAAGAAGAAATAGTAAACCGCAATCCTGCTAACCCTAAACATTACCGGAAATTTGGAGCTTTAGGTAAAGCATTTCAGTTACAAGATTATCCCGCAGTCGTATTAATTGATGAGATTGATAAAGCAGATTTGGATTTTCCTAATGATTTACTAACTGTATTAGATGAACCTTGGGAGTTCAAAATTAAAGAAACAGGAGAAACAATTACAGCTACACACAAACCAATTGTAATTATCACGAGCAATAAAGAAAAGGGTAACTTACCTGCACCATTTCTGCGGCGTTGTTTATATCATTATGTAGACTTCCCCAATGATTCCAAGCGGTTGCAGGAAATCGTCGAAAAGCATTATCAAATTTATCAAGAAACACCCCCGCCTAATGCGTTGGTGGAGAATGCAATTGACCGTTTTCTAGCTATATGGAATGAAGGTGGACTATTTAAGAAACCAGGCACTAGCGAATTTCTTGATTGGTTGAAAGCACTCCATACCTTTGAATCAAAACCCTACAGCGCAACCCAATTGAAAAAAGACAGTATACTTCCCTATCGAGAGTTATTATTTAAGCTTCAGCAAGACTGGAAGAAATATGCCAAAGCCTCATGAGTTCCTTTAACCCCCAAGATTTAATTACTCGCGCCTTTATTCGTCTGCGCCAAAGTGGTTTTCAGCTTGGCGGAGGGGAACTTTTAGCTGCAATACAAGCTGTTGAAGGCGGATTTGGGGACACTCCAGAGGAACTAGCCGAGACATTAAAAATTTTATGGTGTCACTCTCCATCAGAACAAAGTCAATTTGACCCCATTTGGCAATCTCTACCAGTCAATTCAACCCCAAAAATACCTGAAAACAAACCCCAGAGAGAACCAAAACCAGAAAAACATCTAGAACCAGAGGAGAAACCCCAAGAAACAACATCGCCGCCACCTTCTCAGGAAACGGTAACAGAAATCAAACCTCAGCCAGAACTAGCATCACTCCCAATTCGCGCACCTTTCACCCCTGCGGAAAACGAGGATATATCTACATTACAGACTTACTATCCTATTTCTCGGCGTTCAATGGTTTATAACTGGCGATATCTCCGCCGACCTGTTAGTGATGGGCCATTGGATGTTTTAGATGTTGATGCAACTATTAAGCAAGCCACTCGCCAAGGATTTTACTTAGCTCCAGTCTACCGCAGACGAGAACAAAACCACGCCCATTTGTTACTGCTGCTTGACCAAAATGGCTCAATGACTCCGTTTCACCGCTTCACCCGTGATTTAGTAGAAACGGCACTTTATGAAAGCGACTTGCAACAGGAAAAAGTAAATGTATTTTATTTCCATAACGTACCTGCTGCCAGTGTTTACAAAGACCTCTACCTAACAGAACCAATTGCCTTACAAACAGTATTAGCCAGTTGCGATAATCAAACTAGCATCTTAATTGTCAGTGATGCTGGAGCAGCACGGGGGTATCGGGAGTTAAAGCGAATACGAGCAACTACCAGTTGTTTATTTCAACTCAAACGACATACTTCTTTAATTGCTTGGTTAAATCCTATGCCTGAAGAACGGTGGCTTGGCAGTTCGGCAGAAATTATTGCTAATTTAATGCCAATGTATCAGATGGATAATAATGGCTTGAGTAATGCTATTGATATTGTGCGCGGACAACCTCTACAACACTTACATTCACCTTTTCCATGACAGATTTAACCGATACAGCACAATTACGAGAACTGGCGAAACAAGCAGTAGATAGATTCGTTCGCCGTTTTGAGGAATCTTATCGGTTACTGGCTTATCATGCTGCTTTACCTTTAGTGCTAACTCCAGAATTAGTCAACTACTTACGTAATGAATTTCTGCGCGGTGAGCAAGTTCCTTGGGTAGCAGAAGTTGACCTGTTGTTGTCTGACTTATGCAGTCAAGTTGGGTATGAACTTTACGCAATGGATACCCATGTGCGGGAATATCTGCTAGAGGAAATGAAACAAGACTTGCGTTTTGGTAAACGGCGAATGCAGCAAGTCGCGCAAGTTTTATATAGTTATGTCAGCTATTTACATCGGCTTAACCCAGGAAGACGGCAGAAGGAAATAGAAGCTCAAAGATGGGCAGCGATGGTATATTTGGGTGATGAACAATGCAAACAAGCAGTACAAGAAATTGCTCAAAAACTAATAGAAACTAGTAGCAGCACAGATAGTAAAGTTGGCTCTGAGTCTGGTATTCGAGCCGAACTATTAAGATTAGCACGCATTACAGAAGAGTTATCACCTCAGTTAGAGCAAGAACCAAATTTGCTAGATTACGCAAGACTGGTGCAGCGAATTTTAAGAACACCAGAGTTGGTTACTTCAGATGAGCTAAATCGTTCTTATCAAATAGACGATGAGGAACTGACATTTCCACAAAAGTTGTTACCACAGGTTTTGGCAGAGGCTGTGCAATCTTCTAGACCGAAAGTTGTTAATATTAAAGGTTTCCCTCAACTAAAAACTTTTAAATTTGAAGTAGCTGTTATCTCTTTTGAGGAGGAGATAGTTTTAGAACTGCAATCTTTTGATTTTAAAGTAGCAACTATTACAGGCATTAAGCAATCGAATATATCAAATACAAATCGTACTATAGCAATTGCTAATAATTTAGTATTTCTCCAGACAAAAAAGAATTTGAATCACATTGAACAGTTAATTATACAAGCAACAATATCAAATCAAAGTTATGACCAAATAGCAGAATCATACAATTACAATACAAGCTATATAAGTAATGTTGCTAGTAAATTGTGGAAAGTTTTATCAGAAGTATTAGGCGAAAAAGTTAATAAAATAAATTTTAAGAATGTTATTCAAAGCCAGGTAAATTATTCTCAATTAGATATTCACCATAGTCGCCGACAAGCCCAATGCTTTATCGAGGACTTAGGGAATAATGTTCAGCTAGAAATGGTAGCTATTCCTGAAGGTAGCTTTTTAATGGGTTCATCTGCTGGTGAACCGGAGCGTTATGATGATGAAAGCCCACAATACCAAGTAGCTGTCCCAGCATTTTTCATGGGTAAGTATCCCATAACACAGGCACAGTGGAAAGCTGTAGCAGGATTTCCACAGGTTAACAAAGAGCTAGATCCTGACCCTTCTAGCTTTAAAGGTGCAAATCGACCTGTAGAGCGAGTGTCTTGGTACGATGCAGTGGAGTTTTGCTCCCGCCTCTCCCAATATACAGGTAAAAGCTACTGTCTCCCAAGTGAAGCAGAATGGGAGTATTCTTGTAGAGCCGGAACAACCACCCCATTCCATTTTGGCGAAACAATCACATCAGAATTGGCAAACTATGATGCTACTAAAGCTTATGGTGCAGGTGTAGAAGGAACATACAGAAAACAGACTACATCTGTGGGCAGTTTTAAAGTAGCAAACGCTTTTGGATTATATGATATACACGGAAACGTCTGGGAATGGTGTTTAGACGACTGGCACGATAACTATGAAGGTGCACCAGAAGATGGCAGTGCATGGTTTAAAAATGATAATGATAACCTTTATCAAAAACAAGGAAGAGCCGTGCTGCGGGGCGGTTCCTGGAACGACAGTCCTGGAAACTGCCGTTCTGCGTCTCGTTACAGCAACGCTTGGGCGGGGCGCGGCCTCATCGACCTCGATGTTGGTTTTCGTGTTGTCTGCGGTGTTGGGGGGATTCTCCGGTAGCCCTTTATACTTTTATCCTTTTACACTTTACACTTGTTCTTTTTTCCTTGTTTTAGCGTAGCGTTCGCAAAGCGTCCCGAAGGGAAGCGGAGCGTTTAAAAATTTTTTTCAAATTTATGCCAGGGAATTCCGCAAGCGTACAATCAAGCCAGAAAGTAAACCTAGTGGTAATCAATGCCAAAAATAGTTATAAACAGAACACAAAAAACAGCCCAATATTATGTAGAAGACTTGGGTAATGGAATCGAACTAGAAATGGTGCTAATTCCAGGGGGTAGTTTTCTGATGGGTTCACCAGAAGATGAACTAGAGCGTAGTGATTCAGAAAGCCCTCAGCATTTAGTAAACATTCAGCAATTTTTCATGGGTAAATATCCAGTTACTCAAGCACAGTGGCAAGCCGTAGCAGCACTACATACGCAGTTTAATCAAGAGCTAGACCACGACCCATCCAAATTTAAAGGTGCAAATCGACCAGTTGAGCAAGTGTCTTGGTACGATGCAATAGAGTTCTGCGCCCGCCTTGCTGCCCATACAAAAAGAGCCTACCGCCTGCCTAGTGAAGCAGAATGGGAGTATGCCTGTAGAGCCGGAACAACCACCCCATTCCATTTTGGCGAAACAATCACAACTGATTTAGCCAATTATTACGGTACAGACCCTAAAGAGGGAAACTGGTCAGGTTCTTATGGTTTAGGGCCAAAAGGTATTTATCGAAAGGAAACAACAGAAGTAGGCAGCTTTGAAGTAGCAAACGCCTTTGGGTTATACGATATGCACGGAAACGTCTTGGAATGGTGTCTAGACGACTGGCATACTAACTATGAAGGTGCGCCGAAGGATGGGAGTGCATGGTTTGATGATAATAATAACCTTTATCAAAAAAAAGGAGATGCCGTGCTGCGGGGCGGTTCCTGGCCCTACTATCCTAGTTTCTGCCGTTCTGCGTCTCGTTACTTCGACGATTGGGTGGAGCGCGACTTAGTCAACAGCTATATTGGTTTTCGTGTGGTGTGTGCTGCTGGGAGGATTCTCCAGTAGCACTTTATACTTTTTCCCTTTTCTTTTGTCGCCTTATGGCTCGTCGAATTTTTTGACAAAAATATTAAAATTTATTAACTCAATGAAAGAATTATCGGTCATCCAAAAGACCTATGATTGTATTAAATGGTATGTGCCAATTATTGAGAGGTTGCCCAAATTTCATAAATTCACATTAGGGGATAGAATCATCAATCAACTGTGTGATTTATTAGAGGGATTAATTCAAGCTAAATATGCCAAAAGTAAACTGCCTCAATTAGAATCACTCAATAACAAACTGGATATTTTACGCTACCAAACACGAATGCTACTCGACTTTAATAAAATGTCAGTAGAGCGATATGAATATGCAATCAAATTAATAGATGAAATTGGTACAGAACTAGGTGGATGGATAAAGAAGCAAAGAAATAGAGAACAGTAATTGTATCTGAATAAAATATAATGAAGCGTTACGGCAATCTTTACCCACAAATCATTAAATTTGAAAATATACTTCTCGCATCGCGTCAAGCGCAAAAAGGCAAGAGATTTCGAGATAACGTTTTAGATTTTAACTATCACCTGGAGACGGAATTAATAAGATTACAGAAACAATTAACAGATAAAACTTATCAGCCAGGAGCTTACCGCACTTTTCACCTGATAAATCCCAAAAGCCGCCTCATCTCAGCCGCACCCTATCGTGATAGAGTGGTTCACCATGCGCTATGTAATATCATAGTCCCAATTTTCGAGAGAACTTTTATAGCTGATTCTTATGCTAATCGGCTTAGTTTTGGAACACATCGAGCCTTGAAAAAATTTACTCACTTTGCTAGAAATAGCCGCTACATACTTCAGTGTGATATCAAGAAATATTTTCCTACTATTGACCACATAATTTTAAAAGAACTAATCCGCCGCAAAATCAAATGCTCAGATACATTGTGGCTAATTGATACTCTTATTGACAACAGTAACGAACAAGAAACAGTAATTGATTATTTTCCAGGAGATGATTTACTTACTCCTGTCAACCGTAAAAAAGGTTTACCAATTGGAAATTTAACCAGCCAGTTTTTTGCAAATATTTATTTAAATGGCTTTGACCATTTTGTGAAAGAACAGCTAAAAATATCCAAATATGTCCGCTATGTCGATGACTTTGCTCTATTTAGCGATGAACGAGAATTATTAGCAGATGCCAGACTAGCAGTAGAAGAATATTTAACTAAATTAAGACTCAATATTCACCCAGTTAAAAGCCAATTGTTTGAAACGAAAATTGGTACAAGCTTTTTAGGATTTAGAATATTTGCAGAGAAAATCCGAGTACGAAATAGCAATTTACATCAAGCAAGGCGCAGACTCAAGCGATTGCAAACAGACTATACTCAAGGTAGGATTCAACTAGAAAAAGTGAATCAATCTATACAAAGTTGGTTCGCTCATTTAGGACATGGCGATACTTGGCATCTGCGCCAACAGATATTTACTTTACTCGCATGGTCGAGGGAGTAGAGAAGGGGCAGGCGAACCCGACTGCGGGGCGGTTCCTGGAACAACAATCCTAAAAACTGCCGTTCTGCGTCTCGTAACAACAACAATAGGGCGGAGCGCGACAACATCAACAACAATATTGGTTTTCGTGTTGTCTGCGGTGTTGGGAGGTCTCTTTACAGCGAGAGTCGGCAGGTGGGAATCTGTCGAGAGTGCAACCGAAGAGTCCAGCCTGTTCCTGTGATGTCGGTGACGATATCCAAAAATCAAACTCGGTGGGGTAGCTTGGTAAGCTTGCTGAACAGTTGCCTCACCATCCACGTATTAATTTGACTTTTCACACCACTCCTCATTTCCTAGAAAATCAAGTAACCAACTTAATGGAGAGAAATTACCTCAGTTAAGTGGAAGGACTAAATTAAACCTAACTTGAGTCGCCGGGTTTCGACTGCGCTCAACCCTCTTGGAATAAGGTTAGCGAGCATTGAGCGTAGTCGAAATGCGTTTTCTAAATAATTGTGTCCACCTACTTATATTGCTTGCAAACATCAAAGTGTTTCATTCATCAACCTTGATATTAGCTAATTCAACTTAACTAGGTGTAAAATTGGTCTAATTATTAAACTAATTTTATGAATGATAGTGAGGTGGGGTACGATTACCAGCAGGTACTAAAGCTGCTAAAATTTATGCGCTCCATTCGCTGTAATACCTTGCATCCCCGCGACTTTATTGAAAAATACCAACTAACCCAAGCTCAACTAGCTGAATTGTTGGGTGTATCCATACAGCTTGTCAAAACTTGGTTTGCGCGAGAAAACCCACGACAACCAGAGCAGAGGTATTTAGACCGACTTGCTGAAATTGATGCCCTTTTGGAAATCAAAAAAGTCATTGATGAAAAAATTCCTCCGCATTTGCAAGCACTGTTTAATCTAAACAATAAGTTTAATAGTTAGACTCATGACCTTGACTTTGGTAGTTGGCAAACTTTATTGTAATTTAAAATTGTTTGCTGCTAATTAATCATGATACCTAACAGCTTTTTACCTAATTCTGATTCTGAAGGCTCAAAAGCACCCATTCCCAGTCAAATCAACTCCCAAACAGCACCTCTCAGAGAACCCCTCAAACATCTTCTGATAGGTTCTTCCAAAGCTGTAACTAGCACCATTCACTACTTACAGGTTATTGGCTACGCAGATGTTGGAGATTGGAGCCAACTGCTACCCACAGGCAACCCAGGAGAATTCATGAGTATTCTCAGCCGTCAGATTTTAGTGCAATAGCTTCTGACACTACATACACACAGCCAATGCCCCTAATGGATTAGGGGCATTTTTACGAAAACAAATGTAACAAATTCGTAATATTTGACAAATTATTAGCAAATTTTTCCATTTTGATATAACTTTTCATAAGCTAATGAAGGTTCCAAAAAGCCCTAAATTGCAACAATATCTGCTATTTAGAGCGTGATTATTAGCTGAAAGAAAAGTAATGCAAGCAGAAATTAAAACCGAAAAAACTCTACAAAAGAACTCTTCAGATATGCTCACATCCCCTAACATCACATCTAATTTAGATTCTCAACATTATCAGTTCGTAACTAAACAAGTAGTGTCTAAGCTAACTGGCTTATCTAGCGACACGCTGAAAAGATATAGACTTCAAGGAAAGTTGCAAAAAGATATTCATTGGGTAGTTCTCAACTCAAGAGTAGTGAGATATAACGTTACCCTGGTCTTGGATTGGTTACAAAATCATGTGAGTAATCCTAATGCTCACTTGCGAGCAATTGATAACTATCTGGCGTACTTAGCCTCTAACCAACGAAAAAGAAGACAGACTCGTTCTTAAGTCATGTAGCAATATAAGCTATACAACTCTTCGCTGGTAATCAAATAAACACTCATTAGTGTTTTGGATAAATAAGTAAAGTATTTCACCCAACACTGAATCAAGAAGAAAGTGAAGCCATACTTGCAAGTAGGGTAATTTTTTGCTGTTCAATTTGATTCTCAAAATAAAAAGCCATCAGTTAGCAGTTTTTTTCGCACTACACTAATGGCTCTTCTAAACAAATAATACTTTCTCTCATGAATATATCAAATAACCCTAAGATTAGCGATAGTGATATTGCTAATCTATCTACCACATCTACATCATTTGAAAATACTTATCGCCATCTAAACCCTAAACATTTACATGAGTGGGTAAATGATAGTGGAGTTTCAGAAGATATCACCCGTCTCAATGTCAAATCTCTTAACAATCAGCAGGAAATAGCAGAGCATTTAGGTTGGAAGAAATATACTTATTTACCTGGCTGGTGGTGTAGCGGTATAAATCCTCGAAATGGATTACCGATGGGAATGATGCACGGACAATTCAAGCCAAATAAGCCAATCAAATTTCCCAAATCAGATAAACCAGCTAAATATCTTTCTTCCAAAGCTCAATATGATGCTATCTGCTTGAATACAGGAAATCCACGCTATTGGTCAGACATTATTCAAGATAACTCCATTCCAGTATTTATCACCGAAGGATGCAAAAAAGCAGGTGCAGGGCTAACACATGGATACCCTACATTCGCTTTGTGTGGCGTAGAAATGGGCTTAGATGATGGAAAGCTAGTTAGTCATTTAGCACTGTTTGCAAAACCAGGGAGAAGTTTTTACCTCTGCTTTGATGCTGATATTGTTCGCAAAAACTCTGTGAGACAAGCACTGCTCAGATTATCTAAAGCTTTATGCAACTGTGAATGCAAAGTTCTAGTAGTTATGTGGGATGAGTCGAGGGGTAAAGGTATGGATGATTTTATCGTAGCTAATGGCAAACCAGCATTTGATATTGAGATTGCTAAAGCACAGAGAATTGAGGAATGGGAAAAACAGTTCAAACATGAAGAAAAACATGAACAAGCAAAGAAGATAAAACTGCCAGAACATTCATTAATGGCTGAAATACTAGCACCTCAATTAAATACTTTAAAATTTGATTGCAAGCTGAACCGATGGATACAATATAAGGATGGCTATTGGAGTATAGCAACTAAAGAAGTAATTTTAAAAAAAATTATTAGGCAAGTTAAAAACAATTATCCCACTCAAGGTTTTGGTTCAAGCTATCCAGAAGGCGTGATGAAATTGCTGGCATCAGAACTACTTATTGAAGATTACCTGGATTCATTCAATAATTTGCTGCCATTTAAAAATGGAGTCTTGGATTTAAAAGCAAATAAACTAATACCTCACTCACCCAACTATTATTTTCGCAACATTATTGATAGGGAGCATGACCCTAACGCTACTGATTGGAGCAAGATAGAAGAATGGATGGATTTTATATTTGAAAATAACCCAAGCCAAAAGCATCTCCTTATATGTTGGTATGCAGCTGTATTACGTGGTATGTGGGAACTTCATAGGTTTGCCCTCATTATTGGTTTAGGAGGTACCGGTAAATCTACAGCCATGAAACTAGCGATCGCATTAGTCGGAAGTCTTTTTAGTCATTGTTTAACTCTTAGCTCTCTCAACAACAACCAATTTCAGACGGCTAATATTTATGACAAACGGTTAGTTTGTATAAGTGATGCTGACCGCTATCGAGGTAACTTAGAAATTTTGAAAAATATTACCGGAGGAGATGAAATTAGTATTGAGCAGAAATATGAAAGAGCTTTTAGTGCCATCTATAAAGGAATGGTAATGATAACTGCAAATAATTTTGTATTGCCTACCAATGATTCTGGGATTGATAGACGTGTAATTATTTTTAAATTTGACCGTCAATTACCCAATATTAATACTAATTTTTTAGAAGAGCTTACCGCACAAATAGCTGGTTTCACTACCTACCTGCTAAGTATTCCAGAGGATGAAATCAGACATACTCTACTTTATAAAGTGGATAATAGCGGAATTAGACAACAAAATGAATTAGAAGCCTTACTGCAAACAAACTCTGTTGCTGACTGGTTGAATAATAACTATGCTTGCGCTCCAGATAGTCAAGTGCCAATCGGCGTGGACAAAGAGAATACTAATCAACTATATGGTAGCAATACCGTAGCCAATTTACGAGGGTTCAACACCTGTAGAAACGGGATGAATACGTCCTAAAGAAGTAAGCTTGGCAAAAATCTGACTTAATAAAATAGGCTCAGGCATTTCA
>NZ_JACJRY010000033.1:0-71875 GCF_014697485.1 Anabaena sp. FACHB-83 | reverse complement strand
GGAAGTCATGCACGAGCGCAATGCTCACAACTTCCCCTTAGACTTGGCTGCTGGTGAGCAAGCTCCTGTTGCTATCTCTGCTCCTGCTATCAATGGCTAATCTTCTGAGATAGAAGCAATAAATAGTTAATCAAAGGCGCTCTCTTCACGGGGAGCGCCTTTTTGGTTTCTAATTATGATGCGATCGCATTTCCAAATTTTCACCGTACTACCCAATCTACTGTGTGTGCTTCAGTAATATCTGGAACTTCTAAACGCTGCTTTAATTTATACAGCACCTTTTCGGGCAGTTTAGCATGAGCAGGGCGATCGCAATTCCTCCGCAGCAATTCATCCCAAGGTGATTCTAGATAAACAATGCGAATGTTGGCTTGATAACTGGTAAATAAACGAGTTAACATCCCTCGCAATTGACGGCTAATGTTAGTTGCATTCCACACAAAACATTGCCCATCACGCATATATTCTTTGGCTATGGTTTTGGCTGCATTTATCACTACACCTTGGTCATCTTCTGGGCTGATATTCATTTGCTTTCGCAGTGCGTCTAAAGAAATCACTCGCCAGTTGGGCAGATTTTCTTTTATCCAAGTATCTTTCCCTGCACCCGGTAAACCCGACATTATCACTACCCCAAAGCGCGTATCATCAAAGGCTGCATAGTCTGGGTTGCCATTTTCTTTTTGAAAATACACGAACCGACTGTGTGCTGAGGGAAATGCACGCCGTTGGTTAAAACATTGGTTTTCTTGGCAAAATTCGCGGAAAAACTCAATTCGTTCTAATAATTCGGCTTGGTCGTTGCAGGAACGTCCGCGCACATCTGCTTCGGCGAGTAAACCCAGCATATCGCAACGAATGATTTGGCTAACTTTAATTACCGCCCGTTCCGGGTTGGGTTTATCCCAAAACCACAGAGGTAAACTGCCATATTTCACCAAAGCCACAACCGCTTCCCGTTCTGCAAATGGTACATTTAAATCCCAGAGAATTTCCTGTGCCATTTTCGCCCCTTGGAGGACGTGACCTTTAGAAGAAACCGCCCCATCTGTTGCTATTTGAGTGGCTGCGGGTTTAGCGACATCATGTAGTAAAGCTGCGGCGAATAACACAGAACGTTCTTTAGGTGGTAATGTTCGCCATTGGGGTAAAGCGACTAATGCCTCACATACAAGTTTCGTATGAATGAGAACATTCCCCTCAGCATGATAACGTGGGTCTTGGGGACAATCAGCAAGCGATCGCAACCAATCAAATTTTGCTTCTAAAGCTTGCCAGTTAATTGTCCAGTCATCTTCATGAGGACAATAAGGAAACGTCCAATTTTGAATCATAATTAAATACCTGTAAAAATTAGTAGGCTTCAGATCCCCGACTTCTTAAATAAGTCGGGGATCTTTTTAACTAAACAAATCTGCACTAGGATGCAGTTGATTTGGAATTATTGGGCGGTTTAGCCAATGTCCCTCTGACTGCTGAATGGTAGTTAAAAAGCTGGAACGCACATATTTATAACGGGCTGTTACTGTTGCTTGTGGCTCGACTTTAATATATAAACCTTCCATCAAAGCACTTTGGTCAGTTTGTTTGAGGGAACGTTCGACATCTAGTCCTTGTTCCAGACAAATTTGTTGGAAACGCTGCAAATGTGCAGGGGTTTGATAATGGGATTTTCCCAGCAGGGCGATGAGTTGTTGATAAGATTTCAGTTCGCCAGCAAACAACACAGGTACAGAAACTAAAGGTAAATCTGCAAGTAACTGCTGACGGTTCTTGGTGCTGAGAAAAACTTGCTGTTCTAAATCCAGCACATCGTATTCTAGGAAGTAATGAGGTAAAGCATCGTAAAAAACAGTGTGCTTGGCATACAGCCATTCACCAAACAAAATGAACCGACTCCCTAGAACTTGCCAAAATGCGGTGGCGCGAGTATGCGCCCACTGTTTAAATAAGTTAAAGTGCTTTTCTCTCGCACCACCTGTTAAATAATGTCCACGGCTTTGCAATTTGAGTTGTCCGTTAGAAGTAAAGCTAATAGCGGCGTTTGCGCCATCAACTTTTTCTTCCACGACTACATACTGATTTTTAATTGCACTAAAAGGAACGCTGTCTAAATCTTCATCCCCAGGCTGCAACCGCGAACCCTCGATGTGATGGGTACGCGGATATTTATAAATTTGTTCCATGACTTTTTACCTTGGTGACTGCAATCAAATAACGGCGTGGCGAACTTTCCCGGAATTAAGAGAGGACTTTTGCATTCGCCAGTGAAATGAATTTGATTGAGACTGAAGGACTACATAGACTTTTACCGTAGTTTTCCAAGGATGTATTTTAATAATTACATACTTCACAAGCAACAGCACCGTTTTCGGAAATAGAGCCGCTTGACCTTTAAGACAGTCGCTACATAATTAAAACAGAGTTTTTTATGAAAAAATAATTTTTGAGGTTTCTAGTTGGGAAGAATAGGTTTAAGTTCAAAAGCTAAATTTTTGAGGTTATAGTGCTATCTTACCTACGTGTCCTAGCTTCACTTTTACTTAAGCCCATCAAAGCTATTCATCGATTAGTTAAGTTTTTAATTAAACAACAGCATCAAGCAGACGCATTAACACATTCTAATCTTGGACTTAGTTTATATAATCAAGGACGGTATCAAGATGCTTTAAACCAGTATATTGATGCTCTATATTATTTTCAAAAAATTCATGACTTACAAAATGAAGGTAATACTCTTAGTAGTATTGGGAGCGCATATCGTGGCATGGGCGAATATTCTAAAGCTTTAGAAATCTATGAAAAAGCTATGTCTATTCATCTTCAAATCATGGATCGTAAAATGGAGGGAAAAACGCTTTGTGGTATTGGCACAGTATATTACTTGTTAGGACAATATTCAGAAGCCATCAGACATTATAATCAGTCTTTAATCATTAGTAGAGAAATAGGAGACTTATCTAATGAAGCTACTAATCTCAATAATACTGGCTTAATTTATGAAAGCCTAGGAGAACCACAAAACGCATTACAAAAATATCAAGAAGCCTTAAAGATTTATCAAAATAAAAGTAATCGTAATGGTGAGGCGGCTGTGCTTAATAACCTAGGCTCAGTTTATAGTGATTTAAGTCAATATGAAAAAGCATTAGAACTATATCAGCAATGTCTTACTATTGAAATAGAAAATAATCATTTATCAGGTCAAGTTTCTTCTCTGAACAATATAGGTGCTATTTATCGTAATCTAGGGCAATACTCGAAAGCTTTAGAATACTATAATAAAGCTTTAAAAATTGCTAAAAAAATAGGCGATCGCACCAATGAAGCCACTACACTCCATAATTTTGGAGGTGTTTATGACCAGATAGGAAAATATAATGAAGCATTAAATTATTATCATAAAGCTTTATCAATCCGTCGAGAAATAGGAGCCAGGAAAAATGAAGGCACTACATTAAATAATATTGGAGCAGTTTATACTTTTTTAGAAGACTATCCTAAAGCAATTCAATACTATAAAGAAGCTTTAAATTTACAACAAGAAATAGGAGAGTTGAATAGTCAAGGTACAACTCTCAATAATATAGCTCAAATCTACTATCGCTATGGAGAATATTCAGCAGCTTTAGAATACTATCAAGAGGCGTTAGTGATAGCTAGTAAAACTGGCGATCGTGATACAGAAGCTACTATATTAAGTAATTTAGGACTACTTAATTCTAGTTTAAAAGAATTTGAAAAAGCATTAACTTACTATGAACTTGCCTTGGCTCTGAGAAGAAAAATCGGTGTTATTCCTGGTCAAGCCGAAACTCTGTATTTAATGGGGAAACTCTATTGTTATTTAGAAAAATATTCTCAAGCAAATGAATCTCTGCAAGCAGCTCTCACTATTAGCCAAGAAATTGGAGATAGAATGAGTGAAAGTGATACTCTTGATATTTTAGGTTCCATGTATAGACAGTTAAACGAATATGAAAAAGCATTGGAACACTATCAAGAGTCTTTGATAATTCGTCAACACTTAGGTAACTCTTTGAGTCAAATAGAAAATCTTGAAAATATAGCTGAGTTATTTATTATACTAAACCAAAAATCTCAAGCTATTGAACATTATCAACGAGCATTAGCTATCACTAGACAACAAGAGTATCACAATTATGAAAGTATAATTATTGACAAAATAAATAAAATTAATAATGCTTAATCTGCCTAAATAACCTGAGCAAATTGTAGTAATTTGTAAATACAAAAAATCTTGGCTTACCCATCAACCTTGTCTTCCCTGTCTCTCTTTCCTACCCTACACCCCTAGATAGACCTGCTATGAATTAAAAATTGTCACAATAAATGACGATAACCGTTATTTTTGGACAATCAAACCTATGGGCTTTGGTATTGGTGATGTATTCTGGATTTTTCTACTGCTTTCTTCCCTACAACCCCTCTGGCAAAAGCGCCAAGTAGAATATCAGCGTTTTCGCGCCTTACAAGAATTTCAACAGGAACGCAAAACGCGGGTGATATTACTCATCCACCGTCAAGAATCTATCAGTTTACTGGGTATTCCTCTATCACGCTACATCACAATCGAAGATTCAGAACAAATCTTGCGGGCAATTCGCCTCACACCCCCAGATGTTCCCATTGATTTGATTCTGCATACTCCTGGCGGTTTGGTACTCGCTACCGAACAAATTGCTAGGGCGTTAATTCGTCACCCTTCCAAGGTGACAGTTTTTATCCCACACTATGCTATGAGTGGTGGCACAATGCTGGCTTTGGCTGCTGATGAAATTGTTATGGATGCGAACGCTGTTTTAGGGCCTGTTGATCCCCAATTAGGCAACCTCCCCGCAGCCAGTATTTTAAAGGTAGTTCAAGATAAACCCATCAGCGAGATTGATGACCAGACTTTAATTATGGCTGACCAAGCAGAAAAAGCGATTCAACAAGTACAACGCTTTGTGCGGACGCTGCTAAAAGATAACATCCCTAAACAAAAGGTTCAGCCCGAAAATATTGAACCGATTATCGATGCTTTGACAACTGGACGTGTGACGCATGATTATCCTGTCACGGTGGAAGAAGCCACAGAAATGGGTTTACCTGCCACAGTCGGACTACCCCGTTCTATTTATGACTTGATGGATTTGTATCCCCAACCCCAGGGAGGACGGCCAACTGTCCAGTATATTCCTATGCCTTATGATGACCGTCGTCCAATTTTACCAACACCCAAAGGTAGACCTTTAGAAGAAGCTTAGATTAAGTGCTGAGTGCTGAGTTTATCTATCTGACTACAGCAGCTATCACATTTAAGGTGTTGGTGTTGGTGAAACTGCTGGTGTTGCTGTAGGCTTTGGTATCTCCGTTGGTGTTAGCGTTGGTATGGGTGTTGGTGACGCGGCTGGTGTTGGCGTTGATGTCGTATTTGGTTGAACTGTCGGTTTAGCTGTCGGTTTAGCCGTTGGCTGAGGTTTAGGTTTACCTATAACTTCCTTTGCTGCTGCATCTAGCTTCTGACGGAGTGCTAAATCAGCAATTCCAGTTTCTGAAAGCTGATTTTTTTTCTGATATTCCTTGATTAACTGTTCGGTACGCGGGCCAAAAAATTGATCGCGGGGAAGAGGCGGATTAGGCTTAAGTACTACATTTAAATTGGCTTGGAGAATCTGCACAATATTAGCAGCAAAGTCTTGGGTTTTTGGCCCGGCTATCCCGTCTACACCAAGCTTGTAGCCTTTTTGAAAATCGCGGATTGCTTTTTTAGTTTCCTCGTCGGTTAGAGGTGTATTGGAGACTTTCACTTTGTAACCTAGCCCATGCAACACAGCCCGAAATTCTTGGGGTGTATAGTTACGTTGACGGGCAGCAAAGGAACTGTCAGAAATAATTACACTGGCGCTTACTAGGCAAGTAGCCGCAATAATCGCGCTGGATTTATTAAACCCACACCACATATCTCAAACTCCTTGCAGTTAAATCAGCATTATATGATTAACAGGTGCATTTTACGTTTCTGGAAGACTTTTGTCTCAATGTTTAATCATTTGTGATTAATTAAAATTAATTAATTTATATTGATATAAATTTTTGGCAATCTGGCTGGAGAAGTATTTAGATTTTCTATGTCTACTTCTCAACTCTCTAATTGGGTTATAACTAAATACTTAAAACTTGTATAATCTAAAACAAAAAAATGGTTAATCAAACCTTGCCAAAACACAAAAAACTTTGGTTTGAAAGGTTGATGGCACTGGTGGCCACAGTCAACTTAGGTTTAGTTGTGTTTGATTTGACTTATGTACAATGGCGTGATTTTTATTTGCGGCGATTACCTCAAATTACGCAAATTTATGATCCCATTAAGGGGATTGCTGCCCATAGAGAAACTCAAAGTTATTTAAAAGCGGTAGATGCGCTCAAAGAACAAGTCAACCAGACAGGTTTAACATCTCCACAGGCGAAGGTAAAACTAGACGAACTCACCCGCCTGAGTGGGGAGATGATTGATAGTAACCCATTTGCTGGGGTTGGCAAGAGTGGTACTCTGGAAAAAATTAAGAACCGAATGCGCGATCGCATCGGTAAAGATTCTGCCAAGCAATCCTTTGCCACTTTCTGGAGTCAAGCCTATCTCTCCCAAAAAGGCTGGAATCAAGAAATTACCTTTTTCAACCAAAAAATTAGTCCTTTAATCGCCAGCAACTATTACCGCCAAATCGGTGAAAATAGCGAATATCTCGATGATTTTTGGCTAATAGACCTACCATTTGTCACTATCTTTGCGATCGAGTTTCTCGCACGCATCTTTTACATCAAGCGTCGCCACCCTGGTTCTAGCTTGTTAAATGCAGTATTTGACCGTTGCTATGACTTATTGCTGCTCATCCCGTTTTGGCGATGGTTGCGAGTTATACCTGTAATTGTGCGACTCGACCAAGCACAACTATTAAATCTGCAACCATTACAGCGCCAAATCAATCAAACAGTTGTAGCGAATTTTGCTGAGGAACTCACAGAAATTGTGGTGGTGCGAGTGATCAACCAAATTCAAATTTCGATTAAACAAGGAGATTTTACCCGTTGGATATCGCAACAAGAAAACCTACGTCCCTATGTAGATATTAATAATGTTAATGAAATTGAAGCGATCGCAGGCATTTTAACCCAAACCGTCGTCTATGAAGTTTTACCCAAAATTCAGCCCGACATAGCGGCAATTTTGCGCCACAACATCGACACAGTACTCAATCAAGTTCCCCTATACCGCAACCTCCAAGCCTTCCCCGCCATCGGACAAGCCCAAACCCAACTCAGCGAACAATTAGCAACTCAAATCACCACCAGCTTATACAGCGTTTTAGTCAGTGCTATCCAAGATCCCGTAGGTGCAAAACTTACAACTCAACTCGCCCAAAGCTTCACCAACGCTTTAGGCGCAGAAGTACAGCAAAAAAAAGTCACAGCCGAAATTCAAAGCTTGTTATTTGATTTCTTAGAAGAAGTCAAGCTCAACTACGTTCAACGTCTATCCCAAGAAGACATAGAAAGCATTGTCGAGCAAACCAGACAGCTAAGAACACAATCATATATTCAGCCCATCGTTGAGCAAAGTACTGCGATCGTCGAAATGAGAGAGAAAAAAATATGAAGTGTTAAATTTTATCTTCGTGCCTTTTGACCATTGACCACTGACTAATAACAAATGACCATTTAACTATTGACTCTTAGAGAAATGCGCTACACTCAATTTAGGGCGAACTATCATCAGTTCGTTACAAGACTTCTTGGAAGATATCCCTATCGCAGGAAGTGGGTCGAAGCCCACTTTTTTTATTGAAATTTCGCATGACTCATCCGTTAGTCCCACAAATTATCGAATTGGCGACACCAGTAGCAGAACAACTGGGATTAGAAGTCGTTGGTGCAGTTTTTCACACTAACCAACGTCCACCAGTATTGCGGGTAGACATCCGTAATCCCCAGCAAGATACTGGTTTGGATGATTGTGAAAGGATGAGCCGCGCTTTAGAAGCCTGCTTAGATGCAGAGGAGATCATTCCAGATGCCTATGTCTTGGAGGTGTCTAGTCCAGGTATTTCACGCCAATTGGTAACTGACCGGGAATTTATCTCCTTCAAAGGATTTCCTGTGATTGTTTCCACTTCGCCACCCCATGAAGGACAAACAGAGTGGAATGGTCAGTTGATTCGCCGGGATGAAACCAACATTTATTTAAATCAAAAAGGTCGGGTAGTGGAAATTCCTCGTTCTCTCATTACTAGGGTGCAACTAGACGAACGTCGATAAACGAGGGATGAGGGTCTAGAGATTAGAGGCTAGGGACTAGGGACTAGATTCAATCTTTTCTCTAATCCCTATTCCTTAATGCTTTTTCCTACTCCCTACTACGCCAGTTGCCTCAACTGAGGAAACCTCCGCACGGCACTGGCTCCCCTATTCCCTTACTTTTAAAGGAGATTGCTTATGTCAATGGTTAGTCTACCAGGATTAAAAGAATTAATTGAAAGCATTAGTCGGGAGCGCAACTTACCACGGTTAGCAGTGCAATCAGCCATTCGAGAAGCACTACTCAAAGGTTATGAACGTTATCGCCGCGCTCAAAATATAGAACGCAGGCAATTTGATGAAGACTATTTTGACAATTTTGAAGTGGAACTCGATATTGATGAAGAAGGATTTCGCGTCCTCTCCACCAAAACCATTGTTGAAGAAGTTAACAACACCGACCATCAAATTTCTTTAGACGAAGTGCAGCAAGTTGCGCCCGAAGCCCAATTAGGTGATTCTGTAGTTTTGGATGTCACCCCCGATCAAGGCGAATTTGGTCGGATGGCCGCTATGCAAACCAAGCAAGTTCTAGCCCAAAAATTACGGGATCAACAACGCCAAATGGTGCAAGAAGAGTTCCAAGATTTAGAAGGAACCGTCTTGCAAGCCAGAGTGCTGCGCTTTGAAAGACAATCAGTTATTTTGGCAGTTAGCAGTACTTTTGGTCAGCCAGAAGTAGAAGCCGAATTACCCAAGCGGGAACAGCTACCAAACGATAATTATCGTGCCAATGCCACCTTCAAGGTCTACCTCAAGAAAGTTTCCCAAGGGCAACAACGGGGGCCACAGCTTTTAGTATCCCGCGCTGATGCAGGGTTAGTGGTTTATTTGTTTGCCAATGAAGTTCCAGAAATTGAAGATGAAGTGGTGCGGATAGTCGCTGTCGCACGGGAAGCAAATCCGCCATCGCGTTATGTCGGCCCCCGGACTAAAATCGCAGTAGACACCTTAGATCGAGATGTTGACCCAGTAGGTGCTTGTATTGGCGCACGGGGATCACGCATTCAAGTAGTAGTGAATGAATTACGCGGCGAAAAAATCGATGTAATTCGTTGGTCGCCCGACCCAGCCACATATATTGCCAACGCCTTAAGCCCAGCCAGAGTAGATGAAGTCCGCCTTATGGACCCGGAAACGCGGCAAACTCACGTCTTAGTAGCCGAAGATCAACTGAGTTTGGCAATTGGGAAAGAAGGTCAAAACGTCCGCCTCGCGGCTCGCTTAACAGGTTGGAAAATCGATATTAAAGATAAAGCCAAGTACGACCATGCAGGCGAAGATGAGAAATTTGCAGCTGTCCGCGCCCAAGCTCAACTAGAGCAAGAACAAATGGAACTAGAGGAAGATGACATCGACTTAGAAGATGATGATCTGGAACTCGAAGAATTAGATGCAGAAAATCAACAAGAATTAGACGATGAATCTTTTGATCTGGATGAAACAGAATAATTTCTTAATTTTCTGGAGAAACAGCAGTCTATATAGGAATTAGCAACAAATCTCCGCCTCAACCAGTACGGGAGAAAGCAAATACGATGGCTATAGTTCTGCTAATATTTAGCTCAGGAAGAGTTTTAATAATTACTTGAGAAAATATGAGGTATTAGTAAAAGGTTAGCTGTAATAGCTTAACTTTGCTATAAAACTACTGAGTCATAATTTGCTGATGGAATTAATAAAAAATTTAAAATTCCGGTTCAGCCATGATTATTCATCCGGGAGGTAAATCCAAAATTCTCAATTGTTTGACTTCATGCCTATAAAAAACTGATGAAACCGAATTATCGGCGTTGTATTAGTTGCCGCAAAGTCGGCTTGAAGCAAGACTTTTGGCGGATAATCCGCGTCTTTCCATCTGGAAAGGTACAATTAGATGAGGGCATGGGGCGCTCTGCCTATCTTTGTCCGCAAGCAACTTGTTTGCAAACGGCACAAAAAAAGAATAGATTAGGGCGATCGCTACAAGCATCAGTGCCAGAAACACTGTATCAGACATTGTGGCAACGTCTAGCCCCAAGTCATCACCAAAATCAAATATCAGGTTGAAAAACTTGGTGGCGGTAATCCCCAGAGGATTGTGCCTAAAGCCGAACTGTTCGCGCTTCCAACACACCCTCTGCAATTATTGGGGTTAGTGCCAAAATAGTAAAAGGGCGTAGTTTGTGAGCGGCTCTTGAAAAAAGAACCCAGCAATACTCCCAGAAAGTTTTACTCGATTGTGTTGTGGAAGACTCAGAATCAGCAAAACAAAAAACTACAGAATGGCAACCTGGTAGCGATCAGGCGCAATTCGGCATCACCAGTTCCAATAAATTTTTTTTATTAACAAAATTTTTATGGGAGCAAGTCAACAGCCAAATTTGGCACAGATGCCAACATTAACCTGAAACATCTCTCTTTCCTGATTGGAGGCACCGGCAAAATTACCAAGGGCAACCGAAAAACAGTGATCTAAGGATGGAGATGTCGCACTCCCAGGCAACCATCCGCCAAAAAACTGTAAATTAAAGGGGAAGAGTGGATGAACAACGGCAAAGTTAGAATTTATGAATTATCAAAGGAATTGAATTTGGATAACAAAGAGCTATTAGCAATTTGCGACCAGCTCAATATTGCGGTCAAAAGCCATAGCAGCACAATTTCAGAATCAGAGGCAGAACGAATCCGGACGGCTGCCGAAAAATTGGCAGTAACGAATGGAACACCTAAAAGAGAAATAGGAACACACCCCCCAAAACCAAATTCACATCAACCTGGCTCTCATAGCCGACCTGCACCACCACCACACAAACAACAAATTTTGGAAATTCGTAAACCCAAAATATTGAGAAATCCTAACACCAATGCCCCAGAGGCATCAGTTGCTAATCAGAATCAATCAGCTTCTTCTGAAGTCAATTCTCCAGCACCTCCACGGCCCTTCGCTACACCAGTCTCATCCATGAAGCCGACGGCACCAACCAGACCTGTACCCCGGAATCAATCTGAGAACTCACAGGCACCTGCTGTTACAGATGCACCCCAAAAAGCAAATACGCCCTTAGCAGAAAACACAGCAGCAGAAAAGCCAGAAAGAGCGCCTTCGCATAAGTCCAGGCCAGAAAAACCGCAAAAACCGCAATTATCTGCGCCACCTGCAAGACCAGAAGCGGAAAAACCCGCAGTTGGTGGGTCAAGTACGGCAGAAAAACCGATACTGAAGCGCGATCGCGACCAAACTAGCAACAATAAACCAACTAAGGCTGGCAAACCATCTCAGTCTCACTCAGACTCATCCCCAGCACCCAAGCAAAGTCGCCAAAACTCAGGGCCTGTCAAAGCCGAACCGCGAACAAATCGGAACTCGGCTCCCGGTTCAGGAGATGTACCACGTCCCCAAAGGCCAGTGCGTCAATCAGAATCGGCGGCGACTGTACCCTTGGCAACTCCGCCTAGCAGACCTACAGGTGCAGCCACAGGCAAAGTCTCAGTGGATGATGATGCCGTCGTTCCAGAACTCTTAGACTTAAAACGACCCACACCACCTCGTTTAGCCAAAGGTGGTAAAAAATGGCAAGAAGAAGAAATCATCGACGAAGTTAAAGAGAAATCCGGCAAAGGTGCCCCCAAAGGCAAGCGGGTCAAACCAATTCTGGAAGATGACTTTGAAGATGATGATTTGCTAGAAGAAGGTCTAGACATCCCGGCTACCATCCAGGCAACTCTTTCGATCGCTCGTCCGCCAAAACCAAAAGCAGCGCGACCAGCCCAAACAGCACCCACATCCGTGGCTACCCCAACTGTTAGGGGCAAGAGAACTACCTCAAATCGCGGTGAACAGAACCGTCGTCAAGAAGCAGAGCCAAAACGCGATCGCCCAGCCAAAATCGTGGTCACAGGCCCGATGACTGTGCAGGAACTCGCCAACGAATTGGTAGTTGCAGATACAGAGATTGTGAAAATCCTGTTCCTCAAAGGTATGGCGGTGAGTATCACCCAAAATTTGGATATCCCAACCATCACCTTAGTAGGTAAAGAGTTAGAAGTAGAAGTCGAAACCGCCGAACCAGAAGCAGAAGCGCGGAAAGTCACAGAAATGATCGACGTAGCAGATTTAGAATATCTGATTCGTCGTCCGCCAGTTGTCACCATTATGGGTCACGTAGACCACGGTAAAACCACCCTACTCGACTCGATTCGCAAAACTAAAGTCGCGGCTGGAGAAGCTGGGGGTATTACCCAACACATCGGTGCATACCATGTGGACATCGAACACGACAACAAGCTGCATCAGATTGTCTTCTTGGATACTCCGGGTCACGAAGCCTTCACCGCAATGCGGGCTAGAGGCGCGAGAGTGACAGATATCGCCATTTTGGTAGTAGCAGCCGATGATGGTGTGCGTCCCCAAACAATTGAAGCCATCAGCCACGCCCAAGCCGCCGAAGTGCCAATTGTAGTCGCTATCAACAAAATTGATAAAGAAGGCGCACAACCAGACCGGGTGAAACAAGAATTGACACAATATGGCTTAACCCCAGAAGAATGGGGCGGTGAAACCATCATGGTGCCAGTCAGTGCGATTAAGGGCGAGAACCTGGATACACTCCTGGAAATGATTTTGTTGGTGGCAGAAGTTGAAGAACTCTCAGCCAACCCCGATCGCCTAGCTAAAGGTACTGTCATTGAAGCCCACCTGGATAAAGCCAAGGGTGCAGTTGCTACCTTGTTGATTCAAAACGGTAGTCTCCACGTCGGAGATATGCTCGTGGCAGGTTCAGCCTTTGGTAAAGTCCGGGCAATGGTCGATGACCGTGGGCGGAGAGTCGAAGCAGCCACACCTTCCTTTGCGGTTGAGGTGTTGGGGTTAAGTGATGTTCCCGCCGCCGGGGATGACTTCGAGGTCTTCGAGAACGAAAAAGAAGCCCGGAGTATTGCAGGCGATCGCGCCGACAAACAACGTCTATCACGACTGTTGCAGGGACGTGTCACCCTCACTACCCTATCGGCACAAGCTCAAGAAGGCGAGTTGAAGGAACTCAACTTAATCCTCAAAGGCGACGTGCAAGGTTCTGTCGAAGCGATTATTGGTTCGCTGAAGCAAATCCCCCAAAACGAAGTGCAGATCCGGATGCTGTTAGCATCGGCTGGGGAAATCACCCAAACAGACATTGACTTAGCTGCTGCTAGTAACGCAGTCATCATTGGCTTTAACACTACCTACGCCAGTGGCGCAAGACAAGCTGCTGATGAGGCTGGTGTGGATGTCCGGGAGTATAACATCATCTATAAACTCCTCGAAGATATCCAAGGAGCCTTGGAAGGTCTGTTGGAACCAGAGTTGGTGGAAGAAGCCCTTGGTCAGTGCGAAGTCCGTGCCGTCTTCCCAGTGGGTAAAGGAGCCGTTGCTGGCTGTTATGTGCAGTCTGGCAAGCTGGTACGTAACTGCAAACTGCGTGTGCGTCGTGGCGGTAAAGTCGTCTACGAAGGAGTCCTTGATTCTCTCAAACGGATCAAAGACGATGTTCGGGAAGTCAATGCCGGTTATGAATGCGGTATTAACGTCGATAAATTCCATGACTGGGTAGAAGGCGACATTATTGAAGCCTACCAGATGGTGACAAAACGTCGTACCCTCACATTGACAAGATAGTGGTTAACACTAAGTGCTGAGTTTCAGTGAAAGTTGAAGTGTGTCGAACTGAAAATAAGCTAGGTTCCACACGCAAAACTTCCAACTCAGCACTCAGCACTTTAAACTCAGCACTTACAGTATGTCTTCGTTTCGCTCTGACCCTATATTGTGGATTCACATTGCTGGATTAGCGACACTGCCATTTTTCTTGGTTTTGTGCTTATTGTCCTTGGCGATCGGTGAACCACTCTTCCCGGTGTGGGGAGAAATATTGTTAGTCGCCACTGTTGGCGTTACTCCACTATTGTGGATGCAGCTACGCCGCCCATTTTATATATATTCTCTTTTAGGGATCGCTCTCAAACCCGAAAATTTAACAGAACAACAGCGCAAGATACTTTGTTTAATTAATACTAAATTAAACCGGGTGTTGTCTCTGGTGGCCGCCATAATATTAACGGTCATCTTGTGGCAGCTTTACAAAGTTGTACCCCAAATGCAACATTTAGTCAGCTTTTTGCCGCAATGGCATAGCTTAGGCTTACTTTTAGCTGCTGTAGCTTTTTTAGCAAGTAATTTATTTTTACAAGTTCCCGTGAGTGTGGCACGGATTTTAGTGACTAATGACACAGAATTTGCTGCCATCGAACCGTTATCTTTAGAAAATATCAAGCATGATTTCACTATTTTAGGGGTGCAAGTTAATCAAATTTTACCCAGGTTGTTTCAATCCTTCATCGGGAGCAATAGAAACTCGCAGCAGCCCTAAAAATCAGAACCTAATCAATTTCTTCGCAGAGTATACGCTGTCTCATTCAGACTGATTCGTATTTGCTCACAATAAAAACTGCCATAACTTTAAAAGTTGAGGAATCAGGGACTATGACTCCAACTTCTGCTGCTAGTAATCTCCAATATCCCGCAGATACCGAAATTTGGTATAGCCTTAAATGTGCGATCGCGGCTAGTTCCGGTTTCCAACGTTGGCAACTAGAACGTAATACCCAATTACAAGGTTTGCGCCTGGAACAACAAGTACAAAAGTATTTAAGAGAAACTTTAGAAACTTTAGCTTACTAAAATCAATTTATCCTAGCTTGTTTATTTACAAGCAATACTTTAAGGGAAGCATGATGATCATGCTTCCCTTAATCTATATATTTATGTTGAATTTAAGGTTTTGAACTACTGATGTTGGGATGATTCTCTGAATTAGGTACAGTGGCTGCATTGGTCGATTTTTTCAGAGAGAGAAAAATATCATAGCGGGTACTGCGGCTGTCACTCACTGAGGTTGTTGCCCCAATGAAACGAGTCGCTTCTAAAAAAGTTCTTTGTTTGGGAAATAGGGTATTGAGGGTAAAGTTATTTACCATGCGTTCGACATCTATAAAAAATGCACTATTTGTGGGATTCAACTCTGTCGGCACAGTTTGTTGATATGCAAGATTGCTGGCTAATGTGCTGGTGGGTTTAGGCACAATTTTATCGGTAACGGGAGCGCCTAATACCATGAACGCAGTATCTTGATCTAACCAGCCGTGGCTGGCTGTTAAAGTGCCGAAAGGCCCAATCCAGTTAACAACAGGTTGACCTGCAACTGTTCCTGGTTGAATTTGGAATTGGTATTGAGTTTTAATGATGTCATCTAGCTTTTGGAGAGATGCTTCAGCTAATTTGCGATCGCTGGCTTTGACCATGAATACCAATCCAGCCCTAAAATCTCCTGGTGCGCCATTGTTTTGAACGTTGGGAATCAGCGAGACAGCAAACTCACCTTTCATCCAACTGAGTAAATCGCGTTCTAAATCAAGACTCGTCAGCGATTTCACCCCGCTACGTAATTGTTCTGGAGATACGGGTGAAAGCGGATTTCCTTGGGATGTGAGAATATAGTCACCCCACAGCCGTTGTAAATTACTACCAGATAACATCATCAAGGTTTCTGCTGGCATTCGCTGCTGCATATTACCTGCTGAGTTATCCACCGACAGTAGACGCTGGCTTTGAGGATTCAGCCACGAAACGCCCTTTAAGCGTATGCCATCTGACTCTAAACTAATCGCCCCCGCTAAACCTTGGTTATTTTGCAGTTGTGCCAAAACTTGGGCTGGTAAACGTCGGTTTGGAGCTTTAGTGGCAATTTTGGCAGCATTTGGGACGTTGATGTAAAATTGGGCAAAAGAATTAGACTCAGAAATTTTGGGGAAATTCTCAGCGAAACTGCCAACTGTTGCCAAGGATGTTTGATGTTTGTAGGCATCAATTGCCCGTTCCGTGGCTTTCGGGTTATCGGTAATCACCAGGAAGCGTTTATCGAGTAATGTGGCGGAAAGGTTTGTCCCAAATTCCCCTTCGCTTTGTTTGATGGGGACTCCCTGATAGGTGCGGTCAATCCATTTCCCGGTTTTTAAGGCTTTGGGTTGTGCCAAAATTTTTTGCGCTAACTCGGAGTTTTTCACAGGTAAAACCATCACCATTGACTGCTGGCTGTCAGGTGTAAGGCTATCGGTAGCTACAGGCTTAGACTGATTTGTTTCGGGAGCTAAAATCGCCAAGGTAACTTCTTTGTCTACCCAAGGTTGAATATCTTGCTCAAAATTAAAACCATTATTTGTCAGAAAGCGATCGCGCAACTGCATTAAAGTTTGATTAAGTTGTGCTTGCGATTCTTTTGTGCCGAATTCTTGCAATTTCTGCCATTGTTTGGGATCTGTAGTCACAGAAGCAGCAAACAGTGCATCATTCGGGATAATATTTGCACCTACTAATAAATTTCCAGAAAAATGCCCTTGGCTGAACAATCTATAGGCTACTCCGCCACCAATAATTAATAAACCAGTAGCCGAGAGCGTCAGTGCCAAAGACGGTTTCTGTTTTTTCTTCACGGGAACAGACACAATAGGCAGCGCCATTGAAACCAATACCTCATACTTGCGAACTTTTTACTTGTTTGACCAAGTAAACTTAAGCTTTTTTCTTACTTTTGGGCTGTTTTTCAACAATTGTCTCTACCCTAAAATTTTGCTGATACTTCGGTAATCAACGTGAGCTATTTTTCCTTTAAAAGTAGTGATTTTACGCCGTGTGCGACTTTCTCTCAAACCTAACCCCCAACCCCTTCCCTACCAGGGAAGGGGAGCAAGATTCAAAGCCTCTCTCCGTTTCGGGGAGAGGTTTGGAGAGGGGTTTCAAGAATAAGTCGCACATCGCGTGATTTTGTTGTTAGTTAATCTTTTTAACATGCTTTACTCTATTTCGCAGGCAACTTTTCTCTAAAAGTTTGCTGTGTTAATCAAGCTTAATTAGAGAACTTTGTCATAATTTACGCATTCATACTACGAATCAATATAAGTTTCCAAGTTTATTCTCAGCATTATGAGGATATAACTAACTTCAAAAAGCTGCAAGTCTCCAGTAATTTGTAATTTTTACTACTGATACATCTGAGTTCTTTTATATTTAAAGCTCAAAAATATATAGCAATCCTAAATGATTCATTAACATCTGTCTCCCTTGTCTTTGTTGTTCACATATCAACTAGGACTGCTGTAGCTGTGAGGCACTAATTTTTGCAATTATAATTACTGACAACTATTTTTACCAAAATTAGCAAAACTCAAATTTCGGCGATTTAGCGATATTTTGACACTTAATATTAGCTAGAACGCGGTAAATGAATCCGCCATCTAGAGATAATTTTTAGATAAATTTAACTTTTCTTAGTTCCGGTAATTTTTTTACCGAATCAGAGTTGGATTTGAATGTAGCGATCGCCACTGCATTCTACACTTTGCCATTCGTCCCACTCAACTGCATCGGCCCCAAATACTTGGTTAAATACGGCGAAAACACCTCATAAATTAAAGTTAGCGGTTGTCCATGATGCCAAAACAAGTAGTGACGACCCCAAAACGGCCCAGGCACATCAAAACCAGACTCCAACGCTGCCGAGTTGCCATAATAAATACCGCGCACATCCCGATATAACTCTGTACGGAGACGCGCCAAACTCGCCCAAATTGGCAATGAACGATTTTGTAAATACTCATCTACATGGCTGGCTTCCCACCAAGATGTCGCATAAGCCAATCTCTGTCCTGACGCAGTACGTAACCACACCTGACGGCGCAGTCTTGGCCCTGGCACAGCTTGAATCAAATCAGGCGCATCATCTAAATCTGTACCAATCAAGGACATATCAATCACATCGACTTCTGTCGGTTCACCTGTCAGCAATTCTAAATGCCGAGTCGGAGAACCATCACCCAACAACAGCAGTTGCCAAGCAGGAGCCAACTGTGTGTGGGGTAAACTCTTTTGGATAACTTCTTCGTCCCCTTGCCAAATCGGAGTTAGACGGTGCCAAGCTGTTGGCAGCGCAGGATTGTTCGTCAGAGTAAAAATAGCAGTCAATTTTATTTACAAAAGTTCATCTATCTCTATAAAAGCACAAAAAAAGTCAATAGTTCAAAGCTGATAATCAGTAGTTAGGCATTGCTTAACTATTGACCATTCACTCATAACCATTGACCCAGCCCTTGCGGGGCAGGAACAGGAAGGTTGTCGAAGTCTTCTCTGTTCCCTTTTCATCAAAAATGCGGATGGCGAGACTCGAACTCGCAAGGCAAAGCCACACGCACCTCAAGCGTGCGCGTATACCAATTCCGCCACATCCGCGAGAGTTCACTGAAGAACTAATATAGCACAACAAAGTGATTATAGTAAGGTAATATCTAATTTTGCAAAATTTACCAAAAATTTAAGTGAACATGTTCACAACTTTCCCGAAGGTGGATATCAGACTAACAGAAATGTAATAGCGCCACAAGTGATATTAAAAGGGGTATAGCTACTTTAAGATGTTCCGCACTCACCACAGCCTCGTTCGGGAAACTGGCACAGACAAGCAGATGTGAAGCTGTTAATCTGGTTAAGACCCGTAGAGACTCCCTGGCAGTCCTGACCTTTGTGAAACTGCGAAGGGCGTATATATACTGCTCAGGATGCTGCTGAAAAAACTCTCATCGTTATTTGTAACCAAGTCAAAGCTTTGTTGCAAATCAGATAAGAGAAAATGTCAATCTACTGGTACTAATATCGAAACTCGAAAATGAAGTTTGACAAAATACTAATTGCTAATCGGGGAGAAATCGCCCTTCGTATTCTCCGCGCCTGTGAAGAAATGGGAATAGCGACTGTTGCGGTTCACTCCACTGTTGATCGGAATGCGCTCCATGTGCAGCTGGCTGATGAAGCCGTTTGTATTGGTGAGCCTGCCAGCAGTAAAAGTTATTTAAATATTCCCAACATCATTGCTGCCGCCTTGACCCGGAATGCCACTGCCATTCATCCTGGCTATGGTTTTTTGTCAGAAAATGCCAAATTTGCCGAAATTTGTGCAGATCATCACATTGCATTTATTGGCCCGACTCCAGAAGCAATTCGGTTGATGGGAGATAAATCCACAGCCAAAGAAACCATGCAAAAAGCTGGAGTGCCAACAGTACCAGGAAGTGATGGTTTAGTCGAGTCAGAACAAGAAGGATTAGCACTGGCGAAAGAAATTGGCTATCCCGTGATGATTAAAGCCACGGCTGGCGGCGGTGGACGGGGGATGCGCCTAGTCCGTTCTGAAGAAGAATTTGTCAAACTGTTTTTAGCTGCTCAAGGTGAAGCAGGCGCAGCCTTTGGTAATTCTGGCGTTTATATCGAAAAATTTATTGAACGTCCCCGCCACATTGAATTTCAAATTTTGGCAGATAACTATGGCAATGTAATTCACTTGGGTGAACGGGATTGTTCTATTCAACGCCGTAACCAAAAATTATTAGAAGAAGCCCCTAGTCCGGCTCTTGATCCAGACTTACGTGAGAAAATGGGACAAGCTGCGGTCAAAGCTGCCCAGTTTATTAACTTTACCGGGGCTGGTACGATTGAGTTTCTCTTAGATCGGTCGGGTCACTTCTACTTTATGGAAATGAACACCCGCATTCAAGTAGAACATCCTGTTACCGAGATGATTACTGGTGTGGACTTAGTAGTCGAACAAATTCGGGTGGCTCAGGGCGAAAGACTCAGGCTAACTCAAGACCAAGTGATTTTGCGTGGACACGCCATAGAATGCCGCATCAACGCCGAAGACCCAGACCACGATTTCCGTCCCGCCCCAGGTCGCATTAGCGGTTATCTTCCCCCCGGTGGCCCTGGCGTGCGAATTGATTCCCACGTTTACACCGATTATCAAATTCCCCCCTACTACGATTCTTTAATTGGTAAGCTCATTGTTTGGGGGCCAGACCGTGCAACTGCTATTACCAGGATGAAACGCGCCCTACGGGAGTGTGCCATTACCGGACTACCAACAACTATTGGTTTTCATCAAAGAATTATGGAAAACCAACAGTTTTTACAAGGCAATGTTTACACCAATTTCATTCAAGAGATGAAACTTTAGGGAATTAGGAAGTAGAAGGTAAAGGGAAAGGGTAAAAGGCGGAGAAATATCTTATTTTCAGTTGACTACCTGTCCCTTTCCTGATCCTGCTCAGGTTAAGTAGTCATGGTACGATGCAGCCAGCTATTCTAGTGACCACGAACTATGGGAATGTCGAATGAAGATTTGTCCATCAGCAAAGTCTATTGCCCTGGTTTGTTCGCCGATCTGGTTAGAAAAAAATCGCTGCCACAGGGATCAGAAGTTCCTGAACCAACCCATCAGACTAATTGATAGAATAATTGAACTCTAGCGATCGCCCATACAATAAGCCAGTATCCTCGACCTTTTCACCCAATCTTCAGAAAAGGAGATTCTCAAATGTCATTAGCTGAACTCATGTCACAAATCCAAGAACTTCCAAAAATTGACAAGCTTCGGCTGATGCAGTTTCTCGCTACAGAACTGGTCAAAGAAGAAGATGCAAACTTCTTTGTTGCGAACCAAGAGTATCCGATCTGGTCGCCTTACAATTGCTCTGAGGCTGCCAATGTTTTAATGAATCTTCTAGCGACAAAGCAACAAGAACAGAATGGTTGACGCTCAAAGATTTCCCTACAAAATCATTGACAGCAGGCTTGGTATGGTTGATCGGATGGCGTATCTGCCATTGACGCTTAGTCTTAACGGTCAGTCGTTGAACACCGAAGGTTTATTAGATACGGGCGCAAGCGTTAATGTTTTGCCATACGAGTTGGGTCTACAACTGGGCTTAATTTGGGAGAATGAAACTCTCTCAGTTGTGCTGGCAGGAAACTTGGCTCGATTTGAAGCTCACGCAGTCGTTGTTGATGCTCAAGTTAGTTCATTCCCAAGGGTTAATCTAGCATTTGCCTGGACACAAGCAACCAATGTGCCTTTGATTTTAGGACAGGCCAATTTCTTCTTCGAGTTTGATGTATGTTTCTTTCGTGCGCGATCAGAATTTGAAGTTCGTTGTAAGGTTTGAGATATAAGCATTGAGAAACGGAAAGTTTCTATATAAATAATAAATAGTTCGGTAAGCAAATATGATCGCTCACCTGGATCACTTGGTTCTGACCGTTGAAGATATTTATCGAACCGTCGATTTTTATACAACGGTTCTCGATATGCGTGAGGTTTCCTTTGGAGAAGGACGGACAGCCCTCTCCTGTGGACAACAAAAGATAAATTTACACAAGAAAGGGCAGGAATTTGAACCAAAGGCATTATTCCCGACTCCTGGCTCGGCCGATCTCTGCTTCATCGCATCAGTTTCCCTAGATGCAGTTATCGCACGACTATATGAGAGAGGTATTCCTATTCTGGAAGGCCCTGTTCGACGAACTGGTGCCAAAGGAGCTATTCTTTCGATATATTTTCGAGACCCAGATTCTAATTTAATTGAAGTATCCAACTACATAGAACGCCTATAATCGGTTTGTTGCAAGGGCGAGTGATTGCCATTGTCCATACAGAACGTGAGGATTGCACTCGTATTATTTCTGCAAGAAAAGCGACGAAATATGAACAACGAACCTACTTCGAGCAACTCTCAAACTGATTGGCAACGATTAGACGCAATGAGTGATGAGGATATTGATTTCTCAGACTGCCCAGAAATTACACCAGAAATGTTTGCTAAGGCAGTAGTGCGACGAGGTTTACCTACCACAAAAACCAAAGCTCAAGTTACACTCCGCATTGACAGCGATGTATTGGAGTGGTTTAAGTCTCAAGGGCGAGGCTATCAGACACAGATCAATCAATTGCTACGAGCGTATATGGAGGCACATCAATAACAGGCAGGTTGACATTGCATATTAGAAAGAAGATTGAAGCGGCATAATGTTAGGCAACTAACCTGCTGGTGGATAGGCAACTGTCGGCTATTTGTTAGTAACGATGCGTGCTTCCTTAACGTTTCTGATCTTCATACAGAGAGCGATCGCTCCAAACATAATAAAGTTGGTGCCGGAAATGCGATCGCATCCTGCCCTATTCCCTAGCTGACATGAGACATCATCGTGATTAATCCTTGCTGACCTAAGAGAATTTCCCGCAGCAAGCTGAAAATTCCTACCCAAATAATTGGGGTAATGTCCACCCCGCCTATTGGTGGTACTAGCTTACGTAAAGGTACTAAAAATGGCTCAGTCGGCCAAGCTATGAGATTGAAGGGCAACTTATTTAAGTCGGCTTGGGGATACCAAGTTAGAACAATGCGGAAAATAAAGAGAAATGTCATCAGTCCCAACAGGGGGCCGAGAGTCCAAACGGTCAAGTTAACACCAGTCATCTGTTTGCACTACTATTTTTGAACGAAGAAAATTTCGAGAAGTAAATCAGAAAGTTTGAAGGTTTGTAAAGCTTATAGATATATTTTATGGCAAATGCCAGTTAAGGAATTTGGGATTAATACCATTTAACTTGAAAAATAATACAGATATACAAGCTACAAGAAGCAACGCCTCGACTGCGCTCGGCAACCGGGAGCAGAGGCATAGAGGAAGTGGTGATTTGTATCAGTACTTGAGTGAATTGGTAAGACTCCACAGATAAATCTGGTAACTTTGACCATTCCGCTAACATTGGTCACAATCAATACAAAAGCACCACTTTGGCTAAATATTAAGATTTCTAGAGATTTTTGTGAACAAAATTTGTGTCTAGTTACAGGAAATACTGAGCGATAAATATTCATCCCTAGCCCCTAGCCTGAATTTTCTGGTTTTAAAGCTTATACCCAAAGGCTTCTCAAGGAAGTACTACACTATTAGAATTATGATGAAGTGTGTAAAAAAAGGTTGAGAACAATGACACCATCTTTAGCAAATTTTCTTTGGAGTCTGGCTTGGGGTACTGCGATCGTTGTTATCCCTGCTACTGTTGGGCTAATTTTCATTAGCCAAAAAGATAAAATCCAACGTTCTTAATCTTTTGTCGAGTCAATTAGACTCTAATAGGACTTACGCATAAAAACGAAAAATCAAGGGTTTTGGAGAGGGTGCAAGGGTACAGGGTATAGGGGTGTATATATCTAAAACCCTTACGCCACACCCTTACACCCTTACACCCAATCTTCATAGACAATCTTTGTGCGTAAGTCCTGTCTAAGACCAGTATTCTGTCAGCTAATTACCTAATTGCATTCACATTAGCAATCTTCCTTGTGAGGACAGGGTATACTTAGCTGACAGATATCAATTTTTTGGCTGGCAATGATTAAAAAGCTTCAGACCTTCTGAGCCAAAAGCCGTGAAGCTCAATTATATTGTGATTAATTAAAGTAGTGATTTTAATTTTGACTCGCTAACATAGATTGTGATATTGGGATAAAGAACAATGCTAAATTTTGGGCTGAACTCAGCCAGTGTTCTGGCTCAGGTCAATGTAGGAACGAACTCAGCCAGTATTCTAGGAATTTTCCTGGCTGTGGCTGGGGCAGCACTGTATTTTATGCGGACTGTACGCCCAGAACTTTCACGAGATCAAGATATCTTTTTTGCGGCTGTAGGTTTACTCTGCGGCTTTATTTTGATTTTCCAAGGATGGCGGTTAGACCCGATTTTACAATTCGGTCAATTGCTGTTGGTGGGAACAACGGTGTTTTTTGCGGTGGAAAGTATTCGCCTACGTAGCATCGCTACCCAGCAAGCCAAGCGCAACACTCCGATTGTGGATAAAGAACGGGAAGTCAGCGATAACTATTCATATAATAGGAGGTCGCGCAAAGACTATGAAGCTGAGGTAGAAGACGATTACGAACCACTACCTTATGAGGAAGAAGAACCTCCAGTACGTCCTAGAATTCGACCCAGCAGAGATACTCGTTCATCCCGTGATGACTACAATGAGGAGCAACCACCCCGTCGCTCAAATCGTCGCCCCAGCAATGAACGGACAGACACGACTGATAAAAATCGTCGCCGGACTTCTACTCGTTCCAATAGCCGTTCGACTGAGAGATATGACGATGAAGAAAGTTGGGGTTCTGCTTCCGCAAAACAGGTAGATGATTGGGAAAGTCCCAGTGATGAAGGAAGAAAACCTGCGCGTCGTGGAAGTAACGGTAATCAGCGTCCTGAAAGCCGGGAAGATAATGTTCCGACTAGACCCAGAAAACGTCGTCCGCCTGCTGAGACAACTTCGCGCCGCGAAAGTGCAGATGATGATGTTATTCCAGCAGATTACGTTCCATACAAGCCAATAGACCAGTCTGATGATGAATCAGATAATTCAACTAATTTTGATGATGTCTAAAACTGGTGGGATGGATGTAAGCTAGAGGCGATGTAAAAAATAACAGTAGAGGTGAAAAAATTTACGCCTATTGTGTGGCTCCAAAGACCGATTCATTGGAGCCTGATTTTTGGCTTAAGCAGCTTACTTGTATCTTGTGGTGCCAGTGAGATTCCCCTGGGGCCGACTTCGTTAAACAGCCGTTATACAGAAGAACAACCGACGTTAAGTGGTAACGGTCGGTTCTTGGCGTTTGTTTCAAATCGTAATGGTAGTCACCAATTACTCATATATGATTTGCAACAGCAAACATTTGTGAGAACTCCGGGTTTAAATCGACCAGAAACAATTAGTGAAAGCCCTAGCTTGAGCTATACAGGGCGTTATATTGTTTATTTAACGAGCGACCAAGGTAGACCAGTGGTAGCCCTTTACGATCGCGCCATACAACAGTCACAAGTTCTCACACCTGTTTATCGTGGCTGGGTGCGAAATCCTGGGATTAGTCCTGATGGACGTTATGTTGTGTTTGAAACAGCCAGCCGTGGTCAATGGGATATTGAAGTGTTAGACCGTGGCCCGAATATTGAATTAGATATTCCTAATGGGGCGACGGTGGATGGGCCGACGAATTGAGGAGAGAAGGGGACAAGGGGGACAAGGGAGACAAGGGAGACAGGGAAGACAGGGAAGACAGGGGAAAGAGTCACGATGAAACTTATTTCCCAAGCCAAGCATGAAATAGCGACTATTGTGTTTACTCAGCACTTTCAACTCAGCACTCAGCGAGAAGTTGCGTGCGGGGGTTCCCCCCGTTGAGCAAACTTCGGTGACTTTCAAGCTAGTACAACAAGGCAAAAGGAAAAAAGCAAAAGGAAAAAGAAAGAATAACGATACCACAAGCCTTTTAGCAATTCTAGATAGTCTGTTTATTTACGCCGACCTGTACTAGGGAGATGAGGGAAAATGAACAAAGGACAAATGACTATTGACTAATGACAAAAAGTAGTATTTTTATCCCTATATTTGCTTGTTGTAGTTTACTAACTGGTTGTTTTGGCTATCCCCGGTTGGTGAGTTATCCTTTTGATCCGGGGGGGCAGAGTATGAATAGTTTGGCTTCGGAGTTAAGTCCGCAAACTTCTGGGAGATATATTGTTTTTATTAGCGATCGCCGGGGTAGTCAAGATGTTTATATGTTTGATACCCTGACGCGCAATTTAATTGATTTACCAGGTTTAAATGCTTTAGATACGATCGCCTCTCACCCCAGCGTTTCCCAAGATGGTCGTTATGTTGTATTTGCGGCTAGTCGTCAGGGGCGGTCGGCGATTTTTTTATATGACCGCGAAACCCGTCAATCTCGCAATTTGACTAATAATTTGCAAGCGGAAGTTCGTCACCCAACTATTAGTGCGGATGGTAGTCGCATTGCCTTTGAGTCGAGTAATAACGGGCAGTGGGATATTTTAGTTTATGACCGTTTTGGGCGACCATTGGATATACCCCAAGATCCTCGATAGAAATAGGGAGTTGGGAGTTGGGAGTGGGGAATAAGGTTTTAGATATAGGGTTTAGGGGTATGAGGGGTGGGAAGTGTGGGAGGGGTGGGAGGATGGTGAAGAAATGTTTCCCCCCACACTCCCCACACTCCCCTCTTCTCCCCACACTCCCCACACTCCCCACACTCCCCATTCCCTACTCCCCATTCCCTACTCCCTTAATTTTCTGTACTGATTCAATGAGCGATCGCACTTGTTTTGTCCCGGCAGATGGTTCAAAAGACAAGGGGAATTTACCTTTGGCAATCATTCTTAATCCCAGGGGTGCGAGACTTAATAATCCTCTCAAGTCCCGAAAATAATTACCCACAACTTGCAAACCAAATTGGCGTTCATCAATCCAGCCGCCTTCTTTGACTAATTCCACTAAAACTTTGCGGTGACGTAGGGAACGGGTATCAGATGTTTGTTTGTGAGAGAGAATTTCTTGTTTAATTTTGGTAATTTGTTCGAGGGGGGCAACTTCCATTGGACAAACGGAATCGCAATATAAACAACGAGTGCAACCCCACACTCCTTTAGTACCTTCGTTGTAATTTTCTAAGCGATTTTCTGTATTACTATCACGAGAATCTGCAACCATTCGATAGGCTTTAGCTAAAGCATGGGGGCCGACAAAATCGGGATTTACTTCGCGGGCGTTGCATTCAGAATAACAAGCACCACACATAATACAGTTACCAGTTTGATCTAAAAGCGATCGCTCTTGGGGTGTTTGTAAAAATTCCCGTTCTGGAATTTGTCTGGCTGCTGTACTAACATAAGGAGCGACAGCTTCCAAATTATCCCAAAAACTGCTCATATCTACCACTAAATCTTTAATCACAGGCATATTACCCAGGGGTGCAACTGTGATTTCTAAATTGGGATTTTCTGTATTGGTCAAAGATTGTATTTGCTGTAATCTAGCTATTTCACTCCCGACATTTTCTTTACAAGCTAAAGCCGAACGCCCATTAATTCGCATTGCACAACTACCACATATAGTATTGCGGCAATTTTTGCGAAATGCTAATGTACCGTCTTGCTCCCATTTAATGCGATTTAGACAGTCAAGGATTGTATTACCAGGGTCTACCTCTAGTGGGTAAGTTTGCACCACAGGTAGAGAATTTTGTTGCTGTCGAATAACCTTAAAAATAACTTCCATTGCCACCAACCAAAGTCTTAAAATTGCTTTACCAGCTTGAAAAATCATAACTCAAGGCTAGTAGGTGCGAAAATTGAGTTATACTCTTGTTGCTCTTAATTCAAAACCGAGTGTTAAAAGGCTGATGAGCCAAGAGCTACTGATTATAGTTCCAGGATAACCATTAAAATTTTAGTTGTATTAGCACCATGTCCGAGATTTATGTTAAGCTCTGAGCTTTAGTAGCAAACAGGCGATCGCAGCTGATTGTTCACCTTCCCTGTTTCGGAGTTATAAATAAAAGAGTTTTTCGGGAGACCAACTCAAGTTAATTATCTACATAACGATAATATTCCCATTTCCTACACTTCATCTGCTTAATACATCTTTATATCCATCAGGCTTCTAGCTAAAATCTACTGATTGGAGAAATTAGGAAACTAATTCCCAAAGGTGAATTTTGGCTGATATGGAAGTGTGAAAGCTGATAATAAACATCTGATGGCGGTCATTAAGCACTTGACAGATGTGCAGAATATTTATTCTTCCCATAGACAGACACTCAAAATGCTTGAGAGGTGGTTTGTCTTGTGAGGATAAACCCGCAGATTAAACCGCTTTGTATTTTTGTCTCTTCTCTATCTCGAATATCAAAGAATGGCACTTGCTCAAAACTACCGATCTAAATTTAGATGAATTTTTATAAAAGTGCTGCTGCAATACGCATGGTAGCTAATAAACCCGGATGAAAATCCTGACTGCTTGTTACCTCGTTAAGTTAAATGATTGAAATAAAAGTTCGTCTGTAAATTAAATTCAAACATAAACAATTATTTTGCTATTATTAGTCCATGCTAGTATTTAATATAAAATTACGAAGTAACAAAACTAGTCTCAATCGTCGTATAAGCGCGATGATCACTACTTTGTTTTTTCGTAACCTAGAGACAGAAAATTTTGTGTCTCTACATCTGAGGCAAAAGTTGTATGTCTAGGAGAGCATATTCAAATACTATGCTGTCTTAAGCTTAAGAGGAAGAACGGTTAAAACCTACAACTCAAGGGCAATAAAGGCAAGTACTGAAAGTGGAAAACCTGCAATTTCTTGGGTCTACTACTTATTTGGAGTAGAAACAACCTTATTTGTAAAGGTGGCTTAAAGTTACACCGCTACAGTAGCGCCAAAAGAGAAAATTATTGCGTTTTCAATGGCGAATCATGGTTAACAGTGTCCTAAAATCACCAAAATAAATGTCTGTGACAAAGCTAACTTAAATCTGTTGCAGGCAAACATAATATAGGCGCTTGTTGCTCCTCTATCAGTAGCAATTTAACCCTTCCCTTAAAATTTTGAGCATCTTTTGACGGAGGCTCAAGAGTTAAATACTGCCGTCAGACTACATAGTTTATCAGTTTGGAGAGAGTAAGGATAATTTGAGCGTAATGACAGAAACTGCAACTGCACCATTAACTGGAAAAGCACTGCTTGCTAAAGTAAAAGAACTTTCTAATTTACCTAGAAGAGAAAGAGCAAAGCAGTGTGGCTATTACACTGTTACTAAGAATAACCAGGTGCGCGTCAATCTCACTGATTTTTATGACGCTTTACTATCGGCTAGAGGAATTCCCCTAAGTCCAGAAGCACCTAAAGATGGCCGTGGCCGCGAACCGACATATCGGGTTAGCGTTCATCAAAATGGTCAAATTGTCATTGGTGCAACATACACCAAGGCAATGGGTTTAAAACCAGGAGATGAATTTGAAATTAGACTGGGTTACAAACATATTCACCTGATTCAACTGGGTGAAAGTGATAAAAAAATCTCCCCAGAGGATATAGATGAGGTAGATGAAGACTTAGACGAAGAAGAGTAAATTCTTGGGTTGTAGGGAGAAGTTTTCGAGAAATCTTGAGAAAATATATCCCTACTACGAGAGCAAATAACTCTGTTTAAGAATTCTGTACTAATAAAACGATACGATGAGACATATTGCTCAAGCCACAAATTTTACTAGAGTCTTGACCACAACCTAAGAAGTCTATCGTGTTTTGTTTATTTGTTTTAGCAAATTTTTTTCAGCCATCAGGCAACACCTTACTGTCATTGAGAGAAAATGCACCAGTAGCCGTTGTCTTGATGGCATTTTTTATAAGTTGGGTAGTATGTTGGCTGCCATTGGCAGTAATATCTGCTATTGTTATGGGTTGGCAACCAACAAAGCCTTTACAATCAGAGCAGAAGTTACCATTAATTGTGACACTTTACTTATTAGCTCCCCTGGTACTTTGGGGAGTAATTTGGTTGTTTGGTAGGTCTTTTGCTGAGTATGGCTTAGGAGTAAATCTTTCCCTGGTGGGTGGTATTGGGATAGGTTTTGGCTTGGGATTATTCAGCCTCGCTATGATGTTTGCTGTAGAATTGGGGCTTGGTTGGTGTGAATTTGCCCAGGCGAATATTAAGTTATTACCATCTATCTTGCTACCAATTTTATTAGTCGCGTTATTGGTAGGTGGGGTAGAAGAATTAGTTTTTCGTGGGTTTTTGTTCACGGAATTAGAAAGAAATTATCCAATATGGATAGCAGCAACAATTTCTAGCTGCATATTTGCTATCTTGCACTTAGTTTGGGAACAGCAAGAAACGCTACCACAAGTACCGGGACTGTGGCTGATGGGAATGATGTTAGTGATGGCGAGAATAGCAGATAAAGGCAGTTTGGGTATAGCTTGGGGATTACATACAGCTTTGGTGTTGGCGATCGCTACTATAGATACAGCCCAACTCATCACTTACACAGGTAAAGTACCCGAATGGTGGACTGGCAAATATAAAAAACCCCTGGCTGGGTTAGCAGGGGTTTTGTGCGTTCTGGGAACTAGCCTAATACTCTATTTAGGTAGTCTGTAGATTTGGCAAACGCGATCGCTCAACTATTTATGTTAGTCTGATTTTTATATCAAATTAACTGTTAATTTCATGCTGAGTCTATGATTGACCTCAATAACATTCACTCGCTCTCAGAATTTCAGCGAAACACCAAACAGTACATCCAACAAATGGAAGAAAGCGAAAAGCCGCTTGTGCTGACTGTTAATGGTGCTGCTCAACTTGTTGTCCAGGATGCTAAAGCCTATCAAAAGCTCTTGGAACGTTTAGAATATGCTGAAACTGTAGCTGCACTCAGACAAGGAATTCAGGAAATCGAGCAAGGAAAAGGAGTTCCAGCTAAAGAAGCACTAGAAGGTTTAAGAAGAAAGCATGGAATTTCGCGTTGACATCTCTCCATTGGCATTAGCTGATGCGGAAAATGCCTATCTTTGGATTCGAGAACAAGATTCAGATTTGGCTGACAAGTGGTTTGACGGACTGCTTGATGCAATTGATTCGCTTGAACGCTTTCCGGCTCGTTGTCCTGTCACTCCTGAAAGTGAGGAGTTAGGAATGGAGATTCGCCAATTGCTCTACGGAAAATCGAAAAGATTCCGCTACCGAATTCTTTTTGGAATCTCTGAAACTGAAGTGAACATTTATCGAATTAGACATACTGCACAACAATACTTGACAAAAGATGATGTGGAGTTATAGAAATAATCAAAATTATTGTTTAGTAGTATTTTAATGTTGAGAAATACGATCGCACCTTTCATTCTCCTAGTGCGATCGCATTTATTTTGGTCTACCTTAATTAAACAAGTGCAACTGAGCAATAACAGTACTCACCAAATGATGAGTAATGGGTAGACTATCAATCACCATTGCTAAACATAACAGCATCATGTAGGAGATGGAGTAGAGAAATAGTTCTCTGGCTACAGTGCGGTCTTCTGGTTGTTGCAATAAACACCAAGATTTACGGATAAATAATCCACCTAAACCAGCTGCGATCGCTGCATAAATAACCCCACTGGCGTGCAGGGGATAAAACAATAACAACGTAGCAATGACTGTAGTTAGGGTATAATACCAAATTTGTTTGACTGTGGCTGTTGCACCAGCAATCACCGGGAGCATGGGGATGCCTACCTTGGCGTAGTCATCCCGAATCATCAACGCCAGCGCCCAGAAATGGGGGGGTGTCCACAAAAAGACAATGGCAAAAATCAACCATGCTGCCCAGCTTAAAGTATCTGTCACAGCTGCCCAACCAACCAAAGCCGGAATTGCACCAGCCGCCCCACCAATCACAATATTTTGAGTGCTGTGACGCTTGAGCCAATGGGTATAAATCAGTACATAAAAAACAATGCCAGAGAATGCCAGACAAGCTGCCAATAAATTAGCAAACACAGCCAGTAGGGTAAACGAAAGTACAGCCAAAACGGCTGCAAAAATCAGTGCATCTCTTGGCTGGACTCTCCCAGAAGGCATGGGACGATGGCGCGTCCGTTCCATTTCATAATCAATATCTCTGTCGTAGATACAGTTAATTGTCTGGGCGCTGGCCGCTGCCAGAGTACCACCAGTCAGAGTGACTAACAACAGTAACGGGTCTACTTGTCCCTTGGCTGCAACCCACATACTCCCAGCCGTGGTAATCAACAGCAAGGGAATAATGCGAGGTTTTGTTAGTTGGTAATAGCTTTGAATTACCTGGAGGAATGTTTCGTGGTGGCGAGAGACATTAGTCTCAATCATCTTGGTTCTATTTCCTTAATTGTCAACAATGTGTGTCTAGTCTTGGCTTGGTTGGGTGAGAATCTTTAACCTTGCCGTTTCTCTGTTTGAAGCGCCAAAAGTTGCTAGTGGTTGAGAAACTTCAGCACAGCCAAGTATCTGTAGACTTTCACCAGTGCTAGTTAGGACTTAGGCATCAAAACGAAAAATCAAGGGTTTTGGCGAGGGTGTAGGGGTTCACGGGTATGGGGGTGTACTTATTCAAAATCCTTACACCGTTCGGCTGACGCTCACGGCGAAGCCCCAAACCCTTTCACCCTTATACCCAATCTCCACGAATAATCTTTGTGCGTAAGTCCTACTAGTTACTGGAGATGCAGTGAATTGGTAAATGACTCATGGCTAATGTCCTATCACCATTAGTCAAGAGTCATCGTAGCGATCGCATCAGTTTATCCCCAAAAGGGTAATTTAGGGATTTGAGCTGATAGCTGGGTTAGACAAACTGCTGATTTCACGATTAGCAGCCCAGTCACGCAATGCTAGAACCGTAAAACCCACCAAAGTACCCAACAAAGCCGCACCTACAGCTTGATGAGAGACAGTTAACGGCTCGACTTGCAAATGCAAGCGAAAAGTAGCAACTCCCAACAAAATTTGTAAAACTAACAAACCACCAGCCATGTTTGCCAGTCGCCGCAAAGCGGGATGGAGGGCTGGTGTGCGCCAGGAAATTAACACTACGGCTAAGGTGGCGACGGTTGGCGGGACTAAACCAAAAATATGGCTGTACATCACAGAGCAGAGTTCAGCCGTACCAAAGCATTGATGTAGCGCCCAGCGAGAACCCACAACCGCACCCAGTAAACTCTGCACGTACACCAAAATAGCCGCCGCTAAACCAATCCAGGGCAACTTACCGACATTGCCAGTTCCCTGATATGGAGCTATAGCCGTACCGACGACTAGTAGGGTGGTGAAAAATAACAGTGCTGTTCCCAAGTGGGCGGTAACGATATCAAACCGCAGCAATTCGGTGACTGTGAGTCCGCCTAAGATGCCTTGAAACACGATTAAAAACAGGGCGAAGCTTGCAGCCCAAGGCAACCAGACAGGCAAAGAACGACGGTGCCACCAAGATAAACCAGCAAGTGCGATCGCGCTTACACCAATCAAGCTTGCATCCAATCGGTGAAACCACTCCAAAAACACTTGGAGATTCATTTGTTTGGCTGGTACTAGTTCCCCGTAGCATAGGGGCCAGTCTGGGCAAGCAAGTCCGGCATTCATTACACGGGTGGCAGAGCCAATAGCCATTAAAATCAACGTGGCTATAGCCATACGCCACACCAAGCGACGAATCATTTCTTTTGGCTTTTGCTGCTCAATTGCCGCATCATTTTGTTGTTTTAGGACAAATTCGTTCATGAACGATTCCTTCTGCCGATCTTGGTAGTAGCTCTCTTAAAATTTTTAATTTTTCCGTACCAACCCATCTCCACCCTAGCGTATACAACTTGGTTTCGAGATGGAGTTTCACCTATTACTTTGAATCACTTCAGATGGTTTTAGTCTGAAGCTTTAGGTATTTTTTAAGATGTGTGTAATAGACAGTTGACAAACAATTTTACTAACCTAAAGTTTTTCTTAAATTTTTCCAGTAATTACTATTTATCCTTGTCAGTATCTAATAAATCTCTTTTACTCAGAAATAGGAAAGTGGCTGAAAAAATTAATAAAAATTTCAGACCATTTGGCTTTTTGTTTAATAGCCTAGACTACCTTAGTAAGTGGGCAGCTTTAAAAAAACGTAGTCAATTAATTCTAGGTAAGCCGTGAAAATTCCAAGTTCCATCTGGACATTACTGATTGGCATCGGGTTGACGTTAGCCAGTCTTTGGTACGGTCAGAATCACGGTCTGTTGCCAACAGCAGCCTCAGATGAAGCCGTCTTAATTGATGGTTTATTTAACTCGATGATGACCGTTTCCGTCGGTATATTTTTGCTTGTTGAAGGTGCTTTAATCTACTCTGTAATTAAATATCGTCGCCGTCCTGGTGATCAAGGAGACGGGCCACCAGTGGAAGGTAACGTCCCGCTAGAAATCCTCTGGACGGCGATCCCCGCCATTATCGTCATCGGTATTTCTGTTTATAGCTTTGAAGTTTATAACGACATCGGTGGCTTCGATCCCCACGCTGTTCACGAAGCGCCGATGAATCAAAGTTCGATGAATATGCCAGGAGCCGCTCTCGCTGCTACTTTAACAGAAGCTCCTGCCAACCTCAATCAAGCAAAATCTGATGAGGCGATGCAAGACCCAGCCACCGCCGCCGTCCGCAATGCTGATCAAATTCCCCAAAAGGTTGATGCTCCTGGTGTTGGTAGTGTGGCTCCAACTTTGGGGGCTAGTCCTGACAAAGCAGGTCAGCCAGCGAGTTTAATTGTCAATGTCACAGGTCTGCAATATGCCTGGATTTTTACCTATCCAGACACCGGAGTGACCACAGGGGAGTTACACGTTCCCATTGGGCGGGAAGTGCAGGTCAATATGACCGCTAACGATGTGATTCATGCCTTTTGGGTGCCAGAGTTCCGCGTGAAACAAGATGCGATCCCTGGTAGACAAAGCGAAATTCGCTTTACACCCAAAACAGTCGGCGATTATGCCCTGATTTGTGCAGAACTTTGCGGCCCCTACCACGGCGCGATGCGAACCCAAGTGGTTGTAGAAAGTCAAGAGAATTTTGACAAATGGATGCAAGAGCAGTTGGTGGCAAGTCATGAAACCATGAATCAAGCCATTGCTGTTAATCCGGCAAATCTGACTCCCGACGAATTTCTCGCCCCATACATCAAAGAAATGGGAATTAAGCCAGAAACTTTACATCAAATTCACCATTAGTCAGTCAACAGTCAACAGTGATCAGTAAACAGGCTGATAACTGACAACTGATAACTGATAACTGAACAACTAACTCCTATGACACAAGCCCAAATACAAGAAACTGCCAATAGCCCGGTGCTGATTGATGAGCCAGGGAAGCGAAAATGGCGAGACTACTTTAGTTTCAGCACAGATCATAAGGTGATTGGGATTCAATACCTAGTCACTTCCTTCATTTTTTACTGCATTGGCGGTGTTTTAGCTGACTTGGTACGGACAGAACTACGTACGCCAGAAGTCGATTTTGTCACCCCAGAAGTATATAACAGCTTATTTACACTGCACGCCACAATCATGATTTTCTTGTGGATTGTGCCGGCGGGTGCGGGGTTTGCCAATTATTTGATTCCCCTGATGATTGGGGCTAAGGATATGGCATTCCCCAGATTGAATGCTGTGGCTTTTTGGATGATCCCTGTTGGGGGTTTAATGCTGGTGGCGAGTTTAGCTGTAGGCGATGCGCCGGATGCTGGTTGGACTTCCTACCCGCCTCTGAGCTTGGTGACAGGCCAGGTGGGTGAAGGGATTTGGATTATGAGTGTGCTGTTGCTGGGTACATCATCGATTTTGGGGGCGATTAATTTTCTCGTCACCCTAATCAAGATGCGGACTCCAGGGATGGGAGTACATCAAATGCCATTGTTTTGTTGGGCGATGTTTGCGACTTCAGCACTGGTGTTGATGTCAACTCCTGTTTTAGCAGCCGGTTTGATTTTGCTGGCCTTTGACTTATTAGCAGGGACAACATTTTTTAACCCGACTGGTGGCGGTGATCCCGTAGTGTACCAGCACATGTTCTGGTTTTACTCCCATCCGGCGGTGTACATCATGATTTTGCCTTTCTTTGGGGCAATTTCTGAGATTATCCCCGTACATTCTCGTAAACCAATTTTCGGTTATAAAGCGATCGCCTATTCATCCCTAGCAATTAGCTTTTTGGGACTGATAGTTTGGGCGCACCACATGTTTACCAGTGGTATTCCCGGTTGGTTGCGGATGTTCTTTATGATCACAACGATGATCATTGCTGTACCCACGGGGATCAAAATTTTCAGTTGGTTAGCAACGATGTGGGGCGGCAAAATTCAACTCAACTCCGCCATGTTATTTGCCATTGGTTTTGTTGGTACCTTTGTCATTGGTGGTATCAGTGGTGTCATGTTGGCGGCTGTACCCTTTGATATCCATGTTCACGATACTTATTTTGTCGTGGCGCACCTCCACTATGTCTTGTTTGGTGGTAGCGTGTTGGGGATTTTTGCCGCTATATATCATTGGTTCCCGAAGATGACGGGACGAATGGTCAACGAATTTTGGGGTAAGGTGCATTTTGCGCTGACCATTGTGGGTCTGAATATGACCTTCTTACCGATGCACAAGCTAGGGATGATGGGGATGAACCGCCGCGTCGCTCAGTATGACCCCAAATTCACGCTGCTGAATGAAATTTGTACTTATGGCGCTTACATACTTGCTGTTTCCACCTTTCCATTCATTATTAATGTGATTTGGAGTTGGTTGTATGGCGAGAAGGCTGGTAATAATCCTTGGCGGGCGCTTACCCTAGAGTGGATGACAACTTCCCCACCAGCAATTGAAAATTTTGAGGGATACCCCGTATTGGCTACAGGGCCTTACGACTACGGCTTAGAAAGAGCGGCCGAAGGTGTGCCATTATCCGATCCCAATCCTTTATTATCGGCTGGCCCCAACTCAGTACTCCGTGCTGATCCTGATGAGCCATATCCCACCATTGAGTCTGACTTGGAACAGCGTGTTTCTGGGACTAGGGATTAGTGGTGGTCAGATCCCCGACTTCTTAGAGAAGTCGGGGATCTAGCAGCCATACTGCATTTTTCATACTTCATACTTCACACTTTATAAAAATTCATGCAAAGTCAAACCATTGACCCAGCTAAAACCGAACTTAATCATCATCACAGTGCAGCCACAGTTGATCATCACGAAGCGCATCCAGATCATCGCTTGTTTGGTTTGTTTGTCTTCTTGGTGGCTGAAGGGATGATTTTTATGGGCTTGTTCGGAGCCTATTTAGCTTTTCGTTCCACCTTACCTGTGTGGCCGCCGGCGGGTACTCCAGAGTTAGAATTATTGCTGCCTGGAGTCAACACCGTTAATCTAATTGCCAGCAGTTTTGTGATGCACAATGCTGATACGGCGATTAAAAAGAATGATGCCAAAGGTGCGCGAATTTGGTTAGCTATCACCGCCGCAATGGGGGCGATTTTCTTAGCGGGGCAGGTATATGAATATATGCACCTAGAATTTGGTTTAACCACCAATTTATTCGCCAGTTCTTTTTATGTGTTGACTGGTTTCCACGGACTGCACGTTACTATCGGTGTTTTAGCAATTTTGGCAGTGTTGTGGCGATCGCGCGTTCCCGGCCATTATAGTAATGAAAAACACTTCGGTATTGAAGCCGCAGAAATCTACTGGCACTTTGTAGACGTAATCTGGATTATTTTATTCGGATTACTGTATCTTCTGTAGGTATTAATTAGCAAGTTGTTCACTCCACGCGAATAACTTAAAAATCAACCCCCATTGGGGGTTTTTTTAATGACTGAGGAGATGTAGACGAAGTGATCGCATTCGGTGTAACTTGATGAATTAGTGCGATCGCTCTAATTTCCCAATGTCCAATCTTCAAATCGTAACCCAGGGACACGGCAAAAATCACGCTGATTTCGCGTTACTAAAATCGCATCATTCGCAATTACAATTGCGGCGATTCTTAAATCTTGTGTACCAATCCGAATTTTCTGCTGCAAAAATCGCGCGTAACAATTAGCAGCTTCTTGGGTAAAGGTAAGTAAGTTAATACTATTAAAATAATTGTATGTTGCTTGTAGCTTGGAGTATGCAATTACTAATTTATCTAAAGAATTAGTTTGCCTAATGACATTAAATCTACCGCGAATTTGTTCTTCAAAAGTAATAATTGTCACGGCTATATTGTCAGGAGCAATTTGACTCACACGCTGGCTAACAAGAGGATGTCCATTTTGGAAAAGCGAAACAGAATCAGTATCTAATATCCACAAACTCATTATTCTTTGCCTTGTTCTGCATCCAATTGGCGGTAATATTCTGCCATTTCTGCATCTAATTCGCGTCGATATGCTTCGATATTTGCCAGCATATCATCAAATTGTGGGTCATCTTTAAACATTCCTGCAAATTTCATCCAAGGATGTTCTGAAGGTGTTTCTATTTCTTGAGTAACTATTTCGACATTTTTTAAGCGACTATTCACCAGTGTATGTAAATTATTTAGTGCATCTTCCCGCGTGGCTGCAAATACCTGACAGTCTGGTAAACCCCAAACTGTTGCTTGATATCCATTGTTTTTTGCTTCTATTAATACAGAATAATTGAGTTTGGATAAGTTATTTACTTCATTGTTGTTTAAATTAGTAGTCATAAAGTTTTTCCGAATTATGTAGAGTGAGGAAATTTTTATTGTAATTTGTCTTATTTTCATATTTTGACATAAATTCAGATTGAGATCCCCGACTTCTTAAAGAAGTCGGGGATCTTATCTTGCGCCATAATTCTGCTGCAACTTTCCAAAATCGCGCGATATCATAGCAACAGTAACTATAGTCACTACTTAAGTAACCGTGGCTTTCACCTTCACCTTTGCTCTTAGCCAAAATCAAACTTTTGAATTGCGCTGCAATTATGGTACACGCCGTCTAGATGCTGATAAGTTAGCCAGTTTAATTAATCTGTGTGAAGAAAAATATTATGCTCAAAGGCTGGATGACACCGCACAATTGCGGAATATTGGGCGTGAACTGTATTCTTGGCTGGATGGTAAGGAAGGATGGCTAAGGAGGGCGTTAGATGAGACAGATGAAGGGCGCATATATTTAGATTTAATTCAAACCAGTGAAGCACAAAGTTTAAACCCCCAAACGCAGAAAGTAGCGTTAGGCTTGGCACATTTGCCTTGGGAATTGTTACATGATGGCACAGTGTTTTTACTGCAAAGACATAATGCACCTGTACCTGTGCGGACTGTACAGCAAAGAAATACTAGTGTTTTGGATGTCCAAAATCGGCCGTTGCGGCTGTTGTTTATGGCGACATCACCAGAACACCCAGGCATTGCGCCGCTACAATTTGAGGAAGAAGAAAAAAATATCCTCACAGCCACAAAAGAGCAGCCTTTGGCTTTGATTGTCGAGGAAAGTGGCTCCGTTATTGAATTGGGGAATTTAGTTCAGTCGGAAGCAAAAGATTATTTTGATGTGTTCCATTTGACGGGACATGGTGTAATTTATACAGAGGCAGAGTTAGGGCGATATTTGCCTAAAGGTCGCAAAATTAAGGACTATACACCATGCTTCATTACAGAAGATGATGAGGGAAAAGTAGAATTTACTACCGTTGATGATTTAGCAAAAGCTTTTCAAAATCGCTTTCCGCGTGTGGTGTTTCTCTCTGGCTGTCATACTGGGCAAATTGCCAACCAAGGAACAGTCCCTTCAATGGCGCAGGCTTTAGTGAAAGCGGGTGCGGGTGTAGTTTTGGGTTGGGCGCGTCCAGTTTTTGATAGAACTGGTATTATTGCGGCTCAGGCACTTTATCACGCTTTGGCGACTGGGGCGACGGTGGAAGATGCTGTCAAAGCTGCACAGCAAGAAATGATTGCTCAAGAATGCAGCGATTGGCATTTGTTGAGGATTTATCGGGATAGTCGCGCTATTGGGGAATTAGTCACACCGTTAAATACTAAAAAGCGAGAAAAGCTGAAGTTTACACCGCCTGAAAGTGAATTTCTGGATGAAAATAACATCGTTAAAGTTGCTAGTCATGGGGAGTTTGTCGGGCGACGAAAAGCATTACAACGAGGAATGCGGGCGTTAAAACAAACTAGCGATGATATTGGCGTATTTATTGCGGGGATGGGAGGCTTGGGTAAGAGTTCCCTGGCGGCGCGGTTGTGTACGCGGGTGCAAGCGCAACGCCCGAAATTTGAACGGGTGGTGTTGATTGGGGTGGTGGATGAGGTAGGGTTAATTAACAAGCTGGCGAGTAAGTATGAACGGTTTGCAGGTGTTCCAGCTTTGTTAAATCAACCGGGAATTTCGTTTAAAGGGCGGTTGCAGAACTTTTTTGCAGCGATAGAAGACGAACACGATAAGCCTGTGTTGTTGGTTTTAGATGATTTTGAGCAGAATATCCCCCAAGAGAATGTGGCTGATGGTAGTTTGCGAATGACGACGGCTGCTTATGATGTGTTAGCGGCGTTGTGTGCAGCGTTGGCTGAAAATCAAGCAGAAAGTCGGTTGATTGTCACCTGTCGTTATTTGGAAGAAAATACTTTACCTCCCCATCGTCTGCATTTGGAAAGTTTAGCGGCGATGGGTGAGGCGGATATTAATAAAATTTACTGGCAATTGGATGGAGATGTGCAGTTGCAATTGAAAAAGCAGCGCCTTCTCAAAATTGCTGATGGAAATCCGCGCTTGTTGAAGTGGTTGGTGGAAGTGGTGCAGTTACCAGACGTAGCAGAAGAAGAATTGTTGACAAAGTTGGAGGGTGTACAGCTTAAGTTTCGAGAGAATATTTTGGCAGAAACGCTGTTAAATGCTTTGGAGGATGAGGAGAAACAGTTTCTCGCTCAGTTGAGTGTGTTTCGTTTGCCGGTGACTATTGAAATTATTAACTCTGTTTCTTCTTGCTCACTTCGACTTCGCTCAGTGAGCGAAAGCCAAGTCGAAGTGAGCCAAAGCCAAGTCGAATTAAACTCGCCATTCCCTACTCCCCGTTTACTGAGCGAAGTCGAAGTAAACTCCCTGGTTACTGAGCGCAGCGCCGCCCTGAGCCTGTCGAAGGGTCGAAGTATACTCCCCAAGTTAATCAGCCTCAGCCTGGTGGAATCAGCGACGACTTACGCCAAGCAAACGCCAGAATATCGAGTGACGACGATTTTAGCACCATTGCTGCAACCACTATTAACTGAAGAAGAATGGCAAACCACGCAAAAAGCAGCAACACAGATTATTTACCGCAGTTGGTGGGAAGAAGTGGATAACAAGAATGAAGAACAAGCACGAGAAATCGTGAGATTAGCTGTGTTGGCGCAGGAAAAAGAAATTGCTGTGAGTGTGGGAGACGACATTGCTAATAGTTGGGTGAATAGTAGTCGATATGTGGAAACATGGGAACTTTGTCAAGCAATTCTGCAATTGGGTGATGATTACCGGATTTTAGGAACTATTGCTAGAGCAGAAGAAACTTTAGGTTTTGTCAAGGAAGCACTGACGCATTATGAACAAGCTTTAGAACTGTGTCCAGAAGATGATTTAACCAGAAAAGCCGCGACGCTGCACAATATGGCAGGATTAAAAGCGCAACAGGGAGATGTCACAGGCGCACTCGCTCTTGTCCAGCAATCTTTGAATATCACAGACAGCATCAACGATGTGCAAGGGAAAGCGGCGACGCTCCACGAAATGGCAGGATTAAAAGCGCAACAGGGAGATGTCACAGGCGCACTCGCTCTTTACCAGCAATCTTTGGATATCACAGACAGCATCAACGATGTGAAAAGGAAAGCGGCGACGCTCCACGAAATGGCAGGATTAAAAGCGCAACAGGGAGATGTCACAGGCGCACTCGCTCTTTACCAGCAATCTTTGGATATCAAAGAAAGCATTAACGATGTGCGAGGCAAAGCGGCGACGCTACACCAAATGGCGGGATTAAAAGCCCAACAGGGAGATGTTGCAGGCGCACTGGCTCTTTACCAGCAATCTTTGGATATCTCAGATAGCATTAACGATGTCAAAACTAAAGGTGCGATACTACACGCAATGGCAGGATTAAAAGCTCAACAGGGAGATGTGACAGGGGCGATCGCTCTTTACCAGCAATCTTTGGATATCTCAGATAGCATTAACGATGTCCGAGGGAAAGCGGCGACGCTACACCAAATGGCAGGATTAAAAGCCCAACAGGGAGATGTGACAGGGGCGATCGCTCTTTATCAGCAATCTTTGGATATCAAGGAAAGCATTAACGATGTCCGAGGGAAAGCGACGACGCTGGCAAATATGGCTTATTGGGAAGGTAAAAGAGGAAATAAAGCAAAGCAGTTAGAACTAAACTTGCAAGCAGCGCAATTACTCGGACAAGTCAATGCTTACTTAGATTTATGTACGATTTTAAATAACTTAGGCGTTGCTGATGAAACGAAGGGAATTATCTATCTTGCTCAAGGGGTGTGGCTGTGTCTGCGAGTTCAAGTACCTTTGCATAATACTATAGATACACTCTGGTCTATGTACAATCTAGTTTCCCAAGGCGATGATATTAAAGCTTTGCTAGGTGCAACTGCAATGTATTTATGTCAACTTCGCGGTGATCAGCATCCGCAGTTAGAAGAGTTGCGAGATGACAGTTTCAAGATTTTAGTAAGTGCGGCTGCTGCTCAAGGTATTGAAACACGAGAAGCTTTTGATGCTTGGATTGAGCAGCAACAGTTAAATAATCCTGATTATTTTATCCCGCGTTTGGTGCAACTGCTAGAGGCGATTGTTGGCGATGAGTGGTTATTTGAGCGATTTTGAGTTTTTCCAGATCCCCGACTTCTTCAAGAAGTCGGGGATCTAATCGTCGAGTCAATACTTTTCGGATAAAGCTTTACTCATCCTAGATTTAGATCCCCTCGCCTACGGCGACCCCCTTTTTAAGGGGGTAAAAGATAATTTTCAGCCCCCTTTTTTAAGGGCTACCGTGTACATACAAGTCGAATTACCCCCCTTAGTCCCCCCTTGGAAAGGGGGGAGAAAGAGAAATCTAGTTCCCTCGCCTTTCCAAGGGGAGGGTTAGGGTGGGGTAATTCAAGAACTGGTAGTAACTCCATAACTTGTGTGTACAGGTTAGGGAGGGGTAAAATACTGTGCAGCTTCACATTAAATTGGTATAAGAACTTTTACTAAACTAAAGCTTTCAATAACGCCTGGAGTTTGAGTTGGACTTCAGCAAATTCTTTATCGGGGTCAGAACCGGCAACAATACCTGCACCTGCGTAAAGTCTAGCGCGATCGCCATCAATTAATGCCGAACGAATACCTACAATGAACTCACAGTTACCTTGCGAGTCTATCCAACCTAGTGGCGCAGCATATAAACCCCTTTCAAAGCTTTCGTAACGCCGAATTTCTGCACAAGCCACGTCTCGCGCTGCGCCAGCAACGGCTGGTGTGGGATGCAGTTGCGCCACAATTTTTAAGGGGTGGACGTGAGGGGGAACGGTGGCGCTAATGGGTGTCCATAAATGTTGGATGTTAGATAGCTGTCGCAGACGTGGCGGTAATGTTTGGGGGGATAATCCTAGTTGTGATAAGCGTTGAGTTATAAAATCAATGACTAATGAGTGTTCGTGTCTTTCTTTTTCGCTGTTGAGTAAGCGATTTGCATTCGCCGCGTCTTCGGCTGGTGTTTTACCCCGTGGCGCAGAACCCGCTAAAGCATCGGTGATTAATTGTTGATTTTGAATACAAATTAATCTTTCTGGACTTGCACCGATAAAGTTTTGTCCTTTACCATTACTGGTGGAAAAAACATAACAATTAGGATGAATTTGTCGGAGATTATCTAATGATTTATATAAATTAAACTGATGATTTGCCCGGACATCTAAAGCATCTGCTAAAACAATTTTGCTGAGATGACTAGCTTGGATTTTTTCTAAAGCCGAAACAACAGAACGCTTAAATGCTGTACCTTGCGTTACAGGTTGTTTACTCAAGTGGGTTGAGAAAAAGTCAAGTTTAGGTGAGAAATATTCTAAAGAATTAATTAGTTCGACTTTACTCCATAAATCATGCCAAATTTTATCTAAATTGGTGTTGGCTGTGATTAAGAGGTTAGCGACTAAGATACAGTCCTGATTTTTTACAGCTATTTGCCAGCGCGGTAAAAATATCGTCGCGGAAGGAAAAGGATAATCTGTTTGAATATTTTGGTTAAAAAAACTAAAGTAACAAAAAAAACGGGGGACGGCTAAAGGTTTGTGAATATCTCCAAAAGGAATTATATTTTTTAGACAACTTTTGATAAAATATTCTGCTTGATTAAATCGGTCTTGCCCATTAATTTGTAATTTTGTGACAGCATCAATCGCGGCGATCGCTTCGCCTTTACCTCTATTCTCAAAGTAAAAATTTATTTCATTTGCTTGCGCTAGTTTATCTAATACAACTAAAGGATCAACCCAGTCGAGTTCTAGGGAAATACTCACAATTTGCCGACAATTATTGGTGAGGCAATTTTCTTGAACCGCTAACAGAAATTGGTATATGTCTTTGTGCGTTACAAAGAAGTTGTTACGACATGGTGAAACTGTCATGGATCTAGGAATAGTAAATTTTTTTTAAGTAATCTTCCTAAAGTGTAATTAATCATGGTCTATTTCTACAGGTAACATATTCAGACGACATTTCACCAGAGTATAGTTTGCTTTGTTTTAGGTATTACCAAACGCTGACAATCTATGCTCAGTTTCAGCCTGCAACTAAAGAATAAGTTTTACTAAGGATATGGTTAATCAGTTCAAAAAAGTGCTGACTATTCAGGGCTAATTACTGGGTAAAATAATTAAATAAGAATTCAGAAGTCAGGATTCAGGAGGCAGAATTAATTGGTGGGGATGTAAGCCAGTTATTAATTCTAGACAACTAGTTTTGAGATTTCTTGAGGGTTGAAATTATTGATTCATACCCCAAGATATAGCAGTCATATTTGATGTGTGAATAACCGAGACAAGGGAGACAAGGAGGAGGGGGTAGACAAGGTAGAGAGATGTTTGTAAATCATTTAATATGGCTATATAGGACTCATATTTGATTTCTGAAAAAAATCAGTACATTCAGATCAGGCTTCTTTCCTACTCCCGACTCTCCATTCCCTATTCCCTACCTACACAAATAAATTCAGAAATCAAACCGGATTCCTATAGGCTGGATTCTATTTTGATAAGCAATCAATATTAACTAATGACTACCAAGCAGATTTCACATTCCAAAAATAAGCTGTGGATGGCGGCAATTAAACCACCAATGTACAGTGTGGCGATTATGCCTATCTGGATAGGAACAGCAATTGCTTTTGCCGAAACCAAGAATTTAAATACAACAGTATTTTTAACTTTTTTAGGAGCAGCAATATTAATTCTGGTATGGGAAAATTTGAGTAATGATGTGTTTGATTCTGAAACAGGAATCGATAAAAATAAACATCATTCTCTAGTGAATTTAACGGGGAAGAAGTCACTAATATTTTGGTTAGCAAATCTGTGTTTGGTAATTGGGTTGTTAGGAATACTCGCGATCGCTACTTGGCAACAAGACCCAACTGTGATCATCATGATGTTAGTGGCTTGTGCTTTGGGTTATATGTACCAAGGGCCACCCTTTCGGCTAGGATACCAAGGATTAGGCGAAATTCTCTGCTTTTTTGCCTTTGGGCCTTTGTTAGTGCCAACGGTATATTACAGCCAAACTCAAACTTGGTCAGTGGCTAGTTTTACAGCTTCGGTGATTGTTGGGATTGTAACTAGCTTAATTTTGTTTTGTTCACACTTTCACCAAGTTAAGGATGACATAGCCGCAGGAAAGCGATCGCCAATTGTGCGTTTAGGTACAGCCAACGGTGCAAAAGTTTTAGTTTGGTTTACCGCCAGTATCTATCCTTTATCTTTATTGTTGGTGATTTTGGGAATCTTCCCAGTCTGGACATTATTGAGTTGGTTGAGTTTACCATCCGCTTTCAAATTATGTCGCCACGTCCAAGAAAATCACAACTATCCAGACAAAGTTAGCAATTGTAAATTTATCGCGGTGGCTGTGCATTTCTGGAGTTGTTTGTTTTTAGGTGTAGGGTTTTTTATTGGGTGATGAGTCGTCAGAGGTACGAAAAGAATAATTAACCGCAGATGAACGCAGATGAACGCAGATAAATTTGTACCTCAACATTCACACTTCGACTTCGCTCAGTGTAAATCACTCAGCACTCAGCACTCAGCACTCAGTACTCAGCACTCCCAACTCAGCACTCCCAACTCAGCACTCAGCACTCAGCACTCCCAACTCAGCACTCCCAACTCAGCACTCAGCACTCAGCACTCAGCACTTTTCACATTTCGTCCTTACCAGCGAAAATTTGCGCGTCCGCTTACTACTCATCATGGTGTTTGGGATATGCGCGAGGGAATTATTCTGCGTCTGGTTGATGAAGTGGGGAATGTTGGCTGGGGAGAAATTGCGCCTATTAGTTGGTTTGCTTCGGAAACTTTAGAACAAGCTTTAGATTTTTGTCGCCAACTACCTAAAGAAATTACATCTGAAACTATTTTTGCAATTCCTGATGATTTACCCGCTTGTCAATTTGGGTTTGAGTCAGCTTTTGAGGGAGTAGGGAGTGGGAAGGGTGGGAGGATGGTGAAGAAATCTTTCCCCCCACACTCCCCACACTCCCCACACCCGCTACCCATACGTGAGAAATTCGGGTGTAGTGGGTTACTTGCTGCGGGTGAGGTGGCTTTACAACAATGGCAAAAGCTGTGGGAAGAAGGATATCGTACATTTAAATGGAAAATTGGTGTTGATGCGATCGCCACAGAACTCGCAATTTTTGATAACCTATGTCGTAGCTTACCCGCCTCAGCTAAACTGCGCCTCGATGCTAACGGTGGACTCAGCTATGAAGAAGCCGAGTTATGGCTAGAGACTTGTGACAAAATTCAGGGTGAAGTTACCGCAGAAATTGAATTTTTAGAACAACCCCTACCTGTGAAAGACTTAGCGGGGATGTTGGAGTTAAGTAAATTTTACCGAACTGCGATCGCATTAGATGAATCTGTCGCCACACTCCAACAACTCCTCAGTTGTTATCAACAAGGTTGGCGAGGAATTTTTGTCCTCAAACCCGGAATTATCGGTTCACCATCAAAGCTGCGTCAGTTTTGCCAACAACATGAAATTGATGCTGTATTTTCCTCTGTATTTGAGACTGTTATTGGTAGACAAGCTGCACTTAACCTTGCAGCCGAATTATCTCGCAAAAACAGAGCCGTTGGTTTTGGTGTTGATCATTTTTTTGCCCAAGCAGCAGCAACAAATCCTGAAAATTTATGGAACAACCTTTAACTTATCTGCAAAATTTACCTCCATCTGATTGGTTAATTACTGACAACAGCCATCAATTTTCAGCAATAGCTAAACAACTATATTTAGAACTCACAGAAATATTAAAACAACGCCACACGCCACCAAAAATTATCTTAGCTGAACGCGAACCAGTCAAATTTCTAGCCAGCTTTCTCGCCGCTTGTGCAGCCAATTGTCCTGTATTTCTCTGTAACCCCGACTGGGGAACCCAAGAATGGCAAAAAGTATTTGAATTAGTCCAACCAGATATTATCTTAGGAATCAATTTTAATTCCCCTTCCCGGTTACTGAGCGAACTTGTACTGAGCGTAGCCGAAGTAGCCGAAGTAAACTCCCCACTCCCGGTTGGTGAGCGAACTTGTACTGAGCGCAACCGAAGTAGCCGAACCACCACTCCTCACTCCCAACTCCCCACTCCCAACTCCCCCCAAATCATGATTCCCACAGGCGGTTCATCAGGTAACATCAAATTCGCCATCCACACTTGGCAAACCCTCACCGCATCTGTGCAAGGATTTACAGAATATTTTCAGTTAACACAAGTAAATTCTGTTTGTGTATTACCCCTTTATCATGTCAGTGGGTTAATGCAATTCATCCGTTCTTTTACAACTGGCGGTAAACTCACTATTCTGCCATTCAAAAATTTAGAAACTGGACAAATACCTACAATTCAACCAGCAGATTTTTTCCTTTCCTTAGTACCAACTCAACTACAACGCCTTTTACAAAATCCAGAATTAACCCAATGGTTAGCCCAATTCCAAACTATTATGTTAGGCGGCGCACCAGCTTGGCAAGAATTATTCGATAAAGCCCGATTTCATAATATTAGATTAGCACCAACCTATGGCATGACAGAAACCGCTTCGCAAATTGCCACCCTCAAACCTGATGATTTTCTTCAGGGTAAAATTAACAGTGGACAAATTTTACCTCATGCCCAGGTAACAATTCACAATTCCCAAGGCGAAGTTTTACCACCTAATCAAATTGGGAATATTACCATTCAAGCAAAATCTTTAGCCCTTGGTTATTATCCTCATCATTGGGAAAATCAAGATTATTTACAAGTAGATGATTTAGGTTTTTTAGATAATCAAGGTTATCTGAATATAATCGGACGCAACAGCGATAAAATCATTACAGGCGGCGAAAACGTTTACCCGTCCGAAATTGAAGCAGCTATCCGCGCAACTCAATTAGTTGTTGATGTTTGCGTAATTGGTGTACCTGATAAACATTGGGGACAAGCTTTAACAGCTATATATATTCCTCAAAATGCTCATATTTCTCATTTAGAAATCACAACTTTACTAAAAAATCAACTCAGTAAATTCAAAATTCCTAAACATTGGATTTGTCTGGACGATTTACCCCGTAACGCCCAAGGTAAAGTTAACCGTCAAGCACTACAACAAATAGCCGCAGAATTTCTGCACAATTAACCCATATCTTGCACCATTCTCAAGACTTTGTTGGGTTTCGCTATTGCTCCACCCAACCTACTGTTCTTGAGTAGCAGAGAAATGAGAGTTTGACAGGTATTTTGCGTCAGCCTTGTATTATTTTCCATCTTGGAGATTACGTGAATAAATCTCGTCTTCTCGTTGAATTAATTTGTGGCTAATTAAATCACGTCGCAATGTCATGTAATCAGGATGATAACGACTGAGAATTTCGTTCACCATCGGTTCAGTATATTCAACTCCTGGCTCAAACTTCTGAGAAAGCCATTTAAGAATGACTAAACGTTTTTTACGACTTACAGGAATTTCCTTAAGGCGCTGAAATCCATCTGAACTGTTGGAATTACTGTCTAAATAACTGTGTAGAACTTTGTTTTCCCAAGCTTCAGTATCTATATTTTCAATTAAAGATGCTATCCTTCCTGGCGTAAAAATTTCCTTACTGATATTTTCTAAGGCTTCACTATCTAGCTGATACAAACGGCTGTTACCATCAGGGCGCATAGTCACTAAATTTACTTCTTTAAGTTTCGCTAAATGGTGAGATACGGTTGGTTCTTTGAGTTGCATGAGTACAGCCAATTCTTCCACACTACACTCTTGATTTGCCAAAATACCTACTATCTTCAATCGACTTTCGTCAGCCAATACTTTAAAAAACTGTAGCAGGGTCTGAAACTGTTCTTTTCCCATAATTTTGTTAGAATCAATTCGACCCCGATCTAATTAGAAAGAAATCGAATTAGTTATACTGCCCTCCTAAGATGCAGTAAGAATCTCCTATTGGTTAATTTTTTTATTAATGTCAATTTTGCGATTTGTTTAGAGAAAAAATGAATTTTCTTAAGTTGTTCTTCACATTTCGCTATGCTGAAACATTCGTTAGTTAGAAAAATCAGAAACCGGACAATTAAACAAGGTACATCTCTTGTACAAGCGGCTAGATTTTTAGGCGTAGACCAGAGTACTTTGTATGTAGCTCTGCAAAAAGGGCAAATTCCCTCAACCACCAGAAATGGCAGGACTGTGATTAGTCAAGGAGCCTTAATGGATTATCAAGCGAGGAGCAGACCTCTCTTATAAGTAATTGAAATAGCAATGATTAGAAATTAAAATTTAACCGAGATTGAGTAGCGATCGCCTAAACAATGTCAATGATTAATTGACATAGAGTTCTAGTCTAGCGTAATAAAAACCAATTCAAGATAGCAAATACAAATTTGGGTAGATACACAATGTTTTTTTAGGAAACTGTATTTTAATCAAACACAGATATTTTTCTGGGTAAATTTTTAGTTGATGTTTTGTCAGCCAGACTTGGCGATCGCTTCACCAAAACCATCACCCAAGTTTATTGATAAAGTAATATAATATTTCCCTTGTTGAAATTATGACTACTGTTATTCGCGTTGCAAAACCTGTTAGTCAATTGCAATTGGCTCCTGGTAGTACAGTGACGATACCTGATGTCAGTTGGTCAGAGTTTGAAGCGATTTTGGCGGAATTGGGACACAAGCGGCGTTCCAGAGTAGCTTACAGCCAGGGTACTTTAGAAATTATGGTTCCTTTACCTGAACATGAAATACCCAGAGACCTGCTTTCAGATATTGTCAAAATATTGCTAAAGGTAAAAGGTCTGAGATATCAACCTTTTGGTTCGACTACTTTTAAAAGGGAAGGTGTCGCCGGCGTTGAACCCGACGCTTGCTTTTACATCCAAAATTATCAGCGCATGATTGGTCGTCGTCGCTTGGAACCAGACGACCCACCACCGGATTTAGCAATTCAATCGGATGTTACTTCTAAAACTAAACTTGATGCTTATGCAGCCGTTGGCGTGCCGGAACTTTGGGTTTATGATAACGGCACACTAAAAATTTATCTATTGCGTGATGGAATTTATTTAGTTTCTGATTACAGTCCTCTGTTTGAAGATATCCCAATCAAGCAAGTCATTCCTACTTTTGTAGAACGTGCTTGGCAAGTTGGGAATCTGCAAGCATTAGAAGAGTTTGAAGTGGCGATCGCAAATGGATGACACTTCGGTATAAATATTACACAAGTCGAATTACCCCCCTTAATCCCCCCTTGGAAAGGGGGGAAACAGTAAAATCTAGTAGTTCCCTCCCCTTTCCAAGGGGAGGGTTAGGGTGGGGTAATTCAAAGGTTGGTAGTAATTTAATGACTTGTGTGTACACGGTAGCCCCTAAACCCCTACACCCTCAATTTATTAACCAAACTGCTGTTCAACATCCAAGTTAAACAACATTTGTAAGGTTTGCATACAGCGCCTTCTGGCCTCTACATCCTGCTGCGCTCGTAATTGCACCATTGGATCATGTAAAATTTTGTTAACGATGCCTCGTGTTAAAGCCTCAATGACTTCTTGATGTTTGTCACCAAATTCCGAACCTAACCGCGATAAAGCTTTTTCCAATTCTTGCTCACGGATGGTTTCGATTTTATTTCGCAGACAGCTAATAGTAGTTACAGTTTCTAAACTGCGCCACCACACATCAAAAGCTTCGACTTCTTCATCTAAAAGTTTTTCGGCTTCTTGAGCCATTTTGCGGCGGCTTTCGTAGTTCTGTGCAACGACGGCTTTTAAATCATCGACGTTAAACGCTTGGACATGCGCCAATTCATTTACATCTGAGTGAACGTTACGCGGCACAGAAATATCAAATAACATTAAAGGACGGCCAGGTTCTAAGACTACTTCTAACTTGGCACGGTCAAGTATTGGCTCGGTTGCCGATGTACTTGTAAATACTAAATCACTTTCGGCAATTACAGTCATCATTTCCCCAAGTAGGTGGGTGCGGATGGGGTGTTCTGAGAATTGCTGTGCTAATTCTGCGGCGCGATCGCGGGAACGATTCACAATACTAATTTGTGTCGCACCTTTAGAAACTAAATGCTGTACCAACAACCGCGACATTTTGCCAGCACCGAGAATTGCCACGCGACAAGCTGCCAAATTATCTACTTTGATTTGTGCCAATTCCACAGCCGCCGAACTAATAGAGACTGCACCAGTACCAATACTGGTTTCGGTGCGGACTCGCTTACCAGCTGTAATTGCTTGTTTAAATAACCGATTCAAAATTGTTTTTATACCGTTGTATTGCTGCCCCAGTTTATGAGTATTCTTCACCTGAGCCAGAATTTGACCTTCGCCGAGGACTAAACTATCTAAACCTGCGGCGACGCGCATAATGTGCATCACAGCATCTTCGTGCAGCAATACAAACAAGTGTTGTCTTAAAGAAGTTACAGGTAATTTGCTGTGTTCTGAAAGAAATTGAGTAACTTCGCGCACACCTTGGTCAGTTTCGCTGGCGACAATGTAAATTTCCAGACGGTTGCAAGTGCTGAGTATGGCTACTTCGTCAATGTGGGGATAACTAGTTAAATTAGCGATCGCACTTTCAGTTTGTGGTTCTGGAATACTCAGCTTTTCTCTAACTTCGACTGGGGCTGTTTTATGGCTTAACCCCACCACTGCAATATTCATTTCTTATCAACAATTAATAATGGGTTATTAACAATTGGGGAGTTGTGAGTGGTGAGTGGGGAGTAGGTTTTTTCTACTTCCTACTCCCTACTCCCTACTCCCTGAGTCTTTAGTGCAATTGCAGAGTCTTAGGCTGGTCGAACATGTGGATTGTATCGACGAATCTAGCTGTCTTAGACTGGCTAGAAATGACCAAGCTTTGAGTTCTTGCACCACCGTGGAAGAACCGAACACCGTTCATCAAGTTACCAGAGGTAATACCGCAAGCAGCAAATAGAACATTTTCACCAGATGCAAGCTCATGAGCATCGTAGACCTTATCGGGGTCAGTGATGTTCATAGACTTCAAACGCTCAATGTTAGCTTCTTTGCTTTCTCCAATTAGACCTGTTTTGACTACTGCTGGATCGTAGATCAATTGGCCTTGGAAATGTCCACCCATAGCTCGCATAGCCGCCGCAGAAATCACACCTTCAGGTGCAGCACCAATACCCATGAGTGCATGAATATTAGTTCCCGCAAAACCACAAGATATTGCAGCGCCTACGTCACCATCAGAAATGAGTTGGACTCTAGCGCCAGCATCGCGGATTTCTTTAATCAAGTCGTTGTGGCGTTCGCGCTTCATGACGACTACTACGAGTTCATCAATTGAGCGATCTAGACACTCGGAGAGAATTTTGAGGTTTTCGGTGGCTGACTTGTTGATGTCTACCTTACCTTTAGCGGCTGGAGGTGCTGCGAGTTTCTTCATGTAGAAGTCAGGTGCAGCAAACAAGCCACCTTTTTCCGAAATTGCCAACACAGCCATTGAACCAGGCTGTCCGTAGGCTACCAAGTTTGTACCTTCGCAGGGGTCTACGGCGATGTCAATTTCGACTAACTCATCTGGATTACACAATTCTTTGGCATCTTCACGGGTACAGATACCAACTTCTTCACCGATATACAGCATAGGAGCGTCATCACGTTCCCCTTCTCCAATCACGATGCGACCGCGCATATAGATTTTGTTCATGCGCTCCCGCATAGCTTCTACTGCTACTTGGTCAGCTGTATTCTTTTCGCCCTTACCCATCCACTTTGCAGATGCGATCGCGGCTTGTTCTACTACCTCAATAATTTCTAACCCAAGCGTATTTTCCACAGAGTCCCCCTCTCAACTGCTCTCTATTGCGTTATTTCATCTAGCCATTTCAGTTTTCAAGTCTACCAAAGTGCCGATACCTATGGAAAATAGTATTGACTCACACAATTGTTAATTTTTGCTGCTAATTGATATCAATCTATACCAGTAAAGCAAAAATACAGTTCTTTTGTACTGATAGTATAGAAAGATTAACTGAACTTATGAAATCTCTCAATAGATTACTGCACAAGACCTTAAGACAAACTGATCAATTTTAATATGATTTTTCAATCATTCAGTCGGTATAATAAATATCCTTTTGTGGTGTGTGCATATAACTAGAGCAAGTCACAAAAACTGCGTATAAGTTGACGAAAAAAATTAGCTACAACAGCAATTCATCTCATCACCTACTCCCGACAAATAAAATTGAACCCGCACGGCCGGTCACTGAGCGCAGTCGAAGTGCAGCAACTTCAACCCCCCGTTGTAAGATTTGACATCCTCCTCAGCCTGAAGGCGTGAGGATTCCAATCTAATCAAACAGACTTAACTTTATGAATTCTTGGCGGGTTGACGCTTCAGAGGATGCTGCTACCTTTGTGGCAGTCTGATGCTTTCCTCCACGACCGTTTTGAGTTTCCGAATGTCCTCCGGCAACTTTAATATTAACTGCGGCGTTCACATCCCTATCGTGTGTAGATTTGCAATTGAAGCAAATCCATTCACGGATAGAAAGGTCGAGTTTACCGCCTCTAAATCCACAACATGAGCAGGTTTGGCTTGTTGGTTCCCACCTGCTAATGACAGTGAAGGTACGCCCGTATTTTTCGGCTTTACCCTCCAAGAATGTTCTCAACTGTCTCCATCCTAAATCGCTAATAGCTCTGGATAGTTTACGGTTTTTGAGCATTCCTGAGACGTTCAACTCTTCCAAGATAATCGTTTGGTTTTCACGGATTAGCTTAGTTGATAGCTTGTGTAGGAAGTCTGTTCTAGTGTCCTTAAAAATGAAGAATGTGATTCTGAATTATTTAATCACGATAACCGCTACATAGATAACGTCAATTTTAGCTATGAAGAATTTAAATTAATAAAAGAGTATTTAGAAAAGATTGAGCAAGCAGATTGGCAGTCTAACACGTTTCTTGATGAAGATGCACTTTATTCTGTACTGTAGAGACGTTGCATACAACGTCTCTACTATTTGGTGCAACTTTATAGAGAATTGGTATAAGTTCTCTGATTTAGACGCTTTACCTGAATGAAATATTGAAATATTGAAATATTGTAAATAGCTATTGCCTCAATTGCATCCAACAGGCAATCAATAAAATAAGTCTCATTCTGATTAATCTTGATTTAAAGTCATAAAAAGCATCTTCTGAAAAAAGATGCTTTTTTTATTTTATGAGAAGCCGTAGTTGATTAAATACCGCGTGTCTTAAAGAAATCTTCCCATTTTGATGCGACCTGATCCGCCCAGTCTAGAATGTTATATTCATTTCCTCCTGCTGTAGCAATTACAGGTGTAAACCCTGTCACAGGAATACTACTAGAAGCAGTAATGCTTGCCATACTCACCTTTAGTGGGGAATTTCCAGTACCTGTTGCCGTTGATCTTGGAGGTTTGTTTAAAACTCGATGTTTACTACCATTACATAGATCACGACAGATATTTAGAACCTCACAACTACTAACATAGTCTTCAACATCTTCATCAGTAAAAGTTTTTGCCGCTTCCTGCTTTAACCAATCTTTTACATGATAAGCGGTTACTGCAAAATTGAACACGGCATCAGCTATTCTATCCTGATCTTGGCTGCTAACCGATTCATGCAATTTATCTTTGTCTCGGTATACTTTACCAAATAATTCTCGTGCTGATTTATACCAATAATTTAGACCAGGGGTAGGCATAATTATTTTAATAAAGTTACATAAACTATTATAAGCAGTACAATCACCTAATCTTGTAGCGACTGTCTTAAAAGTCAAGCGATCGCTTGTATATTGAAGGAGTGCATGAGATTGCTACCCTTTGGAAAGTCACTTCTTGTCTACGTCGTTCCTATGGAGCCAGACGCTAAGTGAACGCAATGAAAATTATACTCTATGTGAAAAATCAAAACTGGGATACACCCGTCATAATCTGATTTATGCAAGAGGTCTAATAGTTAATCTGCTTGAATCCCAGAGTGAGATGTTTATAATTAAATAATTGCTTGAACAAATAAAGGTAAATTATTATGCCAGAAGTTGCTAACTATCATCAAAAATTAACTGACAGAATAGCACCAATTGTAAAAAACTTATTTAAAAATAATAGTTTATATTTGGTAAGATTAAACAAAAAAGAAATGATAGGAACTTTGGTGGAAACTTTTGCCAAGTTTACTCCTGAAGAAATGCGGATAATTAAAGATGATGATTTAACAGAAAGAATTAATAGTATTCTTGTTTTAGAAGCCGTCTCAGGAACACTAAATGAATTGACTCCTGAGCAAATAGCAATTTTTGATGCAGTTGTAGAAGGTAAATAATAAGGTGGCTTATTTACTTGATACAAATATAGTTACCTATATTCTTAAGAGAAATCAAATTATAGATAGTAAAATTCGGGAATTAAGGCGACTCAAACAAGATATTTTTATTAGTTGTATAACTTACTATGAGATAAAAAGAGGTCTTTTGGCTATTAATGCTACAAGACAGTTAGTCGATTTCAAGCAATTTTGTGAATTTTATCCAGTTTTATTAATAGATGATCTAGAAATTATTGAAACTGCCTGTAAAATTCAAGTTGATTTAAAGAGCAGAGGTCATCGTTTAGAAGATGCAGATATTTTAATTGCTGCTACTGCGATCGCACGAGGTTTAATTCTAGTTTCTCACGATTCTGATTTGCAGCGAATACAAGAATTAACTATAAAATTGGCTATCATAGCAGTAGTCAATATACTGAATGCTCACGCCACATATCGTAAAATTTCCACCTCCGCACCTTTATTAACAGCTTCCTCTGCACGTTGTAAAACTTCTTCGCTGACAACAGCACTTAAATAATATTCACCACAATTATTACAAACTTGTGCTGGTACACCTTTGAGAATAACAATGGTATTATCTCGCTCTAAAGTCACTGTCACTAGTCCAGGCTGAGTATTGCCGTGTTTACATATAACGCATTGCATAGATTCAATACCTTTATTTTCGTTTTCTAAAGTTATCTGCCCATAAATTTGAGTCAGGGATATAAGCTGTAACTACATAGCCAGTATCACTAACTTCATCATAAGAAAAAACAACATGAATCGGCTTATTGTCAAAAAAATCAACGATGAGATAGCTAGGGAAAGGAGTATCAGTGGGGTTTTCTTCTATTATTTCTCCAGAAGTAAAGTAATAACCTGCTGTACTTCTTGCTGGCTAATACGGCGAAAAAACATCTGTTGAATTGCATGACGCGAAAAAACTAAATTTTGGCAATACACAAGTGAAATTTGATCATATATTTACTGTTTTGACGCTGTTATTATACGACTAGCTACGTCGCTAAACTTTGATATTGCCACTATAGTAGTGGCGTGGCAAGCCTTAAATGTTGCATGATAAATTTCTTGTGGGATGGGCTTCTAGCCCGTCCGGTGCGGGCAGGATACCCACACCACAAGAGTTATTTTTATGCCCTATTGTAGCCTTGCCACGCCAGTAGGGTGTGTTCCGGCTATGCAAGGATTTCGGAACTGAAAAGAGTGAGAATCAGCCTTAATGCACCATCTTTCTAGGCTAGTTAAGTTAAATTACAGAGTAAGTTTTACTATTTAAGTATAAAATAGTGATGTATTCCATTGCCATAAACCCATGATACCAGCATCAGTTAAACCATCATCTTGGCTAGAAAAAGGGATTCAAATTGAAAAAGTCAATAGTGTGAATCTGTTTAAATTGACAGATGAATTGCAAGACCGAATGCAAGAACTTGTCGATAAAAAATTAGCTGATTCTTTGACACCAAAGGAAGCCTCTGAACTAGAAGCAATTGGCGACTTAATTTTTATTGTTACTTATATTAACGGGCAGATTGTTTCTGCTGTACAAGAATCTCAAGATACGGAAACTTGGGAACAAAAACTAGACAAAAACTAGGCATTTTCAAAGTATTTTGTTTATATAAAAAGACAAGCAATATACTTTTTTGTGAGGGCGAGTAGCTATTCGCCCGTATTTGCATGAATGTGTGTTATTGCAATACTGAACGCACAGATATATGTGGTAATTTACAGCTAATTATAATCATTGCAAAATCTCAAATACTTTTATAGTTTTAACAGATCCTATTACGTTTTTCATTCCAATGAGATAAATCAATCTAGCCTCTATCACCTATCAACTTGTACTGCACTAAACTGACAAATGCTATATTACTTATCCTAAAGTTAGAAGATGTTCAGGAAAATCAACGACTAATTTTCTGGTAAAAAGCCAAGGTAAACCAATCAGAACTTCTGTTATTTCTCCTCCAGCAATTGCAGAAATGTTGAATTCTTGATTATCTAAACTAACAAGACCAGCGTAAATATTAAATTTAGCTTCACCTTGTGCTGTTAATCTTGTTTCTTCACTCTCTACAAGCTCCCATCCCAGAGATATAGCGTCTTGAGTATTTATTGCTAACCAATCAGTAAAACCAGTATCTAGTAGTGCATCAACTGTGATAACTAAACCATCAGATGCTACTAAATCAATTTCAAAAATTAACTCACCTTGGCTACTAAATTTACCTTCAATCAATTTTTTTACGATGCTCCTTTAAAATTACTTGAAAAGTACAAATTAGCCGAGCAGGATATTTTTCTTTTGCTTCCTTTTGGGCTAAAACTTTATTAGCGTTGAGAAAATAATCCCCACTATCAGGTTCAATAGCAACATAAGATCCAGGATAATGCTTGACTAGCTCAGAGTACAGGCGCTCATATATTTGACGCGATCTTTTGATATATCCAGTGGTTGCTAATTTGGGTGATAATTGATTTGTATACTTTCTAATTCCCACAAAAGGACTAACTATTGGGGTATGTGATGTGGAGTTGTGTAGATTTCCAACATCAGAAAGCTCTTTTTGTACTGATGACTTTTTATCCTCGGCTGGTAAACCTTCACTGGCAAGGTTACTCATAATTTTTGCTAATAGAAGAATGATGATTGTTGATATTTTATCGTTTAAATTCTACTGATTCAAATACCCGACTTTGCAAAAAAAGTCGGGTATTTAACTATTACGTTAAAATTTGCCGGATTAAAATACTCATGACTTCATCGGCGTTTCCGGTTGGTAATAGTGGACTCCAGTCGCCAACGCTGGCGTAGCCAATTACCTGTAAGCGGTGAATGGTGTTGGTGACGGCTTTGGGAGAACCCATTAACAAATGCTTGATTGGTTCTCGATGGGAAACTGGTGGTTGGGTTGGTTGGCTGCGGATGGTTTGATTTAAGTCTTCTTCACGCAGATATTGTTCTAGTTTTGACTGGGCAGGCTGTTGTAATTGTGTCATGATGAATTTGTAATCGTAGTAGGGTTACATAAAGGCGATCGCAAACTCTGGCCGGAGAACGATCGCCTTTATTCTGTAGTAGGGTTTAGATAAGAGCGATCGCAAACTCTGTTTGGAGGGCGATCGCTTTTATCATGATTTTATTTTAAAGTATAATTTTATACTTGTCAACTATAAGTGAAAAAATCTTTAGCTAATCAAACGCCCCTAGAAAACCCTGTTTTTCTGACTGCTGAATTTTTGTTGAAAAGTGGATTAAAAACCTGCTGGTTGCTATATCGATGATTCATTTTTATGTGTAGTCACAAACAGTTCATATTGACTTTTATTCCTAAAAGTTTTAGATTCATTTGTTGAAGTATTTGAAACTTTTTATCAAAAATACTGCTAATAGTTCCTAACGGGGAGTGAAAAATGAGTGTGAGTAAAAAGGGTGTGTTGAGTGCTGGTGTTGCCTTTGCGGCGCTGACAGGTTTGGTGGCTGGCAGTTTTGGGGCGATGCGGACGATTGATGCTAATACTAATGTTATGCCTCATCAACAAGCGCCTAACTTACTTGCCCAAGCTAGAAGATTAAACAATTTAACGATAATTTTTCCCAGTCGTTCTGACTCCACAGATTTGCAAAATAAAGCCAATGCTGTAGCCAGATTTCTCTCGAACGAGTTAAAAATTCCCGTGAAAGCCCAAATTGGTGATGATACGGCGGCGGTGGAAGCTTTGAGAGCAAATCGCGCTGATGTAGCATTTCTGAGCAGTCGTCCGGCGTTGAAAGCGGAACAGTTAGCAAATGCAAAGTTGTACCTCGCAGAAGTCCGCGACAATTACTCTGGAAGATACACCTATAATTCAATATTTGTTGTTCCCAACAATAGCTCTTTAAAAACTAGAAATACGGCTCAAGCAACTCTGGGACAATTGCGGGGTAAGCGCATCGCCTTTACTTCCCCAACTTCTGGTTCAGGGTTTGTTTTCCCGGTGAGTGAATTGGTGAAACAGGGATTTGTCCCCAACCGCGATCGCCTCGATGGTTTCTTCGGTCAAGTTGCTTACGGTGGTAATTACAGCAAAGCCTTACAAGCTGTGGTGCGTGGTCAAGCTGATGTAGCGGTTGTGTCTGAGTATGCACTGTTCCCTCCGTACATCACCGCCCAAGAAAGAAGTCAGTTGCGCGTACTGTATAAAATCTCCGGTGTTCCCGCCCACGGTATCGCCATTGATGATGATGTCCCAGTCCAAGACAGAGAAAGATTAATTAACGCTTTACTCAAGTTAAATCAATCACAAAATAACCAACTCCTACGTAACTTATACAATTCCACCGAATTGGTGAGAGTTGATCATAACCGTCACTTGTCCCCAGTTCGCACCGCCTTGTCTCGCATTGGAATTGCACCTTAAGAGTGCTGGGTGCTGAGTGCTGAGTGCTGAGTTAAGGACAATTGTAGGTTGGGTGAAGCGATAGCGAAACCCAACATTCTCGCTTTTGAAAAATACGTCCAGAAGGAGGACAAGGAAGACAAGGAAGACAAGGGAGATAGACATATATTTTTTTGCATATAGCCCCAAAGAATAAAACTTCGTTGGGGCTAGACGAGAACATCCCCTGACATCCTTACACCCCTTAAAAAATCGATGAATGATTTTGTAATTGAATGTCATAACTTAGAAACAGCCTACACCGCATCTTTGAATCGTCCTATTTTGAATGGCATTAATTGTCAGATAAAACAGGGCGAGTTTGTGGTTTTACTCGGACTGAATGGTGCAGGTAAATCAACATTATTGCGATCGCTGATTGGGTTAGTTCCTTACACCAAGGGAGAAATTAAAATCAATGGTGTAACTATGACACCCCGCACACTGGTGCAGATTCGCCGTCATGTGGGAATGATATTTCAGGGCGGTGGGTTAATTCGGCAGTTATCCGCCATTGATAATGTATTGTGTGGCAGACTGGGCGTGAGGACAACTTGGCAGACATTGTTTGGTTTTCCAGGACGCGATCGCAACTTAGCAATGGATTTACTTGCACAGTTGGGTTTAAAAGAACAAGCCTATCAAAAAACCAGTCAACTCAGTGGGGGACAACAACAACGAGTTGCGATCGCCCGTGCATTAATTCAATCACCGCAGATACTCTTAGCTGATGAACCAATTACAGGTTTAGATGTTGTTGCCTGTCAACAGGTGATGGAAACTTTATCAGAATTGCACCAGCAAGGAATGACGATTGTCACAGTTTTGCATGATTTAGGTATAGCTGCAAAATACGGACAACGTGCGATCGTCTTAGATGCTGGACGCATTGTTTACGACGGAATTTGTGAAAACCTGCAAGCCCAATTTGTCCAATGTTAAATCTCAAGACTCTTCGCCGTTATCCTTGGATCAGTCCCTTACTCATCCTATTAATTACAGTTGTAGTTTATACATGGGCTTTGCAAGGCATCAAAGTCGATTTTGAATTGCTAACCTCTAGCTGGCCTTACATCACAGACTTTGTATCTCGCCTATTCCCCCCAGATACCACGGTTATAGATATAGCAATTAAAGCACTCATAGAAACAGTGCAGATGTCTTTGTGGGGAACTACCGTTGGTGCAATTTTATCTTTACCTATTGCGGTAGCGAGTGCTAGTAACGTTGCGCCTCGTTGGTTGCAATGGTTAGCCAACTTACTCCAAAATGCAGTCCGTTCCGTTCCTTCCATCATTTTAGGTTTGATTTTCGTCGCCGCCACTGGCTTAGGCGCACCAGCCGGAACTTTAGCCTTAGCTATATACACCATTGGCTATTTAGCAAAGTTTTATCAACAAGCCATTGAAGCCGTCAACGCCAAATCTTTAGAATCTTTAGAAGTCATGGGTGCATCAAGATTTCAGATTGTGCAGTATGGCATTTTACCCCAAGTGTTACCCTTGGGTTTAGGCTACACCTTATGGATGTTTGAATATAATATCCGCGCCGCTTCAGTATTAGGTGTAGTTGGTGCTGGCGGAATTGGCTTTCAATTAAAGAGTTATATTGATGGTTTTGAATACAACAAAGCCACAACTATGATGTTAGTGCTGTTGGTCGTTGTAACTGTAATTGATACTTTCAGTAGTAAATTACGTCAGCGTCTAGATTCGATGTAGTTGTCAATGGGAATACTATAAATAACGTTTAGTTTTTGAGAACGTTATGGGCATTATTGCTAACTATTGGCGTGTGACACCAGAACAGTTTGCCGAACTTCAAAATGATCCTCAAGCAGGTAAAGCTTTTTTTGGGTTTGACTTAGATAGTTTCGACTTCAGTCATCCAGAATCAATGTTAGCGAAACTACAAGAGAAACGATCAAGTGAAAATTTCTTCAGTCTAGACAAAGAATGGCATACACTACATTTCTTACTAACTGGAGACTTAAGTTTAGAAGAAGATACTCAAGTAGCATCACCATATTGGAATGTAGTGATGGGAGGTACACCAACACAGTTTGAAGCTACCTATGGATTTGTCCGCTATTTAAACCCTGAAGAAGTTAGGGAAGTTGCCGAACTGTTGAGTGCAATTTCTGTGGAAGAATTACGCCAAAGATTTGATGTTGATGCGTTTAATGCTGCACAAATTTATCCTAATCCTAACCCAGATGGATGGGATGAGGAAGAAATAGAGTTCTTGTTAGAGATATATCCAGAGTTTGTCCAATTCTTTCAGAATGCTGCTAGACAAGGAGACATAGTTTTACTGTCATCTGATTGAGTTGATTTTGGTGAAACAGTTCTTCTACAAATTCTCTGAGAAACTGAGACGTTGTATACAACGTCTCTACTTTGAGCGATCGCACTAACTGTTGATTTATGATCAAGATTAAAACAGAGGACTTGAGTGAATACAAACCTTTACAGACAGGAAAAAATAATTAACCGCAGATGAAAGCAGAGCAACGCGGATGAATTTGTATTCTACCCAAGTAAAAATCGCTATAAATAACTACCCACTAACATATTAAAAATTAAATAACCCAGCTATAACTCTTGCATCTTTTTTGTCAAAGTTATAGCCAAGTTTAAAGGAAACACACTAATCTACCGACTTCATGATTTTCTCATTAAATTGCAGAAATTTTTGCAGAAACTTTATTGAAATTAGAGATATTTATTGGTAATAGTTCTGAACTTTCAGTTTGCTTATCTTCTGGCTGTGGTGCAAAGTGCTTATCCATCACGGAAGCAACTTCATAAGGTTGAATCCGGTTATAGCGCGTTTTATCAGGCATCACTACATTGGGGCCTGCTTTGCAGTTTTTCATACAGCCTGTACCTTTGATGGTAACTTGGTCTTCTAGGCCGCGATCGCTCAATGCAGCCTCAAATGCTTGACAAACTGCTTTACCGCCACGTTTCCAACAGTCTGATTTTTGACACATTAAAATTGTCTGCTTCGTCTTTGCAGATTTAACCTTAGCAGCAGTATCCGCAGGCGGTTCCTGTAATGCAACTCTACCTAAATCAGCACTCGCAGCCATTACCCGTTCAGCTTTGAGTGTAAACTCTCTTTTTTTCTCATCATATTTTTTAGTACCAACCACTTGCAGCCAAGTACCTTTAGGTAAGCGCCAATCAAAAGCAGCCCTCAAGGGTTTCGCCAGCTTGACATAGCATTCACCCTCAGAAGTCTCTAAATTTAAACCTTTGAGCTTATAACCATCTTTAATAACAAAATCTATAAATCTGCCTTCTAAGCAAAATTCCGTAATTGATTGACTGTAGATTATACCCATATTTTTTACCCTAATTTCTTACCGACTAAGTTTGTTCTAACCACGTAATAGCTGTCAGACATCTGTCTTTGGCTATGAATTTCAATAGTGACTTTGCCAGCTATTCTCAAGAATCTGAATTAGTTCTGGGCGACAAGCGAAAAACCGTTGCATCACACACCAAAACTGCACCATTGCTAAAGGATGAGCAATTTCCACTTGCAATGGTTGGTTAGCCTCACAAAAACAGGGAATATCTAGCTCATTTAGACGTTGATAGACTTGCCAACGGTCTGCCCAATTAATTTCTACTACGTACTTTTGGTCTATTTCTGAACCGGAACTAAACGATTTCAAGAGACGAACCCTCAAAGCGCGACGAATTTGCAGTAACTAGCCTGCCTTGGCTCCCCGATTTTGCCAATCTGGGGATCACAGCTTCTTTAAATAAGAATAACCTAAGTGCGAACAATTCTCAGTTATTTTTAGGTAAAAATATGAAAGTTTCTCATTAACTGGAGGTTAAAAATTAGCTCAAACCCTTATGTCATCAAGCTTTGACGTGATGGAAAATTTGTAAAAATTTAATAATCTTTTAGGAATTACGTAGTGGGGAGGGTGGGAGGTGTGGGAAGTGTGGGGAGGGTGGGGGGAAAGATTTCTTTAGCATCCTTACACCGTTCGGCTGACGCTCACGGCGAAGCCCTAAACCCTTTCACCCTTACACCCAATCTCTACAGATAATCTTTGTGCGTAAAGCTTATTTATTGATACCCAGTCATAATCAACTGGGTATTAAGTAAGAGCAATAGTAAATAGTCTGCTTTAACTCAGTGTTGCTACTGGGAAAGACTGAACAATGTGCAGGGAAATTAGGCTCAAACCCTCTTCAGTTCTGCTTCTGGGCTTTTGAGTTCTACCTTTTATTGAATGTCTTTCTTGTTTCCTTTACTGCATGAATTTCTTAATTAGTAATTTCTCCTATTAGTAAATATTTCTACAATCTCTCGATATAAGCCTTAAGAAATAGTTCAAGATTGATATGCTAAAAAGCAAAAATTTGCAATTATCGCCACAAAAAATTTTAGAAATTTATGATATTCTTTGGACTTGCTTTTATTTTCTGAATGTTAATATGTAAAAACTAAGCGGTTAAAAACTATAAACTGCAAAAATAGCGAGGAGAACCATGTCTGATACACAAACTTTGGTACAAAATTTCGGTCAAGTTTATGACAACCCTGTATTGTTAGACCGCAGTGTTACGGCTCCAGTTACAGAAGGACTAAACGTTGTCTTAGCTAGTTTTCAGGCACTTTACTTGCAGTATCAAAAACATCATTTTGTTGTAGAGGGTGCAGAGTTTTACTCTTTGCATGAGTTTTTTAACGATAGTTACAACGAAGTCCAAGACCATGTTCATGAAATTGGCGAAAGACTTAACGGTTTAGGTGGTGTACCGGCTGCGTCTTTCAGCAAATTAGCAGAATTAACTTGTTTTGAGCAAGAATCTGATGGTGTATATTCTTCCCGCAAAATGGTAGAAAATGACCTAGCTGCCGAACAAGCTATTATTAATGTGATTCGCCGCCAAGCCGCACAGGCAGAGAGTTTGGGCGACCGTGGTACACGCTATCTATACGAAAAAATTCTGTTGAAGACTGAAGAAAGAGCTTATCATTTAGCTCATTTCTTGGCAAAAGACAGCTTAACTTTGGGTTTTGTTCAACCTGCTCAAAACTAGAAATCTCATTATCTAGTTCAGTCTTTATATGGTTGCAGCAAAATCTCATAGTACAGAATATTAAGAGAAGGTAAAAAATGACAGAGAGGCAATCAGTATCTCTGTCATTTTTTATTCAGATACACAAAAAATCACAAGAAAAAATAATTCTTTGGTTAGATATTAAAAATTATTGGCAATTAAGTAAATGATAAATACTTTTATTTAAGAAATATTGTGTGTCTTGTTAAATATTTATATCAGCCGGAAAATTATACTTAAATAATTAGAGTATGTAGCAGTTTAGATAAAAATTATTTGCGGGTAATTGCGAATTTACTTTTTGAGAATTAGTTAAAACTGTCAACACAGAAAAACGGGATACCGCGTTAGTCAAGACAAGTAAGATACATAAGATAGTAAAAGAGATATATTCATCAATAGTCATTCGTCGATACTCATTTGTTCTCTGTATATCCTGGTTTTCTTACTTTCTTTTCTCTAGCGGCGAAGATTTAACCCGGAAAACTTGATAATAAACAAGATGACTGAGGGCAAAGACCCTTAAAATAATCAGGATTTGTATTTTCTTACTCCAACCCCAAGACTATGCCCCGCCGTCAAGACCTGAAAAAAATACTACTGTTAGGATCTGGCCCAATTGTGATTGGGCAAGCCTGTGAATTTGACTACTCTGGAACCCAAGCCTGTAAAGCATTACGAGAAGAAGGCTATGAGGTGGTGTTGGTCAATTCCAATCCTGCCACAATTATGACTGACCCGGAAACTGCCGATCGCACTTATATTGAGCCGTTAACACCAGAATTAGTCGCTAAAGTCATCGCTAAAGAACGTCCAGATGCTTTACTCCCAACAATGGGGGGACAAACTGCCCTCAACCTCGCCGTTGCCTTAGCTAAAAACGGTGTCTTAGATCAATATAATGTGGAATTAATTGGGGCAAAGTTAGACGCGATCGAAAAAGCGGAAGACCGGAAGCTATTTAATGAGGCGATGGCGAAAATCGGTGTGAAAGTATGCCCCAGTGGTACAGCCTCATCTTTAGAAGAATCCAAAGCGATCGCTCGTAAAATTGGCAGTTACCCCCTAATTATCCGTCCTGCCTTTACAATGGGGGGGACTGGTGGTGGTATTGCCTACAACCAAGAAGAATTTGAAGAAATGGCACAGGTGGGGATTGATGCGAGTCCGGTATCGCAAATTCTCATTGACCAATCCCTCCTCGGCTGGAAAGAATATGAATTAGAAGTAATGCGCGATTTGGCAGATAACGTGGTGATTATCTGTTCTATCGAAAACCTCGACCCGATGGGGATTCATACAGGTGACTCCATCACCGTTGCACCCGCCCAAACCCTCACCGACAAGGAATATCAACGGTTGCGGGATATGTCGATTAAAATCATCCGCGAGATTGGGGTAGAAACTGGCGGTTCTAATATTCAGTTCGCTGTTAACCCAGTGACTGGGGATGTGGTGGTAATTGAAATGAACCCCCGTGTATCTCGCAGTTCGGCGTTGGCTTCTAAAGCTACAGGTTTCCCGATAGCCAAAATGGCGGCGAAGTTAGCCGTTGGTTACACCTTAGACGAAATTAAAAACGACATCACCAAAAAAACCCCCGCCTCCTTTGAACCGACAATAGATTATGTAGTTACCAAAATTCCCCGCTTCGCCTTTGAAAAATTCCCCGGTTCGGAACCAGTGCTAACCACACAGATGAAATCAGTCGGGGAAGCGATGGCGATAGGGCGCACCTTTAACGAATCTTTCCAAAAGGCGCTGCGTTCTTTAGAAACCGGACGCGCGGGATGGGGTTGTGACAAAGCCGAAAAATTACCCAGTGGCGAACAAATCCGCGCTTTGTTGCGGACACCGAATCCCGATCGCATTTTTGCTGTGCGTCACGCTATGCAAGTAGGGCTAACTATTGAGGAAATCTATGAACTTACAGGGATTGACCCTTGGTTTTTAGATAAAATGCAGCAGTTGTTGGAAACTGAAAAATTTATCAAGCGCACCCCGTTAAAGCAATTGACAAAAGAACAAATGTATGCTGTCAAGCGGGAAGGTTATAGCGATCGCCAAATTGCTTTCGCCACCAAAACCACAGAAGATGAAGTTAGGGCATACCGTCAAGAGTTGGGAGTCATACCAGTTTATAAAACTGTTGATACTTGCGCGGCTGAGTTTGAAGCGTTTACCCCTTACTATTATTCCACCTACGAAGAAGAAACCGAAGTTTTACCTTCCGAGAAACCCAAGGTGATGATTTTGGGTGGCGGCCCGAACCGTATCGGTCAAGGAATTGAGTTTGACTATTGTTGCTGTCACGCTGCTTATGCTTTAAAAGGTGCAGGCTATGAAACCATCATGGTCAACTCTAACCCAGAGACAGTTTCTACTGATTACGATACTAGCGATCGCCTTTACTTTGAGCCATTAACCAAAGAAGATGTCCTCAACATCATCGAAGCCGAAAACCCTGTGGGAATCATCGTCCAATTCGGCGGACAAACCCCATTAAAGTTAGCCTTACCTCTGCAAAAGTATTTGCAGGGAGTAGATGCTTCCCAACTCCCCACTCCCCACTCCCCAATCCCCAAAATTTGGGGTACATCCCCCGATTCTATCGACACAGCCGAAGATAGAGAACGGTTTGAGAAGATTCTCCAGCAATTAAATATCGCTCAACCACCAAATGGAATTGCGCGGAGTTATGAAGATGCGTTGATTGTGGCTAGACGCATTGGTTATCCGGTGGTGGTGCGTCCTAGCTATGTGTTGGGTGGACGAGCAATGGAAATTGTCTACTCTGATACAGAACTGGAACGCTACATGACCTTTGCGGTACAAGTAGAACCAGAACATCCCATCTTAATTGATAAGTTCTTAGAAAATGCCATCGAAGTCGATGTAGATGCGATCGCTGATCATACCGGACGGGTGGTGATTGGTGGCATCATGGAACACATCGAACAAGCCGGAATCCACTCTGGCGACTCTGCTTGTTCTTTACCTTCAATTTCTCTCCCCCCCGCCGTTCTCAATCAAATTCGTTCTTGGACTGTGCAACTAGCGCAAGCACTTTCGGTGGTGGGGTTGATGAATATTCAGTTTGCGGTGGTGGGTGCTGGTTCCTACTCTCCCCAAATCTACATTCTCGAAGCTAACCCCCGCGCTTCCCGGACTGTACCTTTTGTTTCTAAAGCTACAGGTGTGCAGTTGGCAAAACTGGCATCATTAATTATGTCGGGTAAAACTCTGGAGGAGTTAAACTTTACAGAAGAAGTCATACCTTCACATATTGCCGTCAAAGAAGCAGTTTTACCCTTTAATAAATTTCCTGGTACAGATACAATATTAGGCCCGGAGATGCGCTCGACTGGTGAGGTGATGGGCATCGACAGCGACTTTGGCCGCGCCTTTGCCAAGGCAGAATTAGCTGCTGGTGAGCGTTTACCCCTAACTGGTACTGTATTTGTGTCCATGAGCGATCGCGACAAAGCCTTAGCCGTTCCCGTAGTCAAGGAGTTTATTGACCTAGGCTTTACTGTGATGGCGACTTTCGGCACACGCCAAGTACTTCAAGAAAATAACTTAAAGGTTGAATTGGTGCTGAAACTCCACGAAGGCCGTCCCCACGTCCTGGATGCAATTAAAAACCAGAGAATACAACTCATCATCAACACACCTTCTGGTGAAGAAGCGCAAACCGATGCTAAACTCATCCGCCGCACAGCCTTAGCTTACAAAATCCCGATTATTACTACCATTGCTGGTGCCAAAGCCACCGTCGCCGCTATCCGTTCTCTGCAAAATACGACTTTAGACGTAAAAGGCATCCAAGAATATTGTATGAAGCGAGAGCCGTAATTCTGCCCGGCGTGGCACTTAATTTAACTGGAGTATGAGGGGTTTGGAGGCAGTGTAAAGATTTCACTTGTCTCCTACCCTTTTTTCATGAATCTGCTTTAAGCAGTATTTACAAGGAAAATTAAGTAATTATTATAGAAGAAACCTTATGGTTCATATTGAGATATTTTAACAAATATGAGTAAACTAATTTTTCTCTCTGCGAATTTTTATTAACTGGCAAGTGCGATCGCCCTCATCCCATCTCAAGCAATTATACTCATTCCAAATACTTGCCAAACAATTGATTGATAGGAGTCTCAGCCCAAAACCACAAATTCATAATTTTTGCCTACCTATTGACCACAGTCTATGGTTCTCATTGTTGCTGTACGAGGGATAAAGCTCGATCAACCACTGTGTTGAGGCTATTACAATCATTCTCAAATTCAATCGTTTTCAGCCTGTGGGGCTTTGCAATCTTTTTAATAAATGTTACAATTATTAACAAAGTTTAAAGATGTAAGGTGTTGTTCTAGCTACTCTTATCTATCCGTAGATACTTGTACAATCTCAGAAAAAACTGTAACGTCTAGCAGTTAATAGCCTAATTTGATTAATAAAATCTGCCGCCCGTAACGGAAGCGTAAATCGTAAACCATATCATGTGTTCCCAAGTCAATTGGGCAGCACCTCAACAAACATCTATTTATCAGTTATCTACTAGTTAGTTGAATGACTACAGCAATCAACCCCCCAACATCACCAATCAGTAGCGCCGTCAAGACGGCCCCGACAGCTACAGACCTCGTGCGGACTTATCTGCGTGAGATTGGCCGTGTACCCCTGTTAACCCATGAAGAAGAAATTCGCTACGGTAAACAGGTGCAGCGTTCAACTGCTTTACAAGAACTTCGAGAATCTTTAGCTGGCAAGTTAGGTCATGAACCCACATTAGAAGAATGGGCGAAGGAAGCCAAGCTAGATACAACCGAATTGAACAAAGCGATCGCCGAGGGTGAAATTGCGAAACGTAAAATGGTCGAAGCCAATTTGCGCTTAGTCGTATCTGTCGCTAAGAAATACATCAAGCGCAATGTAGACCTACTTGACCTGATCCAAGAAGGTAGCATTGGAATGCAACGGGGTGTAGAAAAATTTGACCCCACCAAAGGTTATCGGTTTTCTACCTATGCTTATTGGTGGATTCGCCAAGCAATTACGCGGGCGATCGCCGAAAAAGCCCGTACCATTCGCCTACCCATTCACATCACCGAAAAACTCAATAAAATCAAAAAAGCCCAGCGTCAGTTATCGCAAAAACTCGGACGCGCCCCTTCAGTCGGCGAATTAGCCCAAGAACTAGACCTAACTCCCAAACAAGTCAGAGAATACCTCGAAAAAGCCCGTTTACCCCTTTCCTTAGATTTGCGCTTGGGAGACAACTACGACACTGAACTTGGAGAAATGCTAGAAGATCCTGGTGCTTCTCCCGAAGAGTTTGTTATGCAAACCTCCCTCTCATCGGATTTAGAACGAGTCATGGCGGAACTCACCCCCCAACAGCGAGAAGTCATCACCTTGCGCTTTGGGTTGATTGACGGTCAAGCCTTAACCTTGGCCAGAATCGGTGAAATCTTAAACATCAGCCGTGAACGAGTCCGCCAAATTGAACGGGAAGCCTTAAACAAACTCCGCAAATCCAAAGCCACCATGAATGAGTATTTGGCGAGTTAGTTCTTTGTCATTTGTCCTTGGTTATTAGTAGCAGGACTTACGCATCAAAATTTTCTGTGGGGATTGGGTGTGAGGGTGAAAGGGTTTTGAATACTTACACCCTTATACCCTCATACCCCTGCACCCTGTTCTAAAACCTTATTTTCTCGTTTTTTTGCGTAAGTCCTAAGTAGTTCACAAATGACCAATAACCAATGACTAAATAACTATTAGGCGAGAAAATACTCCGGTTTTGGTACGGTTACACCGACTTCTATATGAGAATGTGCCTGTTAAATTATTTAACAGGAACAACAAAAGGGCAGCGATCGTTAAATATAAGACAGGCACATCTTATCTCAGTTGCAAACATAGCCACCAGCAACAGTAGTACAGGAGGTTAAACGTGAGTAACCAATCTAATCGAGTCTCAGAAGAATTTTTCCCCAGCGACGCATCAGAAACCAGTAACTTACTGTGGCAATATGTTAAATCTTTAAGTCCCGAAACAGTAAGCCATTTATCTAAACCAACATCTCCCGAAGTCTTCCAAGTCATGGAACGCAACATTGTGGGGTTGTTAGGTAACTTACCACCAGAACACTTTAATATGACCATTACAACCAGCCGGGAAAGTCTTGGTCGTCTATTGGCCTCCGCAATGATTAGCGGTTATTTCCTGCGTAACGCTGAACAACGTATGGACTTTGAAATGGCGCTACAAGGTACAGAAACCGATAATCAAGAATAGGAAGAGAGACAAGGGAAGAAGATGTTTAGACATTAGATTTCTCAGAATAGATTAATCAATAGGTCTGAAATCAAAACTTGTAGCTTTGGGCGACTTCTGCGACAATATTTAAGCAATTACAAGAAATTTGACTATCAATCATATAGAACCCATTTGGGATCTATGAAGTAGCTAACCGTTTGAGCATAAGTCTGACAAAACAGAGATGAATTTTAGTCGTCGCATTCTCCAAAGTTCTTTCAAAATTTTTGACC